>NZ_JADBQB010000005.1:0-452663 GCF_014895705.1 Enterobacter cloacae complex sp. P27C
ATCACCATGGGTAAAGGATGTTAAAAAGTGTTCACCATGTCCCCGAACACCTGTCTACCATGTCCCCGGACTGTACACAGGGAGAGGGTCGGGCTGATGCCTTCACCCATTCACAATCGCCAGCGTAAACCCATCCCATCCCTTAACCCCCACCGTTTGCAGTGCGGTGGCGGTTAAGCGTGGGTTATCCCCCGTCATCTCTATAAAACGCCGCACGCCCAGCACGCGCGCGTCGTCGCTTTGCCCGTTAATGACCTCGCCGTCGCGGACCACGTTATCGCCGATAATCACCGTGCCGGGACGGGAATAGTGCAGCGCCCACTCCAGATAGCCGGGATTGTTTGGCTTATCGGCATCAATAAAGATCAGGTCGAACGGCGGAACGTCACCGAAATTCTCCAGCGAGTTCAGCGCCGGGCCTTCTATTAATTCAATACGATCGTTCAGCCCCGCGAGGCGAATATTCTGGCGGGCAACATCGGCATGCGTTGGGTCCGCCTCGAGCGTAATCAGCTTTCCGTCCGGCGGCAGGGCGCGCGCCATCCAGATAGAGCTAAAGGCACCCAGCGTACCGATCTCAAGAATGCGTCTTGCCTGCGTCATGCGCACGAACAGCGCCAGCAGCTGTCCCTGATTGGCCGCAACATCGTGTTCGGGTAGCCCGGCGCGTTTGTTGTTCTCAAGAACCTTCTGTAGAACCTCATCCTCAGGGATAAGCGAAGAAATCATGTAATTATCTACTGCAGACCATTGTTGTTGCATAGATTGACTCCTTTAGAGGGATTGCCGGGTGGCGGCTACGCCTTACCCGGCCTACGGGTGCGAAATGCAGGTCCGGTAAGCAAAGCGCCACCGGGCAGGTTTTCAGGCACTGACCCATCCTCCGCCCAGCGCTTTATACAAATCAATCTGCGCCAGCAGCAGGTTATTTTTGACCTGCACCACGCTGGTCTGGACCGAGTACAGCGTGCGCTGCGCGTCCAGCACGTCAAGATAGGATGAATAACCGTTGCGATAGCGGTTCTGCGCAATGCGCAGCGTCTCCCGGGCCACATCCTGCTGGGCAAGCAGCTCCGTCAGCTGTTCCTGATAGCGCGTAATGGCATCAAGGCTGTTGTTCACTTCGGCAAACGCGTTACGCACGGTTTTTTCATACGCATACAGCGCCTGGTTACGCTGGGACTGGGAAATATCCACCTGCGCGTTCAGCGCCTGGCGGTTCAGCAGCGGGGCGAGAATGCTGCCGCCTGCGCTCCAGAGCTGGAGCGGGTTGTCCAGCAGGCCGGAAAGGGTGCGATCCTGGATCGATCCGGTTGCGGTCAGGTTGATCGACGGCAGCAGGCTGGCGCGTGACGCGGCAAGCGAGGCATCAGCCGCAACCAGCTGTCGCTCAGCCTGCACGATATCCGGCCGACGATTCAGGAGCGTGGAGGGCAGCTGTGACGGCAGCGTGAGCGGCGTCAGCGTCGCAAAGCTTTCGCTACGCGCTACCGCACCGGGATTGCTTCCCAGCAGCAGGCTCAGGGCATTCTCCTGCTGCGCAATCTGATGCCGCAGCACGGGCACCTGCGCTCGCGTTGAGCGAAGCTCGGAATCCGACTGCATCAGCTCCAGGCGCGAACTGTAGCCCGTCTCAAGCTGGCGTTTGGCAAGATTAAACGCCTCTTCGCGTGATTTCAGCGTGGATTCGGTCACGCGCAGCTGTTCATCAAGCGAGAGCAGGGTGACGTACCCGGAGGCAACGGACGAGGCGACGGTGAGATCCGCAGCCGCGGCGGCGGCTTTTTGCGCCTCCAGCGAGGCTTCGGCGGCATTGGACGTGCTGCGGTTGACGCCCCAGATATCAACGTCATAGCTCGCCGTCAGGCTGCCTCTGTACAGCGTGCTGTAAACCGGAAGCCCAGTGGCGGCGGATTGAGAACGGGCGCGCGTCCCGGTTACGCCCGCGTCGAGCGAAGGAAACAGGCTGCCGTCGGCGGCAAAGACCCGCGCCTGATACTCGTTAATTCGTTCCCGCGCGATCAGCACGTCGCTGTTGTTTTTTAGCGCCTGGTCCACATAGCGGTTGAGGTTGTTGTCATGAAAATTGCGCCACCAGAGCTGTTCCGTCGGGCTGGTTGGCCCTGAGACGGCGCGCCATTGAGCCGGAATTTGCAGGGTCGGCTGCGCCGGCTTGACGTCAACGGACTGGCATCCGGCCAGCATGAGCGCCCCCACCAGCGCGGCTATCGGGCGAAGGATCATCACTTCGCCTCCCGCGTATCAATCGTCACCTGTACCGACATACCCGGACGCAGCAGCGCAGACTCTTCAGGCTTACCGAGCACCTCAATGCGCACCGGAATACGCTGGGCGATTTTGACAAAGTTGCCGGTGGCGTTGTCCGGCGTGATAGCGCTGAATTCAACCCCGGTCGCCGGCGAGATGCTCTCTACGCGGCCCTGATACGCTTTGTTGTTTAAGGCATCGACGGTAAACTTCACCGGCTGACCGACGCGCAGCTCCGCCAACTGGGTCTCTTTGATGTTGGCAATCACCCAGTGCTGCGGCGGCACCAGCGTAGTGAGGTGCGTTCCGGCGGTCACGTACGCGCCGAGACGCACGGCAATCTGGCCGAGCTGGCCGTCGCGCGGGGCGATAATGCGGGTGTTTTGCAGGTCAATCTGCGCCAGCTCCAGCGCCGCTTTGGCGTTTTCAACATCTGCCTCCAGCGCGCCGCGGTTCACAATCACCGTCTGCAGATCCTGACGCGACATCTCAAGCGTGGCTTTCGCCTGGTCGATATCTGCGCTGCCCTGAGCCGCACTGGCCAGCGCGGCATCGCGCTCCCGAATGGAAAGCGAACCATCCGCCGTCAGATCCTTCACGCGCTTTAAATCCGCCTGGGTTTTCAGGCTCTGGGCGCGGGCATTTTTCAGCGCGGCTTCATTTTTGGCAATGGTCGCTTCGGCGCTTTTCCGCTGCTGCAGGTTGTTATTCAGCGCGGCAATTTTCATCGCCAGCTGCGCCTCGGCCTGATGGACGCGCTGGCGATAGATGCGGTCATCGATCTGCAGCAGCAGATCGCCTTTTTTGACCTGCACAAAGTCCTGAACCTTCACCTCGGTGATATAGCCGTTAACCTGGGGGCTAATGAACGTCGTCTGGCCGCGCACGTAGGCGTTGTCGGTAAACTGCGCGTGGCGGGTAAACGGCGGCAGCTGCCAGGCGTAAAGAATGACCAGCACGCCGACAATACCGATGGCAGCGGCGGTGAAAACGGAAACAATGCGCACATTTTTGCGGGTGTTGGCCTGCTCTTTGGCGGCATCCTGCTGACTCATAAACTCTCCAGAAATATTACAATTATTTGTTGCCGGTGGCGTTCTTCAGCGCCATACGGGCAGTAATGCGCAGGCGCAGCAAGCGCCATAAAATCCAGACCAGCGTGGCGGCAGCGATGCTTGCCGTCAGCAGATAAGTATCGTTGTAGGCCAGAATATTTGCCTCAAGGCTGGTCACCGTCTGTAGCTGGGTAATGGCCTGCGTTCCCAGCAGCGTACTGTCGCCAATCAGGCTTTTATACATCTGGGTATAAAGCTGAATCCGCTCGTTGACCAGCGGGTTAAGCGTGGTGAGCTGATCCGCCAGCAGGCTGGAGTGGTATTTCTCGCGCCAGGTCTGGAAGGTGCCGAGAATCGCCGATCCCAGCAGGCCGCCGAGGTTCTGGCTCATGCCAAACATGACCGAAAAGCTGACCAGGTTACGCGGGTCGGCAATTACCCCGCCAATGGCGGCCAGCATGGCGGGCGCCAGGAAGAAGGCGCTGCCGAAGCCCAGCAGGAATTGGCTGACCATCAGCTGATCCGGGCGGGTCAGGTTATTGGACTGGCTGTCCAGCAGCGAGGCAACAATCATCAGCGCCAGAGAGGTGATAATCGGCCACGCCAGCTTTGTGGGCTTGATGGTGAGGCAGCTGGTGACGATCCCGCAGACGATCCCGGCGAAAATGGACCACGCCAGATGGGTCATCTGCTCATTCTGTAACCCCACGTACTGCAGCCAGCCGATGACGCCGGTATTTTGCTCCGCCAGCACGATGCGGATCAACAGCATGATCAGCCCCAGGCGAACGATGCTGCCGCTCGACAGCCAGCGGGTGTTCAGCAGCGGGTTGGCGCGGTTATGTTCAAACACGATAGCGGAAACAATCAGCACCAGCGATAGCGCCAGCGACCAGCCGATCCACGGCGCCTCAAACCACCAGTCAAGACGGCCTAAAGAGAGCACGGCGCAGAGCAGGGCCATTCCGGGAGCCAGTAAAAAGAAGGTGACAAAGTCTTTCTTCTCGAAGACCTTGCGTCGGTCACCCGGCGGCAGTTTTAAGGCGATTACGCAGGCCAGGGAGATCAGCGCCAGCCCC
This sequence comes from Enterobacter cloacae complex sp. P27C, assembly GCF_014895705.1. Lineage (NCBI taxonomy): Bacteria > Pseudomonadati > Pseudomonadota > Gammaproteobacteria > Enterobacterales > Enterobacteriaceae > Enterobacter > Enterobacter cloacae complex sp. P27C. Next base: position 4,403 of record NZ_JADBQB010000005.1, read on the forward strand.
AGTTCAAAGAAATAGAGCCCGCGCCACTCGTCCAGCTGGAGAAGCTCAGTGGAAAACAGACGCGCCAGCGGAATAGCGAGCGACGATCCGGTGATCCCGATGGTAAGCGCCTTCAGGCGATGCTTCGCAGGCCAGGCCTGGATTTGGTAGTAAATCCCCAGCGAGCTGAGCGCGGCGGCCACCATCCCGTGCGCGGCGCGTACCATCAGCGCGGAGCTGAGGTCGTTAACGAACAGGTGGAAAAAGGTGACCAGCACGTAGAGCACCAGAAAACCTTCCGTAAAGGCGCGCAGGCCGTACTGTTGACGAAATTTGACCAGCAGCAGGTTAATGGAGATGTTGGTCATCACATAGACTGCGGGCAGCCAGGCGATTTCGGTCGACCAGGCCCCGAAGGTCCCCTGCAGGTTTTGCAGGTTGGCGGTGACCACCGCATTGCCCAGCGCCCCCGTCAGGCAAACCAGCAGCCCAACGACGCCATAGGCGACGCGTTTTGGCGTACTGTGCTCGGGAGTGGAAGGCGAACCCAGCAGGGCGGGTTTCTCATGGGGCTGCCACTCGCGAGGAGCATAAGGGTCGCGTTCGGGCAGGCGCATAACGTCATTACCTTAGAAATGATTGAATAATTAGCGGGCTAGCGATTCTACGTCTGCCGCAAATGATAATTCAAGTGAATATGATTTGCGCATGTTAATCAAATGTACGAAAGAAATTTAAGGAAAAAGAGCGGCCCGATGTCGCCGTTGTGTTGAGAACCTGAAGTCGCTACCCTGCAGGGATAGCGAGAAGGAGTTCATCATGGAACAGACCCATTTTCCCATCCTGCCGGATGCCACGCTGGCGGCCATTAATACTGTCGGTGAATGGCTGGCGCAGGATGACCTGAGCGACAGCCGCCTGTACCCGGACGTCGATGCGGTAATTCTGGCAGGGAACGCGGTGATCCCGACCATTGATGCAGCCTGCCGTATTGCCGCGCAGCGAGAAATCCCGCTCCTGATTAGCGGAGGTATTGGTCATTCAACCGCGTTTTTATATTCAGCTATCGGAAATCATCCGCGTTATCACACCTTACAAGTCGAAGGGCGGGCCGAAGCAAGCATTCTTGCCGACGTTGCGCGGGCGTTCTGGCAGATCCCCGAGGCGCGCGTGTGGGTTGAAGATCGCTCCACCAACTGCGGTGAAAACGCGCGCTTTAGCTGGAACATGCTGAAAGAGCGTCAGCGGACAAGCGGGCGCGTGCTGGTGGTGCAGGACCCAACGATGCAGCGCCGCACGATGGCGACGTTTGCCCGCGTGTGCCGCGATGAACCCGCATCACCGCAGTGGATCAGCCATCCCGGGTTTACGCCAGTGCTGCAAAACGGCACAGAGGGCGTGGAGTTTAGTGGGGTCAACGCCGGGCTGTGGCCCGTTGACCGGTATCTGTCGCTGGTTCTGGGTGAACTACCGCGGCTGTATGATGACGCCAACGGCTATGGCCCGGCCGGGCGGGATTTTATCGCCCACGTTGAATTCCCTGAAACCGTCACCGCCGCATGGAGACAGCTTCAACAGGACCCAGTCCTGAAGGTGGCGCGTAAAATCATCTAATCCCCTCGCCCCATTGGGGAGAGGGTTAGGGTGAGGGGAGAATCACAGCGCCGCAAACTTATCCAGCGTCCGCACCAGCTGCGTCACAAACCCATACTCGTTGTCATACCAGGCAACGGCTTTCACCAGCTGCAGGTCTCCCGCTTCTGACACCTCCGTCTGCGTGGCGTCAAACACCGAACCATAGTGCGAGCCAATCACATCTGACGACACGATCTCGTCATCGGTATACCCGAACGATTTATTCCCCTGGGTCGCCTTTTTCAACGCGGCGTTGATCTCCTCGACCGTCACCTTTTTACCCAGAATCGCTACCAGCTCGGTTACCGATCCGGTTTTCACCGGCACGCGCTGGGCGTGACCCTTTAGTTTGCCGCTGAGCGCGGGGATCACCAGGCCGATGGCTTTCGCCGCACCGGTGGTATGCGGAATAATATTTTCTGCCGCCGCCCGCGAGGCGCGCAAATCTTTCCCGCGCGGGCCATCCACCAGCGCCTGGGTGCCGGTATAGGCATGAATGGTGGTCATGGTGCCCACTTTAATTTCAAACGCGTCGTTCAGGGCTTTTGCCAGCGGGGCGAGGCAGTTGGTGGTGCAGGACGCGACGGAAATAATAGTATCACTGGCGTCAATGGTATCGTCATTCACGCTATAGACGATGGTCTTCATCTCACCCGCGGGCGCCGAAATCAGAACTTTCTTCGCACCGGCGTCCAGGTGCGCCCGCGATTTTTCTTCTGAGGTATAAAAGCCGGTGCACTCCACGACGATATCCACGCCCGCGGCTTTCCACGGAATGTGCTTTGCCTCCTTTTCGGCGTACACCGCGATGGTTTTACCGTCGACAATCAGCGCATCCTCGGTGAAGTCCACGCTCCAGGGGAAGCCACCGTAGTTGGAATCATGCCTGAGCAGGTAGGCCAGGACTTTCGGGGAGGTGAGGTCGTTGATGGCGACGACGGTATTGCTGTCCTGGGTTTCAAGAAGGCGGCGCAGCACAAGGCGTCCAATGCGTCCAAATCCATTAATGCCAATTTTACTCATGGTGTTCTCCTGTGAACGTGTCGATACGACAGTTTGAACTCATCCAGGCTTAGACCATCACGGGCAGGGCAGCAATTGAAGATGCTTCATGCGAGGGGAAGTATTTGAAAAACCATACAGAAAAGTTAATGAATTTTTAAGGAAAGGAGATTATGTTGGCGCGGTGACTGTTTATTTCAGGAAATCCCATGCGCACTAAATATACAAGCCTTCAAATCACGATTCACTGGCTGGTGTTTTTGTTAATCGTTGTCGCCTACTGCGCGATGGAATTCAGAGGCTTTTTCCCGCGTTCCGATCGACCGCTTATTAACATGATCCACGTCTCCTGCGGCATCTCGGTTCTGGTGCTGATGGTGGCGAGATTGCTGATCCGCCTGAAGTTTCCCGCACCGCCCATTCAGCCTAAACCCAAAGCGATGATTACCGGTATGTCCCACCTTGGGCATCTGATCGTCTATCTGCTGTTTATTGCGCTTCCGCTGATTGGCATTGTAATGATGTATAACCGTGGAAACGACTGGTTCGCCTTTGGTCTGGCGATGCCTCACGCGGCGGAGGGGAATTTTGACCTGGTGGATGTGCTGAAGGAGTGGCACGTTACGCTGGCAAATCTGGGCTATTTCGTGATTGGTCTGCACGCCTTTGCGGCGCTGATGCACCACTATTTCTGGAAAGATAATACTCTTTTGCGCATGATGCCGAATAAGCGTCAGTAGTCTTAAACTCGTGCCGGGCGGCGCAGCGCCACCCGGCTTGTTTTTTAACCCACAAGAACACGCTCTTCATCAGTTAACGCCAGCGTCTGCGTTGACCCCGTCTCTGACGATTTCACCGCCGCTTCCAGAACAGCCATGACCGCTAACGCCTCGACAGGATGAACGGGATTGGCGATCTTCCCGAGCATCGCATCCCGCACGTTGATGTAGTACTGCCGCTGATCGCCCTTTGGCGTGGCAATCGTTTGGGGTTCACCATCAGCTCCGAAGAACACCATGCTGTCGTCGTCTTCGCCCCAGGCGTCGCTGCCGGGGATTACGCCAGCCAGCAGCTGCGCTTCCTGGCGATCGATTCTGGCTTTCACCACGCTGCCTTTGTCCCCGTGAACGGTAAAGCGCGCCGTACCGCCAGCCACCAGCATGCTGGCGTGCAGAACCACCTTATGATCCGGGTAATTGAGGACCACGTGCGCCCAGTCGTTAACCTCTGCGCCGTCGCGCAGCGTGGCAATATTTCCCTGAACAGACTCTGGCAGGCCAAACAGCTGAAGCGTCTGGTCGATCAGGTGAGGGCCCAGGTCAAACCACAGACCGCTGCCGGGGACGTTCTGCTCGCGCCAGCGCACGCGCACTTCCGGGCGGAAGCGGTCAATATGCGACTCCAGATGTTTAACCTTGCCAACCGTGCCTTGCTCAATAATCTGCTTAATGCCGAGGAAATCACTGTCCCAGCGGCGGTTGTGGAAAACGGAGAGCAGAAGCTGCTTTTCATCCGCCAGGGCAATCAGGTCCCGGGCTTCCTGCAAATCCAGAGTGAAAGGCTTATCCACGACCACGTGTTTTCCCGAGTTCAGGGCCAGCGTCGCCAGCGGCGCGTGGGTGGCGTTAGGGGAGGCAATAACCACCAGGTCAACATCAGGATGTTGAATGGCTTCTTCGGGCGTGGCTACCACCAGCACATCCGGAAGATCGCGCTTCACTTTCTCTTCATCACGGGAAGAGACCACCGCCAGCTTGAGCCCGTCCACGGACTGGATCAGCGGGGCATGGAAGGTTTTACCGACAAAACCATACCCGATCAGCGCAATGTTGATTGTTTGAACTTTACTCATGACCTTCTCCACGTTATTGCGCGCACACCGTGACCCGTAATGCGCCAGGGTCCCCAAGCTCAGGCCAGGGACGATCTAAAAAGAGTTGATGAATATCGGTGAGCCCGGAGACCAGATACGGCTCGCAGCGGTTAACTTTCAGGTGATCGGCAACAATCCAGTGCGCATGGCTTGCGGCGAGCATCGCGCGTTTCACCTCGGCATCCGCTTCTTTACCGGCACTCAAACCGAGTTCGGCATGAAGGGCGCACGCCCCAAGAATGGCGATATCGGCCCGATAGCGTGACAGCAGGGACAACGTGGCGCTGCCGGCAAACAGGCGCTGCTTCGGGTCCCATTTTCCACCGAGCAGAATAAGCTCAATGTCTTCCCGGTCGCTAAAATGCTGGGCGATATCCAGCGAGGTAGTGATCACGGTGTGAGGTCCCTGCAGAAAAGTAGCGACGGCCATCACCGTACTGCCGGCATCCAGAAACAGGGTGGAACCCGGCGGAACCGCCTGCGCAACCTGTTTCCCCAAGCGCTGCTTGGTTTCCGGCAACAGGGTATTGCGGCCCTGACGATTCATGGCCGAAAGATTCAGAGCAATAGCCCCGCCGTGATTCTTCTGGGCAAGCCCCTGATTTTCCAGATCGGTCAGATCCCGACGAACGGTATCCGCCGAAACCTGCAGCTTTTCTGCCAGCTCGGTGATGCTGGCCTGACCTTGTTCACTGAGAATATCAAGGACATAGCGTTGACGTGCGGTTTTGTGCATGGGCAGCAATCCTGCAAAATGTCGCAATAAATCGCATAATACAGCATTTTGACGCAGAAGGAAGGAGTATCGTAAACCAGGTTGATGTTTAATTATTGGAATTATATTAAGCGGATATCATTAAGCCGTTCTGAATGTTAACCACAGTGTTAATGTTATGTTTTAATCAACGATTTGGGTTATGTAACCAACGCATTGTCATTAACTGGTGGAATATGCTGATATGTAATTAAAATAAAGCATTTAATGTCTGATTTATGTTTTTTATTAGAATTATTTTTCAACAAATCGATGGCTCTTACTTAAGTTGACACTTCTTTGAAAATCTTTGTGTCTGACCCACTCAGAAATTAACGCAAAAATGTGCGCAGAGGAGATTAAGAATTTTCCTTAAATTACAGTGTGTTTTGATGTTTCATCTGAAAGGCTACTTTCGGAGTTTTGTCCAGAAACCCCATGTTTTTTCTTATATGTAACACCGCATTAACATTGTGGGTGTAGTGGCCTATACCACATTTTGTTATGCTGCAAATCAACTTATGAAATAAGTAATTTCTTAAATTTAATAAGACAAAGGCGGATCTCATCTCCATCGGAAATGGGTATGGGGAGCTTTACCTGAAATTTAGCGAGGAAGTTAAATAAGATATTTGTCTAATTATCTGTACCTCTTTTTGGGTAATTGCTTGAGTATCACTCAGAGTCAGGGAGATAAAATGACGATATTACGCAAGCCTGTTTCACGCCAATTTATAGCTACGCTGGCGTTAATTTCATTAGCCCTAAATACGGCTTATGCCAATAGTGGCGCGGTAGGTATTGCCCCGATGGCAACGACGACCTTAAAGGAAAGTATTCTTTTCGCTATCGATCGCGATCCGTCAATTAGCCAGCAGGCCGCGCAGTTAGGTATTGGTCAGGCGCAAATAGACGAGGCGCGCAGCGGCTGGATGCCGCAAATAGCGTTGAACGGGAGTACGGGGCATAGCCAGACCACCGATTCCAGCGGTTCGCTGAAGAATTCTGCGGCCTGGGGGGTGAGCCTGACCCAGCTGATATACGATTTTGGCAAGACCAACAACAGCATCAGCCAGTCTTCCGCACAGCGCGATAGCTACCGCTACCAGCTGATGAGCACGCTTTCTGACGTGGCGGAAAAAACGGCGCTCGGCTACGTGGAGGTCAAACGTTATTCCGACCTGCTACAGGCGGCAAAAGAGAATGTTCAGGCACTGAAAAACGTGGAGCAGCTGGCAAAACTGCGCGCCGATGCGGGCGTGAGTTCCACCTCCGATGAACTCCAGACCCGCACGCGTATTGCCGGCATGCAGGCGACGGTGGCGCAGTATAACGCCGCGTTGAACAGCGCCCGCGCAAGGCTCGCGGTATTAACCGGAATGCAGGCAGATCATTATTCGCCGGTACCCGCAAACCTCGCCGTTGAGCCGGATTCGCTCAACCGCATTGATTATTCGTTAATACCGGCGGTAATGGCCGCGCAGAATATGGAACGTTCGGCCCAGTATGGTGTTGAAACGGCGAAGTCCCAGCACTGGCCAACCCTGAGCCTGAAGGGGGGACGCACGCGTTACGAGTCGGACAACCGCTCATACTGGGACGACCAGATCCAGCTCAATATTGACGCACCGCTTTATCAGGGCGGCGCGGTATCCGCACGCGTGCGTCAGGCTGAGGGTGCACGGGCGATGGCGTCATCTCAGGTCGATCAGGCGCGTTTCGACGTGCTGCAAAAGGCCTCCGTCGCGCAAGCTGACTGGACCGGCGCACGGGGAAGAATGGAGGCCGGGAAGCGGCAGCTGGAAAATGCGCTGCGGGCCCGCGAGGTTTATAAAAATGAATACACCCTGAGCAAGCGGAGCATTAATGATTTGCTCAGCGTTGAGCAGGATGTCTGGCAGGCCACGTCGGCGAAAATAATTGCCGAGTATGATGGCTGGAGTTCGGCAATTAATTATGCTTCCGCGGTTGATAATTTAATGCCGCTTATTGGAATAGAGAAAAACGCTGCCGCAAAATTACCCGATTTGAGTTAACAAAAGCCACGCATAGCTGCACGAAATAAGTCTGAAAATAATGGGTGTTTTTTCCCAGGGATAGCTACATCCGTCTGGTGGATATATCCACAGGGATCCGTACACCTGCAAGGAGAGGAATATGAGTAACGTAAAGGTTGTTGATGTCATCATTCGCAAAACGGCGGAGAAAACGAAATTAACCGGCGAAGGAAATCTGTCGGTCTCTATTTCATCGCCGAGCGTGATTGAAATTCAGGGCTCTGCTCAGGACGTGGTGCGTTATGTCCGCCAGGGTAAAGACCTTCTCATTTATATGAAGGACGGCAGCGTTATTCGCTGCAATAACTATTTTGTTGAAGATCCTGAAACCCAACATCAGTCAGAGCTGGTGTTCAACGACGGGCAGGAACTGACTCATCTCTCTTTTGCCGATGCCGGGGAAGCATCAGGCGTTGCCGCTACTGAATTAACCGCGCAGGCCACACCCATTAGCAGCATTGAACCCTTCCTGGAGCAGGGAAGCGCCCTGAGCGATGCCCCGTGGGGCTGGATTGCAGGGGCGGCGTTAGGCGGCGGTGCTATCGGCGCACTGCTGGCCCACGGCGGTGACGGCGAAACCAAAACGAAAGTCATTGATAACACAAAAGAAGTGGAAAGCGCCACGCCGACCTTCCTGCTGTCGGACAAGGTGGGCGACAAGCAGGGAGTGCTGAGCGCAAACGCCCTCACGGACGATAACGCGCCGACCTTCAGCGGTACCGGTCAGCCGGGCGCGACCATCCAGATTAAAGACGGCAGCGGCAGCACCATCGCCAGCGCGATGGTCGGTAAAGACGGCACCTGGACGGTAAAACTCCCGACCCAGGCCGACGGAGAGCACACCTGGTCGGTGGTGCAGATCGACGGCAGTAAAACCACGTCAGCGGGCAACATCACCGTGACCGTCTCTACGTCCGAGGCCACGCTTACGCTGGCGACAACGGCGGGTGACAACGTGATTAACGCCAGCGAAAAGTCCGCAGGCTTTACGCTGTCCGGCAGCAGCCAGCATCTGGCGCAGGGAACCGACGTTTCCGTAACGCTGAACGGCAAAACCTACACCGCTCAGGTGGGAGCAGACGGCGCGTGGAGCGTTAACGTGCCTGCGGCAGACGCGCAGGCGCTCAGCGACGGTACCTGGACCGTCAGCGTCAGCGGCAAAGACGCGGCGGGTAACACCGTGAGCGTAAGCCAGACGATTGGCGTGGATACCGCTGCGCCAACGCTCTCCGTCGATACGCTCGCGCAGGACAACATCATTAATGCCGCTGAGCACAACCAGCCGCTGACGCTGAGTGGTAAAACCAACGCGGAAGCCGGGCAGATTGTGACCGTGACGCTGAACGGCAAAAATTATAACGCCACGGTGGGCAGCGACGGCACCTGGTCCGTCACGCTGGCGGCCAGCGAGGTGCAGGCCCTTAATGAGGGTCACCACAGCCTGACGGTGAACGTCAGCGACAAAGCAGGCAACGGCTCGTCCGTGACCACGGATTTCACGGTAGATACCAACGCGCCGGTCGTCATCATCAACACCGTCGCGGGCGACGATATCCTCAACACCAGCGAGCAGGGACAGGCGCAGATTATTTCCGGGCAGGCGAGCGGCGCGGCGGCAGGCGATGTCGTCACCGTGACCGTTGGCGGCCAGACCTTCACCGGCGTCGTACAGGCAGACGGCAGCTGGAGCGTGGGCGTTCCTGCCTCCGTCGTCGGCGCGCTGGGTGAGGGCAACCACACCATTGCCGTCTCCGTCACCGACGCAGCGGGGAACACCGGTAGCGCCACGCACGGCATTGCGCTGAGCGGTAACCCACCGGAATTTACGATTGACGCCATCAGCCAGGACAACGTGCTGAATGCCCGGGAGGCAATGCAGCCGCTGAGCCTGAGCGGCACCAGCAACCTGCCGGACGGCAGCGCCGTTACCGTGACGCTGAACAACGTCAGCTATCAGGCGACCGTCGAAAACGGTATCTGGGCGGTTCAGGTGCCGGTATCCGACGTCCTGAATCTGGCGAACACCCTTTATAGCGTCAGCGTCAGCGGCACCGACAGCGTGGGTAACAGCGGCTCCGCAGAGGCGAATCTGCTGGTCGATACCGTGCTGCCGAAGGTGATCATTAACACCTTTGCGGGGGATAACCTGGTTAATAACGCCGAAGCGGGCGTGGACCAAACCCTCAGTGGCCGCGTTACCGGCGCGGCGGCGGGCGATACGGTGTCTGTTAGCGTCGGCGGTAAGAGCTACAGCGCCACGGTGGGCAGCGATCTGACCTGGAACGTCACAATCCCTTCAGCGGATCTTCAGGCGTTTGGCGACGGGGATTTGACCTTTACCGCCTCCGTGACCAACGGGCACGGTAATACCGGCACCGGCGAGCGCGATATCAATATCAACGCGGAACTGCCGGGTCTGCGCGTAAACACCATTTCCGGCGATGACGTAATCAACGCCATCGAGCAGCAGCAGGATCTGACCGTCACCGGCGCCAGCACCCATCTGGCCGCAGGTACGCCGATTGTCGTCACCATCAACAACGTCGACTATCAGGCCGTGGTGACCGCCAGCGGCGGCTGGAGCATTGGCGTTCCTGCTGCGGATTTGCAGGCCTGGACGGCCGGAGGTATGACGGTCAGCGTCAGCGCAGAAGATGCCTGGGGCAACACCGTTGCGGCTGAACACCCGATTGAACTCGATCTCAACGCCGTGGCGGTCACCATTGATACCGTCTCCGGCGATGACCTGCTGAACGCGGCAGAAAAAGGGAGCGATTTAACCCTTTCCGGCCAGACGCAGGGCGTGGAGGCAGGGCAAACCGTGGTGGTGAAATTTGCCGACCAGACTTTTACCGCGCAGGTGCAGCAGGATGGCTCCTGGAGCCTGACCGTCCCGGCGAACGCCATGGAAACGCTGATTGACGGGCGGGCGCAGGTAAGCGTCAGCGTGACCAACGTCAGCGGCAACAGCGCGGACGCCTCACGCGTGGTGACCGTCGATACGCAGCCGCCGACCATTACGCTCGATAATCTGACCGACGACAACATCATCAATGCGGCAGAAGCGCAGCAGGATCTGGTGCTCAGCGGCAGCACAACCGCTGAAGCGGGCCAGACGGTCACCGTGACGCTGAACGGCAAAAACTATCAAACTACCGTGCAATCTGACGGCACCTGGACGCTGAACGTGCCTGCCGCCGACGTTGGCGCGCTGGCAGACGGCACTGTTACCGTGACGGCCTCCGTCAGCGACGTGGCAGGTAACAGCAGCAGTGCGGACCGCGTTGGGCTGGTGGATGCCACCGTGCCGCAGGTGACCATTAATGACTTTGTTACCGACACCAACACCGTTAACCAGCTGGCCCATTCTCAGGCGCAGATCCTGAGCGGCTCCGTCACCGGCGCGGCGGCGGGCGATTTGGTCACCATCACTATTAATAACGTGGACTACACCACCGCGGTGGACGCGGCGGGCAACTGGAGCCTCGGCCTGCCTGCATCCGTCGTTCAGGGGCTGACGGACGGCACCTGGACCATTAACGTCTCCGTGACCGATCGCTCCGGCAACACCGGCAGCAGTTCTCTGGATGTGGTGGTGAATACCGTGACGCCTGTTATCGGTATTAACACCCTGGCCGTAGATGACGTGATCAATGCGGCAGAGAAGGGTGAAGATCTGCTGCTTTCCGGTACCAGCAACCAGCCGGAAGGGACCACAATCACCGTAAACCTGAACGGTATCAACTACACCGCCACCACTAACGCCAGCGGCAGCTGGAGCGTAACCGTGCCTGCCTCTGCGGTGAGCGCGCTGGGCGAAGCCAATTACACCGTGACGGCGAGCGTTACCGATAATGTGGGCAACAGCGCCTCAACCTCGCACGATGTGCTGGTGGACAGCGCGTTGCCGGTAGTCACTATCAACACTTTCGCGACCGACAATATCGTCAACGCGGCGGAAGTCACCGCAGGGCAAACCCTGACCGGGAAGGTCTTTAACGCGGCATCGGGCGATACCGTCACGATTATCCTCGGCGGTCAAACATACACCGCTACCGTGCAGGACGATCTCTCATGGAGCCTGCCGTTAACCGAGAGCCAGTTAACCGCGCTCGGCAACGGCGAACTGACCGTATCGGCCAGCGTCACCAACGCACACGGCAACACCGGTTCGTCTTCGCTGGACTTTACCATCGACGCCCAACTGCCGGGCCTGCGTATTGATACCGTGGCGGGTGATGACGTCATAAACGTCATTGAGCACGCTCAGAACCTGATTGTTTCCGGTTCAAGCACCGATCTGGCAGCGGGCAGCACCGTCACGGTGACCATTAACGGTAAGATCTATTCCGCAACCATACTGGCGGACGGTACCTGGCAGGCGGCGGTTCCGGCAGCGGACGTGTCCCAGTGGGCGGACGGTTCGCTGGATATCAAGGCAAGCGCGCAGGACCCTTCCGGCAACCCGGTGACTATCGGCACCGTCGTGGACGTCGATCTCGCGCCGGTCGCCGTCAGCATCAACAGCGTGACCGCGGACAACGTGCTCAACGCGGCAGAAAAAGGTCAGGATCTGGTGCTTTCCGGCTCCTCCGCAAACGTAGAAGCGGGCCAGACCGTCACCATCACCTTTGCGGGTAAAACCTACACCACGACGGTGAACGCCAACGGCGACTGGACGTACACCGTACCGGCAGCCGATTTGAGCGGCCTGAAGGACGGCGACGCCAGCGTGCAGGTCAGCGTGAGCAACGTGAACGGCAACGCGGCGTCGTCTGCGCAGGAGTTCAGCGTCGATACCGCCGCGCCAACGGTGACCATCAATACCATCAGCGGCGATAACATGCTGAACGCGGCTGAGGCAGCGCAGGATCTGACCCTGAGCGGGACGTCCACTGCCGAAGCAGGCCAGACGGTCACCGTAACCTTCAACGGCAACCAGTACACCGCGCAGGTGCAGGCCGACGGCAGCTGGACGCTGGACGTGCCGGCAGCCGATCTGGCGGGCATTACCGACGGTAACGCCACGGTCACGGCTTCCGTATCCGACAAAGCCGGCAACCCGGCCAGCGCGGATGCCTCCGTGCTGGTGGATACCACCGTGCCGCAGATTAGTTTTAACATCGTTGCGGGCGACGACATCGTGAATATTGCCGAGCACGGCCAGGCGCTGATCGTCTCCGGCAAGGTCACGGGCGCGCAGGCGGGTGACGTCATTACCGTCACCCTGAACGGCAAAGACTACACCGCGATGCTGGACGCGTCCGGAAGCTGGAGCGTGGGCGTTCCGGCGGCAGACGTGGGCGCGCTGCCTAACGGCGAGCAGACGATTTCCGCGATCCTCACCGACAAAGCGGGTAACAGCACCACCGCCACGCATGAATTTGACGTCTCCCTGGCCGCGCCGGAGATTGCCATCAATACCCTGGCGCTTAACGACGTGATTAACGCGGTCGAGAAAGGCCAGGATCTGCTGATTTCGGGCACCAGCAACCAGCCGGAAGGTACAGCCATTACGGTGATCCTGAACGGCATCAGCTACGCCGCGACCACCAACGCCAGCGGCGGTTGGAGCGTGACCGTTCCGGCGGCGAACGTCTCTGCGCTGGGCGAAGCGACCTATACCGTCACGGCAAGCGTGACCGATAGCGCAGGCAACGGCGCGAACGCCAGCCACAGCGTGCTGGTCGACAGCGCGCTGCCGCAGGTTACCATTAACGCAATCGCCATCGATGACGTGATTAACGCGGCGGAAGTCGCTTCCGGACAAACCCTGAGCGGGAAGGTGAGCGGCGCTGCGAGCGGTGACACTGTCACCCTTTCAATCGGCGGCAATACGTATACCGCGACGGTTCAGGACGATCTGAGCTGGTCGGTCAACGTGCCTTCCGCGGTCTTAACCGCTATCGGTAACGGCGATCTGACGGTGTCAGCCAGCGTCACTAACGGCCACGGCAACACCGGCTTCGGCGAGCGCGACATCACCATCGACGCCAATCTGCCGGGCCTGCGCATCGATACCGTGGCGGGCGACGACGTGATTAACAGCATTGAGCATGCGCAGAACCTGATTATTACCGGCTCCAGCGACGGCCTGGCAGCGGGCGCGGCGCTGAGCGTGATCGTCAACGGCAAAACCTACGCGGCCACGGTGCTGGCAGACGGTACCTGGACGGCGGCCATTCCGGCGGCAGACGTCAGCGCGCTCGGCGCAGGCACGGTCACCGTGAAGGTCGAGGGAAATAGCGCGGCAGGCAACCCGGTCTCCATCAGCCACGACGTGAAGGTCGATCTGGCGACGGTTGCTATCAGCATTGACGCGATTGCCACCGACGACGTGATTAATGCGGCAGAAAAAGGCGCAGATCTGGTGCTTTCAGGTTCCACCAGCAACGTGGAAGAGAACCAGACGGTTTACATCACGTTCGGCGGCAAGTCCTACACGGCGAAAGTGGATGCCAGCGGCAACTGGACGGCGACCGTGCCGTCGGCAGATCTGGCTGGCCTGAAGGATGGCGACGCCAGCGTGCAGGTGAGCGTCACCAACGTAAACGGCAACAGCGCCTCGGCGGGACGCGAGTACGGCGTGGACGCCACCGCGCCGACGGTCTCCATCGAAATCGTCAGCGACAACAACATCATCAATGCCGCCGAAGCGCAGCAGGATCTGGTCGTCAACGGCGTCTCTAACGCCGAAGCGGGCCAGACCGTGACCGTCACGCTGAACGGCGTGGATTACACCACCACCGTGCAGGCAAACGGCAGCTGGAGCGTGACCGTGCCTTCTGCGGATGTGGGCGCGATTACCGACGGGAACTATACCGTCAGCGCCGCCGTGTCGGACAAAGCGGGCAACCCGGCCTCCGCTGCTCGCGATGTGCTGGTCGATACCACCGTGCCACAGCTGACCATCAACACCGTTTCCGATGACGACGTGATCAACAGCGCCGAGCATGGGCAGGCTCTGATCGTCACCGGCTCAGTGACCGGCGCGGCGGCGGGCGACGTGGTGACCGTCACCATCAATAACAAAGATTACACGGCGACGCTGGATGCGTCCGGCAACTGGAGCGTGGGCGTGCCTGCGGCGGACGTCGGTGCCCTGACCGCCGGGGATTACACCATCACCGCGGCGCTGACCGACAAAGCCGGAAACAGCAACAGCGCGACGCGCAAGGTGGAAGTCAACCTGAGCGCGCCGGTGCTGACCATCGACACCGTCTCCGGTGACGATGTGATCAACAGCAGCGAGAAAACGCAGGATCTGACCATCACCGGTACGGCTTCCGGACTGGCGGCGGGCGCGGTGGTGACCGTGATGCTCAACGGCAAAGCCTACAGCGCCACGGTTGAGGCCAACGGTAAATGGTCCACGACGGTTCCGGCGAGCGAAGTGGGTCAGTTGGGTGAAGCGCTTTACACCGTCACTGCCTCGGCAACGGACAGCGTCGGCAACGGCACCAGCACCTCGCACACCGTCAACGTGGAGTCCGTTCTGCCGGGGGTGATTATCAACACCGTCGCCGGTGACGACGTGATTAACGCGGCGGAGCTGGCTGCTGGCCAGACCATTAGCGGTAAGGTGGTGAATGCCGAGGCGGGCAACACCGTGACCGTAACGATTGGCGGCAACAGCTACACCGCAACGGTACAGAGCGATCTGACCTGGTCCGTCGATGTACCGGAATCGGTCCTGACGGCGCTGGGCAACGGCGATCTGACTGTAACCGCCAGCGTGACGAACGGCGTGGGCAACAGCGGCAGCGGCGAGCGTGAGATCGCGATAGACGCCAGCCTGCCGGGCCTGCGCGTGGACACCGTGGCGGGCGACGACGTGATCAACAGCATCGAACACGGACAGAACCTGATTATTACCGGTTCCAGCAATGGTCTGAGCGCAGGCACGGCGCTGACCGTTACCGTCAACGGCAAAACCTATCCCGCGACGGTACTGGCGGATGGTACATGGAGCGCGGCTCTCCCTTCTGCGGACGTAAGTGCCCTGGCAGCGGGCACGGTCACCGTGACCGTTGAGGGCCAGAGCAGCGCGGGCAATCCGGTTTCCATCAGCCACGATGTGACGGTGGATCTGGCGAACGTCGCTATCAGCATCGACGCCATTGCCACCGACGACGTGATTAACGCGGCGGAGAAAGGGGCGGATCTGGTGCTCTCCGGCACCACCTCAAACGTGGAGGAAAATCAAACCGTCACCATCACCTTCGGCGGCAAGAACTACACCGCCACGGTGGACGCGGCGGGTAAGTGGACCGCCACGGTGCCGGCTGCGGATCTGGCGGGCCTGAAGGACGGCGACGCCAGCGTGCAGGTAAGCGTCACCAACGTCAACGGCAACAGCGCCTCTGCGGGCCGCGAGTACAGCGTGGATGCCACCGCGCCGTCCGTCACCATTAATACGATTGCGACTGACGACATCCTGAACGCCACGGAAGCGCAGTCTGACCTGGCGATTTCCGGCAGCAGCACCGCCGAAGCGGGCCAGACCGTGACCGTGACGCTGAACGGCAAGGACTACACCACAACCGTCGGCGCGGACGGCAGCTGGACGCTAAACGTTCCGGCGGCGGATCTGGCGGCGCTTAATGACGGCAGCGTCACCGTTACCGCGAGCGTGAGCGACAAGGCGGGCAACCCGGCATCCGTAAACCATAACCTGACGGTGGACGTGACCGTCCCTGCGGTCACCATCAACGCCGTGGCGGGCGACGACGTGATTAACGTCGCCGAACACGGTCAGGCGCAGATTATCAGCGGCACCGCCACCGGCGCGGCAGCGGGCGATAAGGTCACCGTTACCATCGGCGGCCAGACTTACACCACCATACTGGACGCGGCGGGTAACTGGAGCGTGGGCGTCCCGGCCAGCGTGATTTCCGGCCTCAGCGACGGCACCGTGACCGTCACTGCGTCTGTTACCGACGCGGCGGGCAACACCGGCAGCGGCACCCATAACGTGACCGTCGATACCGGGCTGCCGTCCGTGGGCTTTAACGCCATCAGCGGCGACAACGTTCTGAATGCGGTGGAAAAAGGTCAGGATCTGAGCGTCAGCGGCACCAGCGCCAACCTGGCGGAAGGCACCGTGGTGACCGTGACCCTGAACGGTAAAAACTACACCGCAACGACCGCTGCGGACGGCACCTGGAGCCTGACGGTTCCGGCTGCGGATCTGGCCGGTCTCGGTCAGGCCAGTTACACCCTCAATGCGACCGCCACCAACGGCGTGGGCAACAGCGTGAGCAGCGCTGCGAACCTGCTGGTCGACACCGCGCTGCCGACCGTCACCATCAACACCGTGGCGGGCGATAACGTTATCAACGCGGCGGAAGTGGCGGCAGGCCAGACCCTGAGCGGTACCGTGGCGAATGCCGAAGCGGGCAACACCGTAACCGTGACCGTTGGCGGCAACAGCTATACCGCAACGGTGCAGAACGATCTGAGCTGGTCCGTGAACGTGCCGTCTGATGTGCTGACCGCACTCGGCAACGGCAGCCTGAGCGTGACGGCAACCGTCACCAACGGCCACGGCAACACCGGCACCGGTGAGCGCGATATTACGATCGACGCTAACCTGCCGGGCCTGCGCGTGAACACCGTGGCGGGCGACGACGTGGTCAACAGCATTGAGCATGCGCAGAACCTGATCGTTTCCGGCTCCAGCGACGGGCTGGCGGCGGGCACTACGCTGACCGTTACCGTGAACGGCAAAGACTATTCGGCGACGGTGCTGGCGGACGGCACCTGGAGCGCGGCGGTTCCGTCTGCGGACGTGAGCGCGTGGCCGGAAGGCACAGTAAAAATCAGCGTCACCGGCGACAGCGCGGCGGGTAACCCGATCACCATCAGCCACGACGTGACCGTGGATCTGGCTACCGTTGCCATCAGCATCAACGCCATTGCCACCGACGACGTGATCAACGCGGCGGAGAAAGGGGCGGATCTGGTGCTGTCCGGCGCGACCACCAACGTGGAAGCCGGGCAGACCGTCACCCTGAGCCTGAACGGTAAAATCTACACCACTACCGTAGAAGCAGACGGCAACTGGACCTATACCGTGCCGGCTGCGGATCTGGCGGGCCTGAAGGACGGCGACGCCAGCGTGCAGGTGAGCGTCACCAACGTGAACGGCAACAGCGCTTCGGCGGGCCGCGAGTACAGCGTGGATGCCACCGCGCCGTCCGTCACCATTAATACGATGGCGACTGACGACATCCTGAACGCCACGGAAGCGCAGTCTGACCTGACGGTTTCCGGCACCAGCACCGCCGAAGCGGGCCAGACCGTGACCGTGTCGCTGAACGGCAAGGACTACACCACAACCGTCAGCGCGGACGGCAGCTGGACGCTGAACGTTCCGGCAGCGGATCTGGCGTCGCTCAGCGACGGCAGCGTCACCGTGACCGCGAGCGTAAGCGACAAGGCGGGCAACCCGGCATCCGTAAACCATAACCTGACGGTGGACGTGACCGTCCCTGCGGTGACCATCAACACCGTGGCGGGCGATGACGTGATTAACCTCGCTGAGCACGCGCAGGCGCAAATCATCAGCGGCACCGCCACCGGCGCAGCAGCGGGCGATAAGGTCACCGTCACGATTGGCGGCCAGACGTACACCACCGTGCTGGACGCGGCGGGTAACTGGAGCGTGGGCGTCCCGGCCAGCGTGATTTCCGGCCTCAGCGACGGCACCGTGACCGTCACTGCGTCTGTTACCGACGCGGCGGGCAACACCGGCAGCGGCAGCCATAACGTCACCGTGGACACCGGGCTGCCGTCCGTGGGCTTTAACGCCATCAGCGGCGATAACGTCCTGAACGCGGTGGAAAAAGGTCAGGATCTGAGCGTCAGCGGCACCAGCGCCAACCTCGCGGAAGGCACCCTGGTGACCGTGACCCTCAACGAAAAAAGCTACACTGCAACGACCGCCGCAGACGGCACCTGGAGCCTGACGGTTCCGGCGGTGGATCTGGCGGGTCTGGGCGAAGCGAATTACACCCTGAGCGCAGCCGCGACCAACGGCGTGGGCAATAGCATCAGCAATACGGCGAACCTGCTGGTCGACACCGCGCTGCCGACCGTCACCATCAACACTGTGGCGGGTGATAACGTCATCAACGCGGCAGAAGTGGCGGCAGGCCAGACCATCACCGGTAAGGTGGCGAACGCGGAAGCCGGTAACACGGTGACGGTGAACATCGGCGGCAACAGTTACACCGCGACGGTGCAGAGCGATCTGACCTGGTCCGTGAGCGTGCCGGAGTCCGTCCTGACGGCGCTGGGCAACGGCGATTTGACCGTGTCGGCGACCGTCACCAACGGCCACGGCAATACCGGCGCGGGCGAGCGCGAAATCGTTATAGACGCCAGCCTGCCGGGTCTGCGTATCAATACCGTGGCGGGCGATGATGTGATCAACAGCATCGAGCACGGACAGAACCTGATCGTCACCGGTTCCAGCGACGGGCTGGCGGCGGGCACCACGCTCACCGTGACCGTTAACGGCAAAACCTATGCGGCCTCCGTGCTGGCGAACGGTACCTGGAGCGCGGCGATCCCGGCCGCAGACGTGGGTGCCCTGGCAGCAGGCGCGGTGACCGTCACCGTGGCAGGCCAGAGCAGCGCGGGCAACCCGGTCTCCATCAGTCACGACGTCACCGTCGATCTGGCGGCCGTGGCTATCAGCATCGATGCGATCGCCACCGACGACGTGATTAACGCGGCGGAGAAAGGCGCGGATCTGGTGCTCTCGGGCAGCACCTCGAACGTGGAGGAAAACCAGACCGTCACAATCGCCTTCGGCGGCAAAACCTACACCGCGAAAGTGGATGCCGACGGCAACTGGACGGCCACCGTGCCTTCCGCGGATCTCGCGGGCCTGAAGGACGGCGACGCCAGCGTGCAGGTGAGCGTCACCAACGTGCACGGCAACAGCGCGACGGCGGGCCGCGAGTACAGCGTGGATGCGACCGCGCCGACCGTGACGATTGATACGGTGGCAGGTGATAACGTGATTAACGGCAGCGAAGCGGCTGCGGGCGTGGCCATCTCCGGCACCACCACGGCGGAAGCCGGGCAGACGGTCACCGTGACGCTGGGCGGCAAGAGCTATACCGCTCAGGTGCAGCAGGGTGGTATCTGGAGCGTCAACGTACCGGGCACTGACCTCTCCGCACTGGCCGATAACGGCTACACCGTGCAGGTCAGCGTGAGCGACGCCGCGGGTAACCCGGGCAGCGCGGGCAAAGCGATTACGCTTGATACCACACCGCCGTCCGTCAGCTTTAACGTCGTGGCGGGCGATGACGTCATCAACAGCGTGGAGCACGGGCAGGCGCAGATCGTGAGCGGCACGGCAACCGGCGCGAGCGTCGGCGATAAGCTGGTCATCACCATCGGTTCAAACCAGTACACCACCACCGTTGACGCCAGCGGCAACTGGAGCGTGGGCGTTCCGGCCAGCGTGATTTCTGCCCTGACCGACGGCACCGTGACCATTAGCGCGACCATTACCGACAGCGCGGGCAACAGCAGCACCCAGACTCACGATGTGGTGGTGAATACGGCTTCCGTGGCGCTGACGGTGAATACCCTCAGCGGTGACGACGTCATCAACGCGACAGAAGCGGGTAGTTCGCTGGTGATTAACGGCTCCAGCGCCCAGTTCGCCAGCGGGACGCAGGTCACCGTGACGCTGAACGGCAAGACCTATACGGCCGCCATCCAGAACGACGGCAGCTGGACGACCACCGTTCCGGCCGCAGACGTGGGTGCCCTGGCCGATGGCGCGAGCTATCAGGTATCCGTGTCGGCGCAGGACAGCGCGGGCAACAGCGCCTCGGCGACGCACGGCATCAGCGTGGATACCACCGCGCCTGTCGTGAGCATTGCGACACTGTCGGGTGACGACATGCTGAACGCGCTGGAAGCGCAGCAGCCGCTGACGGTACACGGATCGTCCAGCGCGGAGGCGGGCCAGACCGTCACCGTGACGCTGGGCGGCAAAACCTACACTGCGCTGGTGGGCAGCGACGGCACCTGGACGCTCGATGTGCCGGCGGCAGATCTGGCTATCCTGAGCCAGGGGGCGCTGACGGTCACCGCGTCGGTCAACGACAAAGCCGGTAACGGCGGCCAGACCACGCACACCTTAACGGTGGATACCGCTGCGCCGACCGTGACCATCAGCACCGTGGCGGATGACGATATCGTCAACAATGCGGAGCAGCTGGCGGGTCAGACCATCCGCGGCACCACCACGGCAGAACAGGGCCAGACGGTGACCGTTTCCTTCAGCGGGCACAGCTATCAGGCGACCGTCGGGGCGGACGGAACGTGGTCGGTCTTCGTGCCGGGGCGTGATTTCCTCGGCCTGAGCGACGGGGATTACACCATTACCGCGTCGGTAAGCGACAGGGCGGGCAACCCGGGTAGCGCAACGCATGACGTGACGCTGAACGGTGATGTCCCAACCATCACCATTAACACTTTTGCGCAGGACGATATCGTCAACGCGGCCGAACACGGCACGCCGCTGGTCGTCAGCGGCACCACCGACGCGCCTGCGGGCCAGACGGTGACCATCACCCTGAACGGCAAAACCTACGCGGCGACCGTGCAGAATGACGGCACCTGGAGCTACACGGTGGGCAGCGCAGACGTCACCGCCCTGGCAGACGGCGGTTCGTACGTGATTAAGGCGCAGGTCAGCAACGCTATCGGCAACAGCGCCAGCGATAACCACACCGTCACCGTCGATCTCACCGCGCCGTCGATGGGCATCAGCATTGATTCGCTGCAAAACGACACCGGCCTGAGCGCGACGGATTTCATCACCAACGATAAGCAGGTAGTGGTCAACGGCTCCCTGACCGCGCAGCTCGGCAATAACGAGAAGGCGCAGATCAGCCTCGACGGCGGCACCACCTGGATTGACCTGACGGTGACCGGCACCACGTGGCGCTACACCGATGGCCGCACCCTGACGGACGGTTCGTATCAGTACCAGGTGCGGGTGATCGATAGCGCGGGCAACGTGGGGGCAACGGACAGCCAGGACGTGGTGATTGACCTGACGAAGCCTGCGGCAACGACCATTACCGTGGATTCCGTCACCCAGGATACAGGCCTGTCCGGCAGCGACTTTATCACCAGCGACAACCAGATCAGCCTGAAAGGGACGCTCGGCGCGGCGCTGGGCAGCGGCGACCACGCGCAGATCAGCCTCGACGGCGGCGTCACCTGGACCGACGTCAGCGTGAGCGGTCTGACCTGGACCTACGTGGACGGTCGTACGCTGGCCGACGGGGATTACAACTACCAGCTGCGCGTGATTGACGACGCGGGCAACATCAGCGCCACCGCCAGCCAGGTCGTGACGATTGATACGGTTGCGCCGGACGCCAGCAAAACGATCGCTATCGACAGCATCAGCGACGATACCGGCCTGAGCAGCAGCGACTTTATCACCAACGATACGTCACTGACGCTGCACGGCTCGCTCGGCGCGACGCTGGCCGACGGCGAGTATGCCCAGATCAGCATCGACGGCGGCGTCACCTGGCAGAACGTGATTGTCACCGGCAACAGCTGGTACTACGTGGACGGACGTACGCTGGGTAACCAGACCTATGACTACTACGTGCGCGTGGTGGATGCGGCGGGCAACGTGGGCGCCAGCGCCCATCAGCAGGTGACCGTCGATACGGTCGCCCCGGATGCGGCGATTACGGTGACGGTGGATAACATCACCGTGGATACCGGCTTCGACAATAACGACTTCCTGACCAGTTCGACCTCGTACACCCTGCATGGCACGCTTGGCGCAGAGTTAGGGGCGGGTGAGTACGTGCAGGTGAGCATGGACGGCGGCAGCACCTGGGTGTATGCCACGATAAGCGGTACCCAGTGGCGCTATAACGACACGCGCACTCTGGCCGACGGGGATTACAGCTATCAGGTGCGGGTTGTCGATCAGGCGGGCAACGTCGGTGCCACTACCACCCAGACCGTGACGGTGGATACCCAGGCGCCGCAGTACGGCATCACCATCGACAGCATCAGCGATGATACCGGGCAGTCCGGGAGTGATTTCATCACTATGGACACCACCCTGACCATCAACGGCTCGCTGGGCAGCGCGCTGGCGAGCGACGAGAGGGTGCAGATCAGCCTTGACGGCGGAAACACCTGGGTTGACACCACGGTGACTAATCAGCGCTGGACCTACACCGATACCCGCGATCTGCCTGACGGGGATTACACCTACCAGGTGCGGATTATCGACCAGGCGGGCAACGTCGGCTCCACCGCCTCTCAGGTGGTGACGGTGGACACCACGCCGCCAGCTACGGTAGGCACGGTAGTGAGCTATACCGACGGTGAAGGCGAGCGTCAGGGCACCTTTGGCAGCACGGTGGCCACGGACGATAACGCACCGCTGATCAACGGTACGCTCAACCGCGCCCCTGAAGACGGCGAGATCGTCCAGCTATACCGCGACGGCGTTCTGCTCGGTCAGGTGACCATGAACGGCAGCGCAAGCTGGTCCTTCCAGGATAACGGCCTGAGCGATGGCAACCACACGTACATCGTGCGTGTGACCGACAAAGCCGGTAACTACACGGAATCCGACGGCTTCGTGCTGAACGTTGATACCAGTATCCCGACCACCACGGCGGCGATTACCGCCCAGACCACGTCAGATACCACCCCAATCGTCAGCGGTACCGTCTCCGCCGACCTGGTGAATGGCGAGTATCTGGTGGTGACGGTGAACGGGAAAACCTACACCTCCCAGACGGGGGGGGCCGTGGTAGTCGACCCGGATCACAATACCTGGTACCTGCAGATCCCGGACGGCGATGCCCTGAGCGTGGCGGGCTACAGCGTGACGGCGCAGGTGAAGAGCAGCGCGGGTAACGGCAATACCACCGGTACGGCGACCGGCAGCCTGGTGATTGATACCACCACGGTGAATACCGACTGGGCAACCACGGCGGGGAACAGCAACAACTCCACCATGACCCTCGGCATGAACAGCAGCGGTCTGTGGAATATCATTGCGAACACTCAGGCTTACTCCAGTAGCGATAGCTCGACCTATGCCGGCAATACGCTGACTAACACCCGCGGCTACTACGTGGTGAGCCAGACCGCCGCCGACTTTGACCGTAACGGCACGCAGGATATCTTCGCGACCGAGAATACCTACGCCGGGTCTACTCAGGTGATGTGGACCTACGATGGCAGCACCTATAACGCCAGCCAGCTGGCGATGGGGACCACTATCTGGTACGGCGGCGTGATTGCGTACGATAAAACCGGCGATGGCTATCTGGATCTGGCGTACGGCGATGCCGGTATGGACTCACTGACCTACCTGGTGAACAACAACGGCGTCCTGTCGCCGGACGGCACCGGCGGGGAGGGCGGTTTCTACGGTCAGTTCGACTCCGGGCGTGAAATCTCCGGCGTCGACCTGAACAACGACGGTACGGTGGATATTGTCCAGCACACCAACCGCAGCGGCGCGTACTCGTTAACCGTGATCAACAACAACGGCAACGGCACGCTCTCCATCGGCCAGAACCTGACCAACGTGTTTGTGGTAAACGCCGCGAATACCACCACGGCGGCGTCCATGACGTGGGCGGATTTCAACGGCGATGGCTACATGGATCTGTACCTGGGCAGCAGCTACAACAACAACGGCGGGGTGATCTACTACAACGACGGTACCGGGAAGCTCTCGACCACCAAGAGCGCGGTGGAAGCCTCTAACGCCACGGCGGGGTATCTCTCGGTGGCGGTGGACTGGAACGGGGACGGGCAGATGGACATCATCAAGCTCAGCACCTACGGCGGTTCACAGACGGCGACGCTGTTCACCAACAACGGCTACGGTTCCAGCTGGACCGCCAGCCAGCTTAAAACTGGCCTGGCCTACGCCACCGGCGTGGCGGCAGTGGACTACAACTGGGACGGCGCGAAGGATCTGCTGGTGTCGCAGCAGAACGGCAAGGTGGTGCTGGTGCAAAACAGCGCCAAAATTGCCGACGGTACCGCGATGCACCTGCACATTGTCGACAGCGAGGGCATCAATGCCTTCTACGGCAACACGGTCAATCTGTACAACGCCGCGGGCGTGTTGGTGGCTTCGCAGATCATTAACGCCCAGTCTGGTATTGGTTCGAACGATACCTCTGCGCTGGTGAGCTTCTACGGGCTGGATCCGAATGAAACCTATTCGGCCGAGATCCTGAAGATCACCAACGGCGTGTCGGATAACGTCACCTGGAGCGGTCTGGAGGCGGGCAACGGCAAAGAGGGCTACGTTCTGACGGCCGAAGCGGCCACCGGCGGCCACAGCGGGACCCTCACCGGGACCGGGTATAACGACACCTTTATCGCAGAGGATGGCACCTATACCTACAACGGTTCCGGCGGCTGGAATACCCATTCCGACTACGACACCTGGAGCAACACCGGCGGGATGGACGTGGTGGATTACCGCAATGCGACTTCCGGCGTAACCGTTGATTTGCGTCTCTCTACCGCGCAGGACACCGGGTTCGGTACGTCACGACTGCTCAACATTGAGGGCATCAACGGCTCGAACTTCGACGACGTCATTACCGGCAACAGCGGTGATAACCAGTTCGAAGGCCGCGGCGGGAACGACACCTTCAACATCGGCAGCGGCGGTCACGATACGTTGCTCTACAAGCTGATCAACGCGTCGGACGCGACGGGCGGTAACGGTCACGACGTGGTGAACGGCTTCACAGTCGGCACCTGGGAAGGGACCGCGGACACGGATCGTATTGACCTGCGCGATCTGCTCTCCGGCAGCGGCTATACCGGCACGGGCTCGGCGAGCTATGTGAACGGCGTGGCCACGCTGGACAGCAGCGCGGGCAACATTACCGATTATGTCCGCGTGGTGCAGAACGGCAGCAATACCGAAATCCAGGTGGATCTGGACGGTACCGGCGGCCAGTTCTCACCAACCACCCTGGTGACGCTGAACGGCGTGCAGACGGACCTGGCGACGCTGCTGGCGAATCATCAGCTGTTAATTGCGTAAACCAACGCCGCGGGGAGTAATCCTCGCGGCCTTTTGGCGTTTCTTTACACGAATGGCGTTAACCCGGAGATTATGAAGACACATCCACAGTACGAACCCTGGCTGCAGGGCATGCTCATCATCGCGAAGCACTACCGGCTGGACTTTTCGGTGGAGCACGTTCGGGTCACGATTAACCATGAAAGTCAGTCTCCGCGCCAGCTGGTGCTGGAGGAGATGGCGCGCCAGCTAGGGCTGGGAATGCGCGTGGCGACGGATGCAACATCTCTCGATCCGTGGCGCCTGCCGCTGCTGGCGGAATTCACTGGCGGTCAAATCGCGGTCATTAACCGCATGGATAACGAAGGCAACGTCAGCCTGCAGTTCAGCGGCGACGGCGGGCTGGAGACGACGCTAACGCGGGACGCGCTCGGCTCACGGTTGAAAACGCTGCTGGTACTGCGCCCGCTTGAGTCCACGCCGGATGCCCGCGTGGACGACTACATCAAACCGTATGAGAAAAACTGGTTCTGGCAGCTGGCGCTGAAGGACTGGCGCCGCTACAGCGACATCATGCTGGTGGCGCTGGTCGCTAACGTGCTGGCGCTCTCCGGCATGGTCTTCTCCATGCAGGTGTACGACAGGGTGGTGCCGTCGCAGTCGGAGGCCACGCTGTGGGTACTGTTTGGCGGCGTCATGCTAGCCATCGTGTTTGAATTCATCATGCGCATGCTGCGCGTGCATATTTCGGACGTGGTGGGGAAACGCGCCGACCTGCGCATCTCAGAACGCGTCTTTGCCCACGCGCTGCGGATTAAAAACGGGGCGCGCTCCAAATCAACCGGATCGTTTATCGCCCAGATCCGCGAGCTGGAGTCGGTGCGCGAGCTCATCACCTCGACCACCATTGCGGCGATCTCCGATCTGCCGTTCTTCCTGCTGTTCGTCTTTATTCTGTGGATGATTGGCGGCCCACTGGTGCTGGTGGTCCTGCTCGCCGTGCCGCTGCTGCTCATTCCGGGCCTGCTGGTGCAGCGCCCGCTGGGGAAACTCTCCAGCGAAGGGATGCGTGAATCCGCCATTCGTAACGCGACGCTGGTGGAGGCGGTGCAGGGTATTGAAGACATCAAGCTGATGCGCGCCGAGCAGCGTTTCCAGAACCAGTGGAACAACACCAACGACGTGGCCGCCAGCGTCGGCATGAAGCAGCGCTGGCTGACGGGGCTGCTGTTGACCTGGACCCAGGAGGTGCAGTCCATCGTCTATGCGGTGGTCCTGCTGGTGGGCTGTTACCTGGTCATCAGCGGCGACATGACCACCGGTGCGCTGGTGGGAACCTCGATTCTGGCATCGCGTACCATCGCGCCGCTGTCGCAGATCTCTGGCGTGCTCTCGCGCTGGCAGTCGGCAAAAGTGGCCCGCAAGGGGCTGGATGACCTGATGCAGCGCCCGATTGACGATCCGCAGCACGGGAAGAAGGTGCATAAAGCCCACCTGCGCGGGGATTACCGGCTGGAAGACGTCGGCTTCTACTATGACGAGGAAGAGAAACTCACCGTGCTGAACATCAGCAAACTGCAGATTCGCGCCGGTGAGCGCGTGGCGGTGCTCGGGCGTAACGGCTCCGGTAAAAGCACGCTGCTGCAGCTTCTGGCGGGCATGCAGGAGCCGCAGCAGGGGAGCATTCTGCTGGACGATATTGCTCTCAATCATCTGGACCCGGCCGACCTGCGTCGCGACATGCAGCTGCTTAGCCAGCAGGCGCGGCTGTTCTTTGGCTCCGTGCGGGACAATATCCTGATGGGGAACCCACTCGCCACTGACGATGAAATTCATCAGGCGCTGGTCAATAGCGGCGCGCTGGAGTACGTGCGTAAGCAGAAAATGGGGCTGAACACCATCATCAACGAGGGCGGAACGGGCCTCTCCGGCGGACAGCGTCAGGCGCTGCTGCTGGCGCGCGCGCTGATCACTGCCCCGAATATCCTGCTGCTGGATGAGCCTACCGCCTGGCTGGACGAGATGAGCGAGAAGCAGTTTATTCAGCATCTTCACAAATGGCTGGGCAAGCGCCGGACGCTGGTGGTGGCAACGCATCGCCTGCCGATTCTGGATTTGGTCGACCGCATTATTGTACTGGAAAACGGCAAGGTGGTGATGGACGGTCCGCGCGACGCGATCCTGCATCAGCACGGGCTGGCGCCGCAAAAGGCGGCACAGCGCACCGTGACCATGAAGCCGGCG
The DNA here is from genome assembly GCF_014895705.1 of Enterobacter cloacae complex sp. P27C. Lineage (NCBI taxonomy): Bacteria > Pseudomonadati > Pseudomonadota > Gammaproteobacteria > Enterobacterales > Enterobacteriaceae > Enterobacter > Enterobacter cloacae complex sp. P27C. Next base: position 32,032 of record NZ_JADBQB010000005.1, read on the forward strand.
GCTGTAGCAGAGGAGGGTGCGGCATGAACGATTTCTCCCGTTATAACAGCCGTCTGAAAGAGCCGCGCCTGCCGCGATCCTCGCTGGTGGCATGGTCGCTGTTCGCCCTGCTGGCGGTGTTTATCGCATGGGCGAGCCTGTTCCAGCTGGACGAAGTCACGACCGGCAGCGGCAAGGTGATACCGTCCTCCCATGAGCAGGTGATTCAGTCCCTGGAAGGGGGGATTATCCACAGCCTGCTGGTTCGCGAAGGCGATATCGTTGAGCGCGGTCAGCAGCTGGCACAGCTTGACCGGACTAAAACCGAGTCCAGCGTGCTGGAGAGCGAGTCTCGTCTGAACGCGGCGCTGGCAACGGCTGCGCGACTGAAGGCCGAAGTTAACGACACGGAACTCGCGTTTCCCGAGGAGCTGGACGATGACGTTGAGCTGGTCAAACAGGAAACGGCGCTCTATCAGTCCCGTCGCGAGAGCCTTGAAAAAGGGCTGAACGGCTTACGTCAGGGCGCCGAGCTGGTGCAGCGCGAGCTGTCGTTAACCCGTCCGCTGGTGACCCAGGGGGCGGCCAGCAAGGTTGAGGTGTTACGTCTTGAGCGTCAAAAAAATGAGCTTGAGAATAAAATCACCGAGATGAAAAATCAGTATTACGTCCGCGCCCGCGAAGAGCTGGCGAAAGCCAACGCGGAGATTGAAGCCCAGCGTTCGGTGATGAAAGGGCGTGAGGACTCCCTGACCCGGCTGACCTTCAACGCGCCGGTGCGTGGGATTGTGAAGGATATTGACGTGACGACCGTGGGCGGCGTTATTCCCCCGAACGGCAAGCTGATGAGCCTGGTCCCGCTGGACGACCAGATGGTGGTTGAGGCGAAAATCTCGCCGCGCGATGTCGCGTTTATCCACCCCGGCCAGAAAGCGCTGGTGAAAATTACGGCCTATGACTACTCCATCTATGGCGGGCTGGAGGGCGAGGTGACCATGATTTCGCCGGACACCCTGCAGGACGAGGTGAAAAGAGATGTCTACTACTACCGCGTCTATATCCGCACCGACAGTAACCACCTGACCAATAAGCAGGGCAAAGACTTTCCGGTCTTTCCAGGGATGATTGCAACGGTAGATATTAAAACCGGCAGCAAAACCATCCTGGATTATCTGTTGAAACCGCTGAACAAGGCAAAAGAGGCGCTGCGCGAGAGATAAAGATTGGCGTTCGGGATACCGAACGCCATTTGTATTATACCGTTGACGTTACGTTGTTTGGGTGGCGTCGCTCCTTCGGCACCACGTTAATGTAATGAGTAACATAGGCGAAATATAATCCGGCATAGTTTTCGACCAGTTCGAAAAACGCCGGATACACCGACAGGCGACCGTCACCGCGATCTTTAAGATAACCTGCCTCATGCGCCGATTTGATAATCCGGTTGACGTGGATCCGGGAGACAAAGAATTCTTTAGCGAGCGTGCTGGCGGAGTATTGAATAACCGCGCCGTGGGCGGATTTGTTTTTTATGGCCTGCAGGTAAAGATACAGCATAATCATGCGGCCTCCATCCTTATCAATAAATAACCCCACTTCCGGTAAAACTTTTCTGAACGTTAATCCCCGAAAAAGATATTCTGCCGCGCGGCGGAAGAAATTATTTCTCAATGTGTCATTATCCAGCAGGTTAACATCAATATTAAACGTCGGGTAAAGAATGCTGACGGGTAAAAATGCACCGGACATATAGCGTTTGAGTTCATTCAATCCTTTTTCGGTTGGGGCAATTCTCGTTTTTCGCCGGTCTTCCGTACAGCGCCAGGTCCTGATGCGTCCCGTGGTTCTGAGTAACGTAATGATCGCAATAACGCTGTTGGGGCTGGCTATTTTATAGCGGGAACATAACTCTTTTATCTCTGAGACGGATTCGGCCTGATTGCCAAATATAAAACAACACATGGAAAGAATAATGTTAAACCGTGATTCCTGAAGCATTGTCTTGTAGAACAAGGGTTGTTTTTTGTAGATGGCGTCATTGATTGTGTAGTGCTCTAATATTGCCTCACTAAACCGCGGGTTGCTTTTTATAACATCCCTTCGATGTAGCAAGGCCCTGGATGAGATGTGATTATCCATAGCATTTTTCTCGTATTTGATGAGCCGATAGATGAAGTATCCAGCCTTCTTTTTCGGAATTTTCATTATACCTGAGAAAAAGTGGCTTGCGGTCGGTATTTTAAAAGAAATATAGAGTTATATTTATGCGTGGAAAAGGGTGATTAACGCAAAGATGTTACAGTGCATGGCGTTGATAACAGTATCTTAACCTGATGGTGTATTGTAAAATTATTATACACACCGCTGTTGGTTTACATACTCATAATAATAATGGCGCTTTCGTGCCCAGGAGCAGGTTATGACCCACCAAATTTCTCTCAGGAATGATGCGCGCAACGAGCAAAGATTTGTCATTTCAACCTGCGGCTTTACGTTTCAGGGATATCACCTGCTGCTCAAAAAGTACGGCATAGAGACTGCGCATATTCACTTTGATGGAGATGAGTTATCTGATCCTGACAAGGAAAATATCCTTATTCATCAAAACGCTCACATCGTAGTGTTCCTGGGAAAAGGTACGGTAGCTCTCCTGGAGAGCCTGACGCGACTGGCATCCGTACTCAATGCACTTCCTGTTATTCGTCGTGTTACCCTGTATGGTGATATACCGGACAGCTGGCTGTATCGAACCCTGGGTAGTCTTCTAAATAACAGTCATCAATTATCATTGATTCGCATAGCCAGCGTATCTGATGTAATAACCTGTTTCCACACCCACAATAATGGTTTTAAAGACCGCTCGCGCTTATTACGCGATTACTATCTGCACTGTTCCTCGTCAGAAAAGCTCAAATGGCTGACAAGAAGAGAGGTTGATGTTTTATTGAACTTCTATCGCGGCATGTCTATAAAAGACCTGTGCGACAAACTGAGGCTTTCTAATAAAACGGTTTACACCCATCGTAAAGAAGGTCTGCAGAAATTACATTGTATCAAGCGATGGTTGAATGAACCGCGCAATGTAAAAGTGGAAAGGCGGATTAAAAACCAAAATCAAAGAGTGGACTTCACGGATAAAGAAGCGGAAGTTTTTAATGCGCTGGTGAAAAGGGAGATATTCCCCGCCTACCAGATCATTACCGATCGTGACAAGAAAGGAGTGGGGTTTGAGATACTTATTCGCTGGAATAAGAACGGTAAAATAGTCAAGCCAGCCCGTTTTCTGAATGACATCGCTAATTATGAAGTATGGCTAAAGATTACGGCTATGGTGATCCACGCCGCCGTGTCCGGGATTAATAAATATAACGGTAAATTCTATTTTTCCGTTAATATACCGCCTCGCCTGGCGTCCGGGAACGCGCTGCCAGAGATGGCCAGGAAAGCCATCGGCATGCTGCTTAACCCCCAGTGGGCAGAAAAGCTGGTCTTTGAATTCGCGGAAGATATTGATGTAACGAAAGATAAAAGCATCCCAGAAACCATGCGGCACCTGCGTAATACGGGGTGCAAACTGTTTCTTGACGACTGCTTCTCAAGCCATCATGCCATGTTCCCCGTGAGGCAGGTGCATTTTGATGGGCTGAAACTGGATCGGGACATCGTCGATCATTTTGTGGCGAACGACAACGATTATAATTTGATTAAAGCGATACAGATTTACAGCGACATGACCGGAACAGCTTGCATTGCAGAGGGCGTTGACAGTGAGGAGAAGTTTGAAAAATTAGTCGAGCTGGGTGTGAAAAACTTTCAGGGATATTATCTCTCGCGCGCCGTGAAAGAGGAGGAATTAGACCGCATGGTGAGATTGTTCAGCTAAAAAATAAAGCCCCGAAGGGCCTTGTTTATTTGCGTCCCAGCAACAGGCCAAGCACAATACCGACCGCACCTGCGGCGATAAGACCGGTGAGCGGGTTATTTCTGACCGCTTCAGTCACGTCAGAGACAGCATCGCTGGCCTGTGCGGCATATTTTTTCGCAGCGCCTTTTACCTGATGCTTCGGTGAATCAACGAATTCACCGAACTGCTGCTGGGCTGAACCTGAAAGTTCATCAAATTTATTTTTTGCTTTGTCTTCAGCAAACTGGGTGTTTTTATCAGTACCGAAATCAGACATTTTTGCCTCCTTTTGTTGATAGTTAAAGGATAGCCTCTCTTTGAAAAGATGAGAGGCGGAACGCTAAATTTCGGAGGGAATTGGCCGGTTTTCGGATATATCTACACCAGAAGAGGGCGTTATTTTTCGTTCTCATCCTGGCCGTAATACAGCTTGCCAATGCGGATAAGCGGGCGGCCCTGCGACTTGCGGTGCAGGTTGCTGTCCCGAAGGGAATACACGCAGCCGCAATATTCCTGCTGGTAAAACTGTTCCCGCTTGCTGATCTCAATCATGCGTGATGAGCCGCCCTGTTTGCGCCAGTTGTAGTCCCAGTAGATCATCCCCGGATAGCGCGCTGCCGCACGCTGGCCGCAGTCATTGATCTGCTGCATATTCTTCCAGCGAGAGATCCCCAGCGAGCTGCTGATAACGCTGAAACCATTTTCCGCCGCGTAGAGCGCCGTACGCTCGAAGCGCATATCGAAGCACATGGTGCAGCGGACGCCGCGCTCGGGCTCCCACTCCATGCCTTTTGCACGCTCGAACCAGTTATCGGTATCGTAATCGGCATCAACAAACGGCACGCCGTGTTTTTCTGCAAAACGAATGTTTTCTTCCTTACGGATGAGGTATTCCTTTTGCGGATGGATGTTGGGGTTATAGAAGAAAATGGTGTAGTCAATGCCCGAGGCCTGAATAGCTTCCATGACTTCACCGGAGCAGGGGGCGCAGCAGGAGTGCAGCAGAAGTTTATCGGCGCCGTTTGGCAGGGTGAGCTGCGGGCGGATGAAGGGGGTTGTACTCATGTTGTTCTACAATATGTTGATGAAATTTATGGAATTGTAGCACAAGTTATTAATGTCTTCTGACTGTACTGGTGGGAATCGAGGATCCGCCTGGTCGGGATCCTCGCGCTGAGCGGTGCCGCTATTCGGCAAATTTGAGCAGCGCTTCGCCGTCAAGACGGTAGCGCACCCATTCGGACTGCGGCAGCGCGCCAATGCTGAGATAAAAATCAATGGCGGGCTGGTTCCAGTCCAGCACGCTCCATTCAAGGCGGCCACATTGCCGTTTTACCGCGAGTTGAGCGATATGTTTCAGCAGCGCTCTGCCCGCGCCTTTACCGCGGTAGTCCGGGGAAATGTACAGGTCTTCCATATAAATCCCGTTGCGTCCAAGCCAGGTCGAATAGCTGGTGAAGAACACGGCATAGCCGGCGATCCTGCCGTCAAACTCAGCGATCAACGCCTCGGTTTTACTGCCCGCACCAAAGAGGGTTTCCCGGATCTCGTCCGGCGTGGTTACGACCTCTTCGGGGGCTTTTTCATATACCGCCAGCTCATAGATCATGGCGTAAATAGCCGCTGCATCTTCGGGACGGGCCTGACGAAGGGTTATGCTCATTGTTTTTCCTGTTATTTGCACGGTTCGCGATTGATGGCGTTAAGCATACGGAGTATTGTCCGAAGAATTAAGTGCAATGAAATCAACAAATGATGAATATTATGCATCCGGCGCTGAGACGTCTTGATTTAAACCTGCTGCCCGTTTTTGACGCCATTTACCGCCACCGTTCTGTTCGCCTCGCAGCCGACGAGCTGGCGATGAGCACCTCGGCGCTGAGCCATGCGCTGTCGCGTCTGCGCACGGCCCTTAACGATCCGCTCTTTTTTCGGGAAGGGCATCGTATGTCCCCCAGCGTGTACGCCTCTCAGCTTGCGCCTTCTATTGCTTCCGCATTGTCGTTCCTTAATCAGGAGCTGACCCCGCAGCCGGAGTTTGACGCCGCCAGCAGTACCGAAAGCTTGCAAATTGGGATTACGGATTTTACCGCGCTATGTATTTTTCCCGCTCTGATGCACAAGCTGCAGACTGCTGCCCCGGGCTTGCGTTTCGAATTGCGCTATCTGCCGCACAGCCCGGCGCTGACGGAGCTGCTGGCGGGCGAGGTAGATCTGGCGCTGGGTTTCAGCACCGAGGACGATATCCGCCATCCGGAACTGGAAGAGATCGGCTGGTTTGAGGATGAGTATGTGGTTATCAGCAACGCAAGCCGGACCCGGCTAACGCTGGAGGATTATCTCGCGGCCCGACACCTGGTGGTGACGCCGTGGAATGAAAAGCAGGGCGTCCTGGACGTGCGGCTCGAGCAGCTGGGCTATACGCGGCACATTGCGATCAAAACGCCGTCGATGCTGAGCGCGCCATTTATCGTTGCGGAAAGCGACCTGCTGATGGCCATTCCTCGTTACGCCGCCGAGAAGCTGGTGGCGGCGGCGGAACTGAGGATTTTTGCCTTGCCGTTCTCTATTCCCAAATTTGAGGTGAAAATTTACTCGCATAAGCGCAGCGGCCAGCGGGGGGCGACCCGATGGCTCCAGGAGGAGCTGCAAATGCTGGCGCAAGATGGCAGGGGGATGAGTGCCGGATAAGCTCAGCGCGATTTAGATTTCACGTTAAAAGTAAGTTTACATATGTAAGATAACTCATATACCATACCCCCCTATAGTATCAGGAGGGCATATGCCGCACTCACCCGAAGATAAAAAACGTATTCTTACCCGCGTCCGCCGCATTCGCGGCCAGGTTGATGCCCTTGAACGCGCGCTGGAGTCGGGCGACCCCTGTCTGGCCATCCTGCAGCAAATTGCCGCCGTGCGCGGCGCTGCCAATGGCCTGATGGGCGAAATGGTTGAAATACATCTCAAAGACGAGCTGGTGACGGGAGACACAACGCCGGATCAGCGAGCCGTACGCATGGCGGAAGTCGGCCATTTGCTGCGCTCTTATCTAAAATAAATCCACACACCTGACAAAAAGGGAAGACATGATGAAATCTCGCGCAGCTGTTGCATTTGGCCCCGGCCAGCCGCTGAAAATCGTCGACATCGACGTCGCTCCGCCGAAAAAAGGCGAAGTGCTGATCAAAATCACCCATACCGGCGTGTGCCATACCGATGCATTTACCCTCTCCGGTGACGATCCGGAAGGCGTCTTCCCGGCTGTGCTGGGTCATGAAGGCGGCGGGATTGTGGTGGAAGTGGGCGAGGGCGTGACCAGCCTGAAGCCAGGCGATCACGTTATCCCGCTGTACACGGCGGAATGCGGAGAGTGTAAGTTCTGTAAATCCGGCAAAACTAACCTCTGCCAGGCCGTGCGCGCCACTCAGGGGAAAGGGCTGATGCCGGACGGCACCACCCGTTTCTCCTACAACGGTGAGCCAATCTATCACTACATGGGTACCAGCACCTTCAGCGAATACACCGTTTGCGCGGAGATCTCGCTGGCGAAGGTCAACCCGCAGGCGCCGCTGGATAAAGTCTGCCTGCTGGGCTGCGGCGTAACCACCGGCATTGGCGCGGTGCATAACACGGCAAAAGTCAAAGAGGGCGACACCGTGGCGGTGTTCGGTCTCGGCGGCATTGGTCTGGCAGTGATTCAGGGCGCGGTGCAGGCGAAGGCCGGGCGTATCATCGCGGTCGATACCAACCCGGAAAAATTCAAGCTGGCGGGTGAAATGGGCGCGACCGATTTCGTGAACCCGAAAGATCACGAGAAACCGATTCAGGACGTCATCGTTGAGATGACCGACGGCGGCGTGGACTTCAGCTTCGAGTGTATCGGCAACGTCAACGTTATGCGTTCTGCGCTGGAATGCTGCCACAAGGGCTGGGGTGAGAGCATCATCATCGGCGTGGCCGGGGCAGGACAGGAGATCAAAACCCGTCCATTCCAGCTGGTGACCGGACGCGTCTGGCGCGGCTCCGCCTTTGGCGGCGTGAAGGGGCGTACCCAGCTTCCCGGCATGGTGGAAGACGCGATGGTCGGTAAAATTCAGCTCGACCCGTTCATCACCCACCGTTTGCCGCTGGAGCAGATCAACGAGGCGTTCGATCTGATGCACGAAGGAAAATCCATCCGCACCGTCATTCATTTCGGCGACAAGTAACTCTTCTGCCAGCGGTTTTTAGCCGCTGGCATTTCTTTAATAATCTTCTCTAAAGTGTGACCAGTGCGGCGTTTTTAGCCGTAATCTAAATCTCTGCCGTGCCGATGACTATCTAACAGGCGTGTTTTTGCGCATCTTACCTATAAGAGAGTCGACGGTCATGGACAACACTTCTTCGATGCAGGCGCAGCGCAAGCTGAGCTTCCTGCATCACATCAGGCTGGTTCCGCTGTTTTCCTCCATTCTCGGTGGCATTATTCTGCTGTTTGCCTTGAGTTCGGGTCTGGCGGGGTATTTCCTGCTACAGGCCGACAACGATCAGCAGGACGTTACGTCCGAAATTCAGGTGCGTATGGGGCTATCGAACAGCTCAAACCATCTGCGCACCGCGCGTATCAATATGATCCACGCCGGCGCGGCAAGCCGTATCGCAGAGATGGAGGCCATGAAGCAGAACATCCGTGAGGCGGAAACGCGCATTAAGCAGTCCCAGGATAGCTTTACCGCCTATATGCATCGTTCCGTGCGCAGCGCTGCGGACGAAGCGCTGGATGCAGACCTGAAGGCACGCTACGACGCCTATATCGCGGGCCTCCAGCCGATGGTCAAATTTGCCAAAAACGGCATGTTCGAGGCGATCATCAACCACGAAAATGAGACCGCGCGCCCGCTGGACGACGCTTACAACGCCGTTCTGCTGAAGGCGATTAAGATCCGGACCGACCGCGCCAATGCGTTGACGGCGCAGGCGCACAGCCGCACGCAGCTGGGTCTGATGTTTATGGTGGGCGCGTTTGCGCTGGCGCTGGTGCTGACCGCGATGACCTTCGTTGTGCTGCGCCGCACGGTCATTAATCCGCTGCAGCGTGCAGCGAAACGTATCGAGAATATCGCCAAAGGCGACCTGACGATGCCGGACGACGTGGCCGGACTCAGCGAAATTGGCCGCCTGACGCGCGATCTGCAAACCATGCAGCACTCCCTTGAAACAACGGTCGGCACCGTCCGTCAGGGAGCGGAGGAGATCTACCGGGGTACAAGCGAGATCTCTGCCGGTAACACCGATCTCTCATCACGCACCGAGCAGCAGGCCGCGGCGATTGAACAGACCGCCGCCAGCATGGAGCAGCTGACCGCGACGGTGAAGCAGAACGCCGATAACGCCCATCATGCCAGCAAGCTGGCGGAAGATGCCTCCGGGAAAGCCAGCCGCGGCGGCCAGATGGTCTCCGGTGTGGTGAAAACCATGGGCAATATCTCAAGCAGTTCGAAGAAAATCTCTGAGATTACCGCCGTGATCAACAGCATCGCCTTCCAGACCAACATCCTGGCGCTTAACGCGGCGGTAGAAGCGGCGCGGGCGGGCGAGCAGGGACGCGGGTTCGCCGTGGTGGCCAGCGAAGTCCGTACCCTGGCAAGCCGCAGCGCCAACGCCGCAAAAGAGATCGAAAGCCTGATCAACGAATCGGTCTCGCTGATAGACCAGGGTTCCGGTGAGGTCGTTGCCGCTGGCAATACCATGAATGAGATCGTCGAGGCGGTGAAGCGCGTCACCGACATCATGCTGGAGATTGCCGCCGCGTCTGACGAGCAGAGCCGCGGTATCGTGCAGGTCAGCCAGGCTATTTCGGAGATGGATAAAGTGACCCAGCAGAACGCCTCGCTGGTGGAAGAGGCCTCCGCGGCGGCCGCGTCGCTGGAGGAACAGGGCGCGCGTCTGACAGAGGCGGTCGGGGCGTTTCGTCTGAGCGGCAAGGCTCAGGGGCGTACTCAACAGCAGAACTCTGCGGCAGTAAAACCTGCTGCACTACGTCCGGCGGTAGCGAATAACGGTGATAACTGGGAAACGTTCTGAGTCGCCGGCCGTGTCGGGTGGCGCTTCGCTTACCCGGCCGACAAAAAAAGGGACCTTTCGGTCCCTTTTTTCATCCGTTACTGCTTATCGGGTAACGCGTACGCGATAACGTAATCACCGCGATCCGGCGACTGGCGAGCGCCCCCGGCGTTAATGACGATGTACTGCTTACCGGTTTTCGGCGAGACGTAGGTCATCGGGCCGGACTGGCTGCCGACCGGCAGGCGGTCCTTCCAGATCTCTTTCCCGGTGGCGGTATCAAACGCGCGCAGGTAGAAATCCTGGGTGCCGGCGAAGAACAGCAGGCCGGACTGGGTTGACAGCGACGCGCCCAGCGTTGGCATCCCGATTGGGATTGGCATGTGCATGCGAATGCCCAGCGGGCCGGTATCTTCCACGGTACCAACCGGTACCTGCCACACCAGCTTGCCGGTTTTCAGGTCAACGGCCGACATGGTTCCGAACGGCGGCTTCTGGCACGGAATGCCCAGCGGCGACAGGAAGCGTTCGCGCATTGCGCCGAACGGCGTGCCGTCCATCGGGACAATCCCCATCTCAATGCCGCTGGCGTTTTTCGCCACGTTCGCGCGCGGCACCATGTAGTTTGCCAGCCCCAGACGCATATCGTTGACGAACATCAGGCTGTTGTTCGGGTCAACGGAGACGCTGCCCCAGTTCATCCCGCCGAGCGAGCCGGGGAACTGCAGGGAACGGTCGAGACCCGGCGGGGTGAAGACGCCCTGATGACGCATTTCTTTAAACTGAATGCGGCACAGAAGCAGGTCGACAGGCGTCGCCCCCCACATGTCGGACTCGGTCAACGTCTGGTTGCCAATCATCGGCATGCCCACGGAGTACGGCTGGGTCGGGGAGTAGCGTTCACCTTCAACGTTACCCGCCGGAACTGGACGTTCCTCCACCTTCGCCACCGGCTTGCCGGTTTCACGGTTGAGCATAAAGATCATGCCCTGCTTGCTGGTCTGCACCAGTACAGGCGTGGTGCCGCCTTTGCCGTCCGGCAGGTCGTACAGCAGCGGCTGGGAAGGCAGGTCGAAGTCCCACAGGTCGTGGTGGGTGGTCTGGAAATGCCAGCGCACCTGTCCGGTGGCAGCGTCAACGGCGACGATGGAGGAGCTGTATTTATCGTCCAGCGGGGTGCGCTCGCCCGCCCAGAAGTCGGGGGTGGCGTTGCCGGTTGGCAGGTAGATCAGGTTCAGCTTAGCGTCGTAAGACATCGCAGACCAGACGTTCGGCGTACCGCGGGTATAAGTCTGGCCTTCCGGCGGCAGGCCGGTCAGGTTCGGGTTACCCGGATCCCACGCCCAGGCCAGTTTACCGGTGTGAACGTCGTAGGCGCGCACCACGCCCGGCGGCTCGCCGGTAGAGTAGTTATCCGCGACGCGACCGCCGACGACAACAACGTTTCCGGCAACCAGCGGCGTGGAGGTCTGCTGATAATATCCTGGCTTGATCTCGCCCATGCCGATGCTCAGGTCAACGGTGCCATGGTCACCAAAGTCGTCGCAAACCTTGCCGGTATCCGCGTTGATGGCAATCAGACGGGCGTCGGTGGTCGGCAGGAACAGGCGGCGAGGGCATGCCGCTGGCGATGTTTCGGTCTGTGACACTGTCACGTTTGCATGATCTTCAAAGTAGCCCAGACCACGACAACGCTGCCAGTTCGGCGCGGTGGCTTTCGAATCATAACGCCATTTTTCTTTACCTGAATCCACGTCCATCGCCAGCACTTTACTGTACGGCGTGCAGACATAGAGCGTGTCGCCAATTTGCAGCGGCGTGTTCTGATCTTCCGCACCGGAGCCGTTGCTCTGCGGAATATCCCCGGTGTGCGCCACCCAGGCGACTTTCAGATCGCTGATGTTTTGCTTGTTAATCTGGTCCAGCGCGGCGAAGCGGTCGCCGTGGGTGGTGTTGCCCCAGTGTTCCCAGTTTTTTTGCTGTTCGCCGGGAGCAACGGGTTTCACCGGAACGGGCTCGTTCGCCGCCACGAGGGTTTGCGGCTTAAACATCCAGCCGAGGCTGACCAGCATCGCCAGTGCGAGAACCGCCGCAACGCCATTAGCCGGGGCTTTATTCGCTGCGCCGCGGTTTGCCGCGCGCAGGAAAGGCCAGACGATGGCGCAGAGGAAGGCCAGTACGGCAAAGGTGAACAGGCGCGAGAAGAGCGGCCAGAAATCCCAGCCCGCATCGCTTACCGCCCAGAACAGCGAGGCAATAAACGCGATGCCGTAAAGCACGATCCCGCTGCTGCGATTGAGGAAAATCAGGAGCGCGGCAATGACCATCACCACGCCCATTATCACGAAGTAAAAACTTCCGCCTACGGCGGCGAGCTTGAAGCCCAACCCGCCAACCGCCAGACCGATGAGCAACATCAGTCCGGCAAGGAGCCACTGCAAAATACGAGGTATCCCGCGCGGCGCGCTGCCAAATGCCATTTCTGTCTCCTTTGAATCTCTCCGCATTGCCGGGTGTGTACCATCTGGATAATAAATGCGGGTAGAGCAATGATTAAAACGAGTGAATTATTGTTTATATAACGATTCGCGAACCAAATGGTGAATCCGCCGTTATGATAAAACTGTTAATTTGTTTTACGCAATTGTTAATGAATCATTCCGCATTATTTGATTAACGCACAGCCCAGTTCCCTCTCTCTGTGGGAGAGGGAACTGGGTGAGGGGTGAAGGGAATCAGACAGGCATAGATTTACGGATAGCGCTCAGTAGCGTTTGTGCGCCCGTGGAAAGGGGAGTATCCACCCGGGTCAAAATACCGATGGGTTCACCCGCACCCGGGGAGGCGATCGGCAGGGCGGTCAGCGTGCCCTGACGCAAATCATCTTTTACCGCACCGGAGGGGACGAACCAGACGTAGTCATAATCCAGGGTAAGCTGGCGCGAAAGAGAAGCCGAAAGCGTTTCGATGCACCCTGAGGGTAGCGTACACCCCTGCATCTGCAGCAAGGTTTCGGCGGCCTGGCGCGGGACGGTCCCTTTCGGGCAAACCACCACCGGCCACTCCATCACCCGGCTTAACGTCACCGTGTCCTGCAGCAGGGGATGATCGGGTCGAACCACCAGCTTCAGGGATTCCAGGAACAGCAGTTCATAATTGAGACCGCCCATCAGCTCGGGGTCGGACATTCGACCGATACCGAGATCAAGCTCACCCGATTTCAGCCCCGCGAGCAGCATGGTGTTATTCATGGTGGCAACCTGAATAGTGGTATTTCGCTGCTGCTTATGGAACTGACCAATAACGGGCGGTAGGATCCCCAGCGCCGCGGTTGGCAGGGCGCCGACGCGCACCACCTCGCTGGTCTGCTCTTCTTTTCGGTGCAGGGACTGGCCTGCGGTGTTGAGCGCATCCAGCACCTTCACGGCGTGCGTCAGGAACTGTTCGCCCACCAGAGTCAGCTGTGCCCCCAGCCGACCGCGGTCAAATAGACGGGCGCCGGTCAGCTGTTCTAGCTCGTTAAGGGTTTTCGAGAGCGCGGGCTGGCTCAGGTTAAGAGTTTCAGCCGCGCGCCCCAGCGTTCCCTGTTGAGCGACGGCCACAAATGTATGCAAATGGCGCAAGCGTATGCGCTGACTGAACAGACCATTTTTTTCCATAGGCGATGTTAAAAACAGAGCGATGCGGGTGACAAGTTAAGTTGTTTAATTTTGATAACTTGATAGCAAAATATTTTTAACATTTGATCTGTTTGAGTTACAACATGTTTTTCAGGCGAGGTGGGTGATGAACGTCCTTGTTCATTTATTGCTCACTGCGGAGGGATAAGCTGCAAACCGGTTTAGATCACGCCGTCGCCGCCGTCAGAGCACCATACCTGACCGGAGGTAAAGGAACACTCATCCGAGGCCAGTGTGACGTACAGCGGGGCAATCTCGACGGGCTGTCCCGGACGACCCAGCGGGGTATCCCCCCCGAACTCCTTCACTTTCTCCATCGGCTGGCCGCCGCTGGACTGGAGTACCGTCCAGTACGGGCCGGGGGCGACCGCATTGACGCGAATGCCTTTCGGACCCAGCTGTTTGGCTAAGGATTTAGTAAACACCGCCAGACAGGCCTTCGTCTGAGCATAGTCCAGCAGTACGGGGCTGGGCTTCACCGCCTGAACGGAGGAAGTGTTAATGATCACGGACGACGCTTTCAGATGGCGCAGGGCGGCCTTGGTGATCCAGAAGGGGGCGTAAACGTTGGTTTTAAACGTCGCGTCAAAATCTTCAGTGGTCAGCTCTTCAAGGGATTCCCGGAACTGCTGGCGGCCTGCGTTGTTGACCAGAATATCCAGCCCGCCCAGCTTCGAAACGGCTTCTTCGACCAGATTCTGGCAAAAGGTCTCGTCCCGGACGTCTCCGGGCAGCGCGATGGCCTTGCGGCCTTCCGCTTTGATCAGGTCGATGACCTCGGCGGCATCTTTCTCTTCTTCAGGCAGATAGTTGATGGCGACGTCTGCCCCTTCACGGGCGTAGGCGATAGCCACTGCGCGTCCAATCCCGGAGTCACCACCGGTGATCAGCGCTTTTTTGCCGGCAAGGCGGCCATGCCCTTTATAGCTTGTTTCACCGTGGTCGGGTACAGGCTGCATTTCAGACGCCAGTCCCGGCGGCGTTTGCGGCTGTTCCGGGAACGGGGGTTTCGGGTAAGCGTTCGTACGTTGTGTAGTATCACTCATAGCTGACTCCTTAAGCCAAGGGGTGAGATTTGATGGATAGTTGCAGCGTTAACGCTTCGCTGAATTATTTCTGCAAACGATCAACACGAACGACGGCAGGCGATGATTTTTTATCAAGCGAACCGTTGATACTGATCATCTGATCGGGTTTTACCGTTCTGCCGTCGAAGACTGCCTGGGGAATAATAACGTCGATTTTTCCGGTTTTATCCTGGAATACAAACTTATCGCCGCTACCGTCAATAAGATTACCGCGCAATGAAATTGTCGCGCCATCGTGCAATTGTTTTGCCTGATCGATGGTCATAATACGCGCGTCATCGGTTCCACGATATCCGCTGTCCAGCGCGTGGGGCGGTGGCGGTGCTTCACCTTTTTGTAACCCGCCGTTATTATCTGCCCATGCAACTGGAACCAGAAATATCAAAAAAGCGGAAATAAGTGATAATTTCATCTGATATCCTTCATTTTTGAGTGTCTTGACATATTAAGTATTGTTGCTATTCCTTTATGTGGCAAATGTGATAAGTCTTAAAAACATTTTCTTTGGAAATCAAAACTATCTTGAAATAAGCGAAACGGTGACAACGACTATGAAGCATGAAAATGAAAAGTTACCCGGGATAGATGAGAGTTATCGCTTGTTGAGGTTTGAATATTCATTTCGCCAGGTGGGTTTTGTGGTCCTTCTGGCTATTATCATCGCAGCGGTTGCTGGTCTGTTTTCCAGCGGAGTGGTGAGCGATACGGCCAAAACCAATTCCGCTAACTCCTTGAGCATAAACTATGAACGCTTCGGCCGGCGGGAGACGGAGTCAAGAATGCAGGTCACCTTCCCGGTGAAGACGGAGGGCAGCTATACCCTCAGCCTGACCACCGACAGCAGCGACGTGTACGAGCCCGGCAGCGTCTGGCCGCAGCCAGACAAAATGTATAGCCACGGCAAAACCCTCTATTTGGTCTATGACGACCTGCAAAAATCAGACAACTTCTCTGTTTTATACTTCACGACACCTTCCAGAGCCGGTAAATGGAACACCGTCATCCGCGTCAACAACGAGCCGGAGATTAACCTCTGGCAATTTATTTACCCCTAGGAGGCTGATATGGATATGGTCTTTCGCGCGCTGGCGATTTATCTGTTTCTCGTGGTGGTATTTAAAGTGGCAGGGCGACGGGCGCTGCTGCAGATGACCAGCTTTGATCTCATCCTCCTCTTAATTATTAGTGAGGCGACGCAACAGGCGCTTTTGGGGCAGGATTTCTCCGTTACCGGTGCAATGATTACCATTACCACGCTGGTGGTCGTTGACATTATATTTGGCCTGATGAAGAAATATTTTTCCCCGGTGGAGAATATTCTTGATGGGACCCCTGTGATTCTGGTTGAGAATGGCGTTCCATTAGCGGATAAGCTAAAAAAAGTCGACGTATCTTGTGATGATATTCTGGTGTCAGCGCGTCAAAATAATGGCATTACAGAACTTAGCGAAATTAAATATGCCATACTTGAGCGCAATGGACATATTTCAATCATTCCTGTTGAAAAATAAGAGGCGGCAAGATGAGCAATCTTTTACACGACAGTCATTATACCGTGAGTGAACTCACCAAAAAGCTGGCGAGTAAATTAACCGATGCCGGGCTGCGCTTAACCACCGCGGAATCCTGCACGGGAGGAAAGCTCTCGGTGGCGCTGTGTGCAGAGGAAAACACGGCCGATTTTTATGACGTCGGGCTGGTTGTGTTCAGCGATGAAGCGAAATCGCGGATCCTCGGCGTGCGTCAGGAGACGCTGGCGCGCTATACCGCCGTCAGTGAACAGACGGTGACCGAGATGGCCGCCAGCATCCGCGACATTGCCCAGGCGGATATCAGCATCGCCATCAGCGGCTACGCGGGCCCGGAAGGAGGCGATGACGGCACGGCGGCGGGAACAGTCTGCTTTGCCTGGAATATCTGCGGTGAGACGAAAACCCGCACCGTCCTTTTCTCCGGCGACTGCCAAGATGTGGTGGAAAAAGCGGTGCAATTTTCGCTCGCTGAACTGGTGACAACATTGTCGGACGGCAATAACGGCTAAATTCACGCGGAGGTTCTATGGCGGTCATAGTGATTACCGGCGGGACGGCGGGCGTGGGAAAAGCCACGGCGCTGAAATTTGCAAAGGCAGGTTACGATGTGGGGCTTATCGCCCGCGATGAAGCCAGCCTGCACTCTACCCAGGAAGAGCTGCGCCGCTTCGGCGTTAATGCCCACGCGGTGCAGGCGGACGTCGCCGACAGCCAGGCGGTGGTGGATGCGGCTAACGAGATCGAGTATCGCCTCGGGGCGATTGATGTCTGGGTCAACAATGCGATGGGGGCCGTGCTGGCGCCGTTTCGTACCCTGACGCCGGATGAGTTTCGTCGCGTGACAGATGTTACCTATCTCGGATTTGTTAACGGCACCCGCGCCGCGCTGGAGCTGATGGTACCCCGCGACAGGGGGGTGATTATTCAGGTGGGGTCCGCACTGGCCTACCGTTCCATCCCTTTGCAGTCGGCCTACTGCGGGGCCAAAGCGGCGATCCGCGGATTCACCGATGCGGTGCGCACGGAGCTGATGCACGAGAACAGCCGGGTTCAGCTTTCCATGGTGCAGATGCCGGGACTCAATACGCCGCAGTTCGAATGGGCAAGGAATAAGTTCGCCTGGGCGATGCGACCGGTGCCGCCGGTCTTTGAGCCTGAAGTGGCCGCCAGCGCCATCTTTAAGGTTGCGCAGAAACCGGTGCGCGAGCTGTGGGTGGGCAGCAGCACTATCCAGTCCATCGTCGGGCAATTCTTCTTTCCGGGCTACCTTGACCGTCTGATGGTAAAAAAAGCCTGGGAAGGCCAGATGACCGACGATCTGAACGCAGCGGATCGGCGGGACTATCTCGACCAGCCGATTGACGACCTGCACAAAATCCATGGTCGTTTTACCGACGAAGCGAAGAACCGCGCTACTTCCGTCACCTCCGGTATGCCGGGCAAGGTGGCGCTGGGGGCCCTCGCGGTGGCGGGGATTATGCTGACGCGTCTGATAACCTGCCGGAAACGCTAATCAGCGCAGCGCGCTGCGGTGCGTCCAGAACCAGCGGTAGCCGTAGGCGCCAATACTGAGTTCGACGGTTTTGCCGCAAACCAGCGCGTCGTCGTAGCGTTTGTCCGCGAGGCAGGCGGTCCAGGTGGCGTTGCGGATCCCTCTGGCGGTGAACTGCACCGGCTGGTCGCTGAAGTTTACGAAGGTCAGAATGCTGCGCTCGTCGGTCTCGTAATAGATCCCCAGCACCGCGTCATGATTGAGGGTGATGAGGCGAAAGGGCGCCACGGCAATTTCGGGGAACTCCGAGCGGGTATTGGCAATATCAATAATCCGGTGCAGGAGCGAGTTGCGGTGGAGCAGCGAATCGGCGACGTTGATTTTCTGATAGCGGTAGGGCCCGTGGTCGATTATCGGCGCAATAAATTTTTCAGGATCGGCTGCCGAAAACCCGCCGCCCTGTGAACCCGCCCACTGCATTGGGGTGCGAACGGCGTAGCGCTCCTCCAGTTCAAGGTCGTCACCCATGCCGATCTCATCCCCGTAGCGCATCACCGGGACGCCCGGCAGTGAAAAGAGCACCGCGTGGCAGAACGCCAGCCGCTTTGGATCGCCATTCAACATCGGAGCCAGACGTCGGCGGATCCCACGCTGATAGACGTTCATCTCCTCGTCAGGGGCGAAGGTGTCGAGCACGAACTGTTTATCTTTCTGGCTAATCCCTTCCAGATCCAGCTCGTCATGGTTGCGCAGCCAGTTGGCAAAACAGCATGAATCTGGCGGGACGATCATCTTCTTCACCGCGTTGCGCAGCGGGCGGGCGCTTTTTCTGGCCAGGCTGACGTAGAAATACTTGTTGAGCCAGAAGTTGAGCACCAGATGCAGGCGGTCGTTATTGCCGAAATAGTCTTTATAAACCTCAACGTCTACGTCCACTTCGCCGAGCAGGATCGCGTCCGGATTACGCTGCTCGATAAGACGGCGCATGTGCTCCAGGATCCACAGGCCCTTTTCCTCGTCACCGCTGCCCGCCTGCTTCGTGAGGTGTGATGCGGCATCCAGCCGAAATCCCGATACCCCCAGTTTGAGCCAGAAGAGGATAATATTCTCAATCTCCTTAAGCACGGCGGGCGAGGTCAGGTTCAGGTCCGGCTCGTGGCGGTAGAACATGTGCCGGTAATACTGTCCCGCCTCGTCGTCCCAGCTCCAGACGCTCTTTTCCACGCCGGGAAACATGGGGGGCGTATCGTCGTCGTCGTTATCCGACCAGATATAGTAATCGCGATAGGGCGAGGCGGGGCTGCGGCGGGCCTGCTGGAACCAGGGATGGGCGTCCGAGGTGTGCTGGATCAGCAGCTCAATAATAACCTGCATGCCCAGCTCCCGGGCCTGTTCGATAAAAGCGATGATATCGGCCAGTTTTCCGAAGCGGGGGTCCACCTGCAGATGGTCGCTGACGTCGTAGCCCTCATCGAGAAAGGGCGTGAGGTAAAACGGGGTGATCCAGATAACCGTCGCCCCCATGCGGCGAATATAGCGCAGCTTGGCCGCGATCCCGGCGATGTCCCCGCAGCCATCGCCGTTCATATCGTAAAAAAGCGCGGTGTCAATCTGGTAGATAATGGCCCGTGTATGCCAGTCCGTCATAGCGTTCCTCAGTGATAGCCTTCAGTATCCGAAACCTTGCCCCGGAAGACGTAGTAGCTCCAGGCGGTGTACACCAGAATCACCGGAATTATCAGCAGGGTCCCGACCAGCATAAACAGCTGGCTGGCGGGGGGCGCCGCGGCTTCCCACAGGGTGATGCGCGGCGGAATAATGTTTGGCCACAGGCTGATACCCAGGCCGCTAAATCCGAGGAAGATCAGCCCCAGCGTCAGCAGGAAGGGGCGCGAGTGGCTGGCCGGGTTGCGGGTCAGCCGCCAGATCAGCACGCTAAACAGGCCTACCAGCAGGGGAACCGGCAGGAACCAGAAGAAGTTGGGCAAGGTAAACCAACGGTCGGCCACGTACTGCCAGCCGAGCGGCGTCCAGACGCTGACAACCGCGATCACCACCATCAGGGCCAGCAGCACGTGGCGGGTTAGCTCGCGCATGCGGCGTTGCAGGGCGCCTTCACTTTTCATGATAAGCCAGGTGGTGCCCAGCAGCGTGTAGGCGACCACCAGGCCGATACCGCAGAAAAGGTTAAAGGGCGTCAGCCAGTCAAGCGGCGAGCCCACAAAGCGTCTGCCCTCTACCTCAAAGCCGTTGATCACCGCCCCCACGACGATCCCCTGGCTGAAGGTGGCGAGCAGAGAGCCACCGGCGAAGGAGTAGTCCCAGAACTTGCGGTGCGAAGGCGTCGCTTTAAAACGAAACTCAAAGGCGACGCCGCGAAAGATGAGGCCGATCAGCATCGCGGTAAGGGGGATAGTGAGCGCATCAATGATCACCGCGTAAGCCAGCGGGAACGCGCCGAACAGCCCCGCGCCACCGAGCACCAGCCAGGTCTCGTTGCCGTCCCATACGGGCGCTACGCTGTTGACCATCACATCGCGCTCTTTCGCATCGCCCACGAAGTTAAACAGCAGGCCGATGCCCAAATCAAAGCCATCCATAATGATGTACATCAGCGTGGCAAAGACGATGATGGCAAACCAGATAACAGAGATATCGACGCCCATCAGTTTCTCTCCTGTTCCGGAACAGACTCCGCGGCAGACAGCGGACGGGCGGGGGTGCCCGACGTGTTTGACGTCAGCGTATCGACGGGCTGCGGGCCTTTCTTAATCAGCCGGATGAGGTACACATAGCCCACGCCAAACACCGACGAGTAGACAACGAAGAACGCCAGCAGGCTGATGCTCATCTGCAGGGTGCTGTGCAGGGAGACCGCGTCAATCGTGCGCAGATAACCGTAAACCACCCACGGCTGGCGGCCCACTTCGGTGGTCACCCAGCCGGCGAGCAGCGCCACCAGACCCGCGGGCCCCATGCAGAGGGCAAACCACTGGAACGGACGCGAGTGGTAGAGCCGGTGGCGATAGCGTAGCCAGAGGCTGACCAAACCGAGGGTAATCATCAGCAGGCCCATTCCGACCATGATGCGAAACGACCAGAAGACGATGGTCGAGTTTGGGCGATCCTCTTTCGGGAAGTCCTTCAGCGCCGGAACCTGCTTATCGAGGCTGTGCGTCAGGATAAGGCTGCCGAGCGCGGGGATTTCAAGACCGTATTTGGTGCGCTCCTCGTCCATATCGGGCAGGCCAAACAGCAGCAGCGGCGTGGCCTCGCCGGGCGGATTTTCCCAGTGCCCCTCTATGGCGGCAATTTTGGCTGGCTGATGCTCAAGCGTGTTAAGGCCGTGCATATCGCCCACGACGGCCTGAATGGGGGCAACCAGCAGCGCCATCCACATCGCCATGGAGAACATGGTGCGTATGGCAGGGGTATCGTTACCGCGCAGCAGGTGCCATGCGCCTGACGCGCCGACAAACAGCGCGCTGCTCAGAAATGCGGCGATGGCCATATGAATCAGGCGGTAAGGGAAGGAGGGGTTAAAGATAATCGCCAGCCAGTCCTGCGGAATGACCTGCCCGTTCTCGATAGTAAAACCCTGCGGGGTGTGCATCCAGCTGTTTGAGGCGAGGATCCAGAAGGTCGACATCAGCGTGCCGAGCGCCACCATGCAGGTTGAAAAGAAGTGCAGCCCAGGGCCGACCTTGTTCCAGCCGAACATCATTACGCCAAGAAAGCCAGCTTCCAGGAAGAAGGCGGTTAACACCTCGTAGGTCAGCAGGGGACCGGTAATACTGCCTGCGAACTGGGAGAACCCGCTCCAGTTGGTGCCGAACTGATACGCCATGACTAGCCCGGAAACGACACCCATCCCGAAGTTAACGGCAAATATCTTGAGCCAGAAGTGGTACAGCGAGCGCCAGACGTCGTTTTTGGTGCGCAGCCACATGCCTTCGAGCACGACCAGATAGCTGGCAAGACCGATGGTGATCGCCGGGAAAAGAATGTGAAACGAGACGGTAAAAGCGAACTGAATTCTGGCGAGATGAAATGCATCAAGTTCGAACATGGTCCGTACCTCTGAAGCGATGGGGCACGAGAATTGCCGGGCAGGTCAGAATGCCCGGCAAAACCGATTACGGTTTACTCTTTCCGGCACCCAGCTCGGCACCGGTCAGCGGGTCGGAATGGGGATCGGACTTGGTGCGGGCAGACATCGCCTTAACCAGGGTTGCCTGTTCAGCTGTGAGCGTCACGCTGGCGCTACCGTCTCCGCCATCAACCGCAGGCTGGGGGGACTCAACGTAATCAAAGTGCTTATCGCTGTTCCAGCTTCCGCGAACCTCTCCACCTTCAGACATATTGTAGTACTTGTTGGTGAATTCCTCGATTGGCGGCAGTTTTCCCGGCGGGAAATTATTACGAATGGACTGCAGCGCCTTCTCAAAGGAGAGCTGATGCGCCGCCTCACGCGTCATCAGAAACGCCAGCGCATCCTTCACTCCGGGATCGTCAGTGACGTTAATCAGCCGTTCATAGATGATTTTCGCCCTGGCCTCTGCCGCCACGTTCGAGCGCAGATCCGCCGTCGGCTCGCCGATGGTATCGACGTAGGCTGCCGTCCAGGGCACGCCCGCCGAGTTAGTGAGCGGGGTACCGCCGCCGTAGAGGAGGGAGGTGATGTGGCTGTCGTTACCGTTTTCGGTCATGGACCGATACAGTTCAGCCTCATTTTCCACCCCTTCCGCCAGCGCGCCTTTGGCACCTTTGTTCAGCATACCAACCAGCGTACCGATGATTTCGAGGTGGCTTAGCTCCTCGGTGGCGATATCCATCAGCATATCCTTGCGGCCCGGATCGTCATCGCTCAGGCCCTGAGTGAAGTAACGGCAGGCGGCAGCCAGTTCGCCCTGCGGCCCGCCAAACTGTTCCAGTAAAAGGTTAGCAAGACCGGGGTTGGGTTCGGCGACTCGAACCGTATATTGCAGCTGTTTGACGTGTCGAAACATAGGCACTCTCCTGTGGATTATTTTTTCGCTTCGACACCGTCTGCGTCTGAACGCAGCAGGAACTGTTCCGTCGTTTGCGGGATATGGCGAATCAGCCAGTCGGCCATTTCGCGCTCTTCTGCGAGGATCGTCTCAATGGCTGGCACAGAGGCGGTATCGCCCGCTTTTTTCGCCGCAGCGAGCAGGGAGGTGTAGCAGGCGATTTCAAACTGTTCGAAGACATAGCCGCTGATCGAGCCCTTAACGATCTCATCGGACGGGAACATACCGCCGATGGATTGACCCAGGGCCGCCATTTTGCTCATCGAGTCTTTTAAGACCGAACGAGAAATATCATTACGGTCGAGGATTTCCTCCAGCAATGTAATTTGCCGTTTTGTCTCATTAATATGTTGCTCAATTCTGGCGCGAACATCAGGATAATTATCAATACGGCTGGCCATGGATTCCAGCATAGATTCGGCTTGCTTTTCCATTGCATGGGCATCGCGTAGCCAGTCATGGTAGTGTTCTACGTGATTCATCATTGTATCCTCATTAGGGGTTCGCTTATTTGGTCTCACTTTCAGCAGCCTGATCGGCACGTGCGGCACTGTAGCCAGATAAGTGGCCGACAATATTGGCGTAAATGCTGATGATAATGACCCATAGGACGCTATTCTTCCACCATATTACGGAAGGGATAGCGAGAATGAACCATATTATTGCTGCCGCTAAATGGCACCGTTTAATTGTCCTGGGACTGATGCTCATTTTATTTAACCTGTCTTATCGCGTCATTTCTGCGCTTTTTGGTTAATATTGCCAACGGCCAGGTCGGTGAGTTTAAGGTCGGTCTCTTTCTCTTCTTCCAGCGTTTCGGCAAGAAGTTTAACGGCTTTTTTGTAGCCCAGTTGTTCTGCGAGGGTCGCAAGGGTACCGTAGCTGGCTATTTCGTAATGCTCCACTTTTTGCGCAGCGGCAATTAACGCGGCATCACGCACTTCATTTTTTTCCGTACTTTCGATAACTTCGTTGGCTTCTTCAATTAAGCCTTCCATTGCCACGCACTTCATGCGCTTGAGCTTAATACCGTCTTCCTGTTCGACGATCTGGTCAATACGTTCAATCTGACCCTGCGTCTCCTCCAGGTGCGCGGTGAAGGCGGCGCTCAGCTTCTCGCTGGCGGCGGCGCGAGCGAGTTTGCTTAACGCTCGGGTAAGTTGTTTTTCAGCGCTGTAGGTATCGGACAGAAGATGAATAAATACATCCTCAACACTTTTCATATTCATAATAATTACGCTCCGGTAAAATAAGGAAAGGGTACTGCGAGCTTTTCAGCCCGCAGCATGCTCTCAGGTTTTATTAAAAGAGTACTAAATAAGATCAGGAATTATCAGATTTACGGCCTCCGCCGTGACTGTTCTGTCCCCCTTTCTTACCCGCTTCAGATGCGCGTTGCGGATCGTTTTTGAAATTACCACCGCTGTGCTGGCCGCCTTTACGTCCAGCTTCTGATGCTTTTTCACGGTCTTCAGCGAAATTACCGGAACCACCACGATGCTCTGCCATATTAAACCTCATAGTCATATATTGGTTATGTCAGTACGATACGAAAAATATTCCGTATCACTCGTCGTTCGAGTAATAACTCTAGTCGCTGTGAGGCATACGTCAAATTCGTTTCGCCATTAGCGGTTGCGTTATATTTAATTATTGCTGCGTTTGCGCTTCGCTTGGTTTGGAAATATGGAGGTGTGGGAAGGACTTGTAAAAAAATGTTCAGATTAGTCCTAAGTTTCATTTAAAAAGCGGAAGGTTGAGGCCAATAATAATGGCGTAGCAAAAACGAATAATTTGCTAGCGGTGATTTGGGGAAAATTACCCCTTTAGGGCTAGAGAAAATAGCCGCTACGAATTATAAGGAAAATCCTGGAAAAAATGACGAGGCGGCTGATAGGGGGCGGTAGCACACGGTTTAACCACTGGCGTCTTAAGATCACAAATCAGAAATTCTTCCCCCCGGAAGGAACGGCCTTCTCTACACTCCAGGTAATATTCACTGGAGGCATGACATCATGGCGAACACCATCACGGCTGATGATATTCGGGAACATTTTTCGCAGGCTATGTCGGCGATGTACCAGCAGGAAGTTCCGCAGTACGGCACCTTGCTTGAGCTGGTCGCGGACGTAAACCTGGCGGTTCTGGAAAATAACCCACTATTACATGAACAACTAGCGAACGCCGACGAGCTGGCGCGCCTGAACGTAGAGCGTCACGGGGCGATCCGCGTCGGTACGGCACAAGAGCTTTCCACCCTGCGTCGTATGTTTGCCATCATGGGCATGTTCCCGGTCAGCTATTACGATCTTTCTCAGGCGGGGGTACCGGTCCACTCAACGGCGTTTCGTCCGGTTGACGATGCGGCGCTGTGCCGCAATCCGTTTCGTATCTTTACCTCACTGCTGCGCCTTGAGCTGATTGAAAACGTGGCGTTACGCGAGCGGGCGGCAGAAATTCTCTCTCAGCGGAACATCTTTACGCCGCGCTGTCTGGAACTTATTGACCTCCATGAGTCGGAAGGGCACTTTACCGAAGCGCAGGCGCGCGAGTTTGTGCAGGAAGCGTTAGAAACCTTCCGCTGGCACCGTCATGCAACGGTCGACCAGGAGACCTACCTGGCGTTAAGTAACGAGCACCGCCTGATAGCTGACGTGGTCTGCTTCCCGGGGTGCCATATCAACCACCTCACGCCGCGCACGCTGGACATTGATCGGGTGCAGGAGCTGATGCCGAAGTATGGGATTGAGCCCAAAATTCTGATCGAAGGGCCGCCGCGTCGTGAAGTGCCGATCCTGCTGCGTCAGACCAGCTTTAAAGCCCTCGAAGAGCCGGTGCTTTTCGCCGGGGAACATAAAGGCACCCACACCGCGCGCTTCGGTGAAATTGAACAGCGCGGCGTGGCACTGACCCCGAAAGGCCGTGAACTGTACGATAGCCTGCTGGCCCAGGCCGGAACCGGAAAAGATAACCTCACGCACCAGCTGCATTTGCGGGAGATTTTCAGCGCCTTCCCGGACAGCGAAATGTTCCTTCGCCGTCAGGAGCTGGCGTATTTTCGCTATCGCCTGACCCCGGCGGGAGAGGCCCATCGTCACGCGTTTCGTCCGGGGGATGACCCGCAGCCGCTGATCGAGCGCGGGTGGGTGGTGGCCCAGCCGATAATTTACGAAGATTTCCTTCCGGTCAGCGCGGCGGGGATTTTCCAGTCCAATCTCGGGAATGAAACCCAGGCGCGCAGCCACGGAAATGCCAGCCGCAATGCGTTTGAAGCCGCACTCGGCTGCCCGGTGTATGACGAATTTACGCTCTACGAGGAGGCGGAAACGCGCAGCAAACAGCGTTGCGGTTTGCTCTGAAATCGTTACTCTTCAGGGGTGTGATGGAAAAAATAAGGTCGTTATGCAAAATCCTTCCGCCCCTGTGGTTGAAACGCGCCAGGGCGCACTGTCTGGTTTAACCGATGAAAACGTTCACCTCTGGCGCGGTATTCCCTATGCCGCACCTCCCGTTGGCGACTGGCGCTGGCGCTCACCCCGGCCGCCGGAACGCTGGGATGGCGTGCGTGCAGCTACCGACTTTTCGCCCTCAAGCTGGCAAAGCAGTGAATATTGTCAGGAGCTGGGCGGGGGCGATCCCGGCCAGTTTTCTGAAGACTGCCTCTATCTGAACGTCTGGTCCCCTATCGACCGTACCGGGCCGCTGCCGGTCATGGTCTGGCTGCACGGCGGCGGGTTTACGATCGGCGCCGGAAGCCTGCCGCCGTATAACGGCAAAGCCCTGGCATCCCGCGGTGTGGTTGTCGTCACGATTAACTACCGTCTCGGCCATCTCGGCTTCTTCGCCCATCCCGCTCTGGAAGGTGAAGAGGAGCGGGTGGTGCATAATTTTGCCCTGCTGGACCAGATCGCCGCGCTCGAATGGGTGCGGGATAATATTGCCGCGTTTGGTGGCGACCCGAATAACGTGACCCTGTTTGGTGAATCCGCCGGCGCGCGCAGCGTGCTGTCGCTGCTGGCCTCGCCGCTGGCGAAAGGACTATTCCATAAGGCGATAGTGCAAAGCGGGTACACTTTGCCGGATACGCCGCGCGCGCAGGCCCTGCAAAAAGGGGAAGCGCTGGCCGCCCACTTCGGGCTGGGAAATGCGACGGCAGAGCAGCTGCGCGCGATCCCGCCCGAGGCGTTCTGGCCGCTGACCGCGCCGCTGAACGTCGCCCCGGCCCCTATCGTTGGGGATTGCGTTTTGCCGGAGGCGATGCTGGACGTCTTTTTCGCCGCCCGCCAGCATCCCGTGCCGGTGATGATTGGCTCCAACAGCGATGAAGCCAGCGTGATGGCGGTGTTTGGTGTCGATCTCGCCGGGCAGATCCAGAAGCTTCGCCGGGAGCGCCGCTTCGGGCTGGGGCTCATCAAGCTGCTTTATCCGGGCGTGAAGGGCGACGAGGAGCTCGGCAGGCAGGTGTGCCGCGACATGGCCTTCACCACTATGGGCTACGTGGTGATGCAGGCCCAGCAGCGCGTCGGCGGGCTTTGCTGGCGCTACTGGTTTGACTATGTGGCCGAAGCGGAACACGCCACCTATATCAACGGTGCCTGGCACGGCAATGAGGTGCCGTACGCGTTCGATACCCTCGGGCAGGTGGAGCCTTCGCGCCAGTACGTTAACGAACGGGATCTGGCGTTTGCCGCCCAGGTGGCTGATTACTGGGTGAGCTTTGCGCGCGATGCCGGAACGCATGACAGCCTTCACGGGCCGACGCGCTGGCCCGCCTGCCGCAAAGGGCGGGACGTGCTGTTACGTATTGGTGTGAATAAACATGCAGGTTTCAGGCTTGAAAACCGCTTTATGCGCGCCCGCATGAGCCTCTTCAAGCGCGTAATGAAGCACCACGTCAGCCTCGATTAAGCAAACAGGCGCGAAACGCCGCCAGACCATTCTCCTGACAAGGCGTTTCGCGCAGCACCAGCCGGTAGCTCGCGCCGGTTTTAATGCTGGTCTCATAGGGCCGCATTAGCCTTCCGGCGCGGATATCTTCTGCCACCAGCGTTTCGTCGGCAATGGCTACGCCCAGCCCCTGAATGGCGGCGGTAATGGCGAGATCCATCGTATCGAAGTGTTGATTTTTGTGCATAGCAAAGCCCGTACCTTCCTGATTCGCCAGCCACAGTGACCAGTCTGTCTTATCCCTTGTCGGATGAAGAAACGTCAGCGAACCCAGCGCGGCACCCGCTCGCACGGGGCTGAACACCGGCGTCAGCGCCTCTTCGAACAGCAGATCGCCTGCGCTCATGTGCGTGCCGAAGACGATGGCGGCATCGTAAGATTCGGTTTTGAAATTGACGTTATGATCGGTCGTGGTGGTGAGCGCGATCTGCAGATCCGGCTGCTCGCGCTCCACTTCCAGCAGGCGCGGCACCAGCCAGCGCATCGCGCAGGTGGGGGCCTTGAGGCGGATCACCGTGTGCTGGCTGCGGGCCTGGTCGGCCACGCTCAGCAGTTGTTCGAAGGAGGACTGCAGTTCGGGAAGCAGGGCGCTGCCCTGAGGGGAGAGGCGCAACCCGCGCGCGTGGCGCTCAAACAGCGGAAAGCCAAACCAGGCTTCAAGGGAGGCAATCTTACGGCTCACGGCCCCCTGCGTCAGGCAGAGTTCCGCGGCGGCGTGGGTAAGATTCAGATGACGCGCGGTGACTAAAAATGCGTCGATGGCATTGAGCGGGAGCGAACGGCGTGACATTGAAACACCTCAGCTATGCATTTTTCTCATGGCTATTATGACAACAATTCGATTGTCCCGGCAACGGAGTTGTTGTTTGAATAGTTATGCAATATCCATGAGAAGGGAAAGAGGATGACTTTACGAACGCCGGTGCAAACGCGCTCCAAGCTGCCAGACGTGGGGACCACCATTTTTACCGTTATCGGCCAGCTTTCGGCCCAGCATAACGCCATCAACCTTTCTCAGGGGGCACCGAATTTTTCCTGCGACCCGAAGCTGATCGCCGGCGTTACCCGCGCAATGGAGGCAGGGCATAACCAGTATGCGTCGATGACCGGCCTGCAGCCGCTCAAAGAACGCATCGCCGATAAGATTGCCGCGCTCTACGGCACGCAGTATAACCCTGCCAGCGAGGTGCTGGTCACCGCCAGCGCCAGCGAAGGGCTCTATTCGGCGATAAGCGGGCTGGTGCACCCTGGCGATGAGGTGATCTACTTTGAGCCGTCGTTTGACAGCTACGCGCCGATTGTTCGTCTGCAGGGGGCAACGCCTGTCGCCATCAAGCTCACGGTGCCGGATTTTGCCGTCAACTGGGATGAGGTCCGTGCGGCAATCACCCCGCGCACGCGCATGATCATCATCAATACGCCGCACAACCCGAGCGGCCAGGTCTTCTCCGCTAATGACCTGCAGCAGCTGGCGGCGCTGACGCGCAATACCGACATCATTATTTTGTCTGACGAAGTGTACGAACACGTCGTGTTTGATGGTGAACCGCACCACGGGATGGCCACGCACCCGCAGCTGGCGGAGCGTAGCGTGATTATTTCTTCTTTCGGAAAAACCTATCACGTCACCGGCTGGCGCGTGGGTTATTGTGTGGCACCCGCAGAGCTAATGGACGAGATATGTAAAGTCCATCAATTTTTGATGTTCTCTGCCGATACGCCAATGCAATACGCGTTTGCAGAACACATGACCGATCCGCAAACCTGGCTGTCGCTGTCGGCGTTTTACCAGCGTAAGCGCGATCTGCTGCACGGCCTGCTGGCCGATTCGCCGTTTACCCTGCTTCCGAGCGCCGGGTCGTTCTTTATGCTGGCGGACTACAGCCAGTTCAGCGACGAGCGCGACAGCGAGCTGGTGAAGCGGCTGATTGTTGAGTACGGTGTTGCCACCATTCCGCTGTCGGCGTTTTATGCCGACGGCACGGATAATAAATTGATTCGTCTCTCTTTTGCGAAAGATGAGGCGACGTTACGGGCAGGTGCTCAAGCCCTGTGTCAGGTTAAACCACGCTGAGCCTATCCCATTAGGCTATTTTATTCGCCATTTTGGCACCGGGCAGTGCTCGAAATCCTCACGTACTACATGTACGTTCCGGTTTCTGTGCGCTGTCCGGTTCCAAACTGTCTTCAACAATTACGCCTACTGGGATAGGCTCTGAGGAGTTTGAAATGAAATTACGCGCGTTAGTTGTCGGCATGGGATTGCTGTGTACCTTTTCCTCCTTCGCGGCCACCGAGCTGCGCTACGGTCTGGAAGCGGAATATCCGCCGTTTGAAAGCCGTAATGCGGCAGGCGAACTGGAAGGGTTTGACGTTGAGCTGGGAAATGCCATCTGCAAAGCGGCAGCGCTGAAGTGCAGCTGGGTCGAAACCTCGTTTGACGCGCTGATCCCGGGGCTGGTGGCGAAGAAGTTAGACGCCATCAACTCGGCGATGAACATTACCGAGCAGCGCCGCAAGAGCATCGATTTTACCCAGCCGATCTACCGCATTCCGTCTCAGCTGGTGGGCAAGGCCGGTACGGCGGTCGAAGCAACGCCTGAAGGGCTGAAGGGGAAAACCATCGGCGTGCTGCAGGGGTCTATTCAGGAAACCTATGCCAAAGAGCACTGGGAAAAGCAGGGTGTCACCGTGGTGTCGTATAAAGATCAGAATATGGCCTGGGGTGACCTGCTGAATGGCCGCATTGACGCCTCGCTGGTCATGTCCGCGGCCGGGCAGGCGGGTTTCCTCAGCAAGCCGCAGGGAAAAGGGTTTGGCTTCATCGGCAAACCGGTGTCTGACGACACAATCCTCGGCAGTGGGATCGGCTTTGGGTTGCGCAAAGGTGACGAGGCCACCAAAAAGCAGCTTGATGCCGCCATTGATAAAGTACGTGCCGACGGCACGATCGCCAAACTCGCTGATAAGTACTTCCCGGGTATCGATGTCAGCGTAAAATAACCGCCTCATTGGCCCCGTCAGCTGATGTCCTGACGGGGCATTTTTCTACACATTTTCCAGGCTTTCTTTACACCACTTTCGGGCCGTTCTGGTCGACAGAAAATATTTCTCACTTTGTTCATATAATCACCGGCCAACAATTGGATTCTTAACCATTTTTGTTTAGGCTGTGCGTTCTTTCTTGCCGTCATTTCGCCGAGCGCGAAACACATTCACACGACCATAAGGACGTTTTTCCAGGCATGAATCGCAGACGTTTTCTAAAAGGCTCGCTGGCTGTGGCAGCCCTGAGCGGCACCTCCGGCCTTGCTTCCCTGTTTTCCAAAGCGGCATATGCGGCTGACTCTGACATCGCTGACGGTCAGAGCCGTCGGTTTGACTTCTCCGTACTGCAATCCATGGCGCATGACCTGGCGAAAACCCCGTGGGGTGGCGCGCCGCGTCCGCTGCCGGAGACGCTGGCGACCATGACGCCGCAGGCGTATAACGCCATCCGCTACGATGAAAAACAGTCTCTGTGGAACAACATTGAAGGGCGTCAGCTGGACGTGCAGTTCTTCCACATGGGAATGGGGTTCCGCCGCCGTGTGCGGATGTTCTCGCTGGACCAGTCTACCTCTATGGCGCGCGAGATCCACTTCCGCCCTGAGCTGTTCAGCTACGGTGACACGGGTGTCGATACCAAACAGCTGGAAGGGCAAAGCGATCTCGGCTTTGCGGGCTTCCGCGCCTTTAAAGCGCCTGAGCTGGCGCGCCGCGATATCGTCTCTTTCCTCGGGGCGAGCTATTTCCGCGCGGTGGACGACACCTACCAGTACGGGCTTTCCGCGCGCGGTCTGGCGGTAGATACCTTTACCGACACCCCGGAAGAGTTCCCGGACTTCACCTCCTTCTGGTTTGAAACCGTCAAGCCTGGCGATACCACCTTTACCGTCTATACGCTGCTGGACAGCCCGAGCGTCACCGGTGCCTATAAATTCGTGATCCACTGCGAGAAGAGCCAGGTGATCATGGAGGTGGAAAACCATCTCTACGCGCGTAAGGACATTAAGCAGCTGGGCATCGCGCCGATGACCAGCATGTTCAGTTGCGGCAACAACGAACGCCGCATGTGCGACACCATTCACCCGCAAATCCACGACTCCGACCGCCTGGCAATGTGGCGCGGCAACGGGGAGTGGATCTGCCGTCCGCTCAATAACCCGCAGAAGCTGCAGTTTAATGCCTATCTGGACAAAAACCCGAAAGGGTTCGGCCTGCTGCAGCTCGATCGCGATTTCTCCCACTATCAGGACGTGATGGGCTGGTATAACAAGCGCCCGAGCCTGTGGGTTGAGCCGCGCAACGACTGGGGGAAAGGATCTATCGCGCTGATGGAGATCCCAACCACCGGTGAAACGCTGGATAACGTGGTCTGCTTCTGGCAGCCGGAAAAACCGGTGAAAGCGGGCGACGAGCTGGACTTTAAATATCGTCTCTACTGGAGCGCGCAGCCGCCGGTGCGTTCCCCGCTGGCCAACGTTTACGCGACCCGCACCGGCATGGGCGGCTTCCCGGAGGGCTGGGCGCCGGGCGAACACTATCCGAAAGTGTGGGCCCGTCGCTTTGCTATCGACTTCGTCGGCGGCGACCTGAAGGCCGCTGCGCCAAAAGGCATTGAGCCGGTGATTACGCTCTCCAGCGGTGAAGCGAAGCAGGTTGAGATCCTTTACGTTGAGCCGTTTGACGGGTATCGCATTCTGTTTGACTGGTACCCAACGTCGGATTCGACGGAGCCGGTGGATATGCGCCTGTTCCTGCGCTGCCAGGGCGATGCCATCAGCGAAACCTGGCTGTATCAGTATTTCCCGCCAGCGCCGGATAAACGTCATTACGTTGATGACCGGGTAATGCGTTAACGATCGATTCCCTCTCCCTGTGGGAGAGGGTTAGGGTGAGGGGCAATGACCGCAACACAATCCGAAACTATTCCCGTATCTGACGCGCTCGAGCTTCGCGCCGTTGAAGAGCGCTACACCGCCGAACTGCATAACCTCGTCGTCAAAAACAGAGCCTATCTGCAAACCGCCTTTGAATGGGCGCAGCACGTGGGCAGCGAGGACGATACCCGACGCAACGTGCAGAGTAACCAGATGCTGCACCAGCGCGGCTACGCCAAAATGTTTTTGATCTTCAGGGAGGATGCGCTGGTCGGCGTACTGTCGTTTAATGCGATTGAGCCTGCCAACAAAGCCGCGTATATCGGCTACTGGCTGGATGAAGCACACCAGGGGCAGGGGATCCTCTCGCAGTCGCTGCAGGCGTTTATGCGCTACTACGCTGAGAGCGGTGAGATCCGCCGTTTTGTGATCAAGTGTCGGGTGGCGAATCAGCACAGCAACAGCGTGGCCCTGCGCAACGGTTTTACGCTGGAAGGGTGCCTGCGGGAAGCGGAATACCTCAATGGCGCCTATGACGATGTGAACATCTACGGCAAAATTTATACCCTATAGCGCCCCCAGCAGCGGCGTGCGGGTGATGCGCTGGTCGCCGTTGATCACCTTTTCACCGCGCAGGTGAATGCTCTCACCAGCAAAGGCCTCTATCACCGCATCGTCGGTGATTTCTACCCGATGCTCAATCAGCACGTCGCCGCTGATCCGCGCGCGTCCCTGAATCACCACTTTATCATCCAGCATGATCGGCCCGCCGCGCAGCCATGCCTGACCGCCGATCAGGACGTGGTGCTTGATGATGCAGTTTCCTTCCACCACGGCGTTCTCGGCAATCTGAGAGCTGTAGCGCACGGTAGGGATGGCGTCATCGTCGAAACCGGCTATTACGCGGGCGTTGCCGTACACTTTGGCGCAGTCGCACACCCAGACGTTGTTGAGTTCGTTACCTTCGAGGATCGCACAGTCGAACACTTCGGCGCGGTGCTCAACAAACGCGTTATTCACCATCGCCTCGCCGTATATTTGTGCCTGATGCACAATGCGCGATCGGCTTACCGTCGCCTTGCCGTAAATTTGCAGGATCTGGTCGTGGTCCGGCGTGAGGCCTTTAGCGGCAATGATGACGCTGTTGTGCAGCACGCGCGCATCGCCGTAGAGATGGCACTCACCCCGCACGCAGGAGTGCTGAATAGTGACGTTGTCACTTATTCGCGCTCCGTGGCTGACCTCTGCGGCGTCAAGCCAGCAGTTATCGCCGATATGCGCGTCATGGCTGACGGTGCACGGCAGGGTCAGGCGCGCGTTGCCGGACACGGTTGCGCCAGCGAATACCACGCTGTTTTCATCGTAGATCCAGCAGTCCCCGTCCTGCGCAAGGGCGCGCTCATCGTCAATCCAGCCGCCTTTCGTGCCGGCCTTCACATCGTTAAAGTCCACCGTAGCGATAATCTGCCGCAGCGTCGTTGAGTGGGATGTTTCGCCATTTTTCCATTGCCAGAGCCGGGTTTCATCGCTGAGCCGATACTTATTCATCGTGGGGTCCCTGATATGCGTCTTCACTAAACGTAGCAAACTTTTGGCTTTCCGTTGTGCTGGCATCCGTTGCTGAAACCCCTTAAAATGGCATTTAAAATACATTTTAATAATTCAAATTAATGGATAAATTAAACAAACCTGAACAGGCGCTTAACCTTCCCGCAGGCTATTTTGGCATGGTGCTGGGCATCATCGGCATGGGTTTCGCCTGGCGATACGCCAGCACCCTGTGGCCGGTGACGCGCTGGCCGGGTGAGATTCTGGTCGCTCTCGCAGTTGCCTGCTGGTTTTTACTGACGACGGCGTTTATTACCCGTGCGATCCGTTTCCCGCACAGCGTGCTGGCAGAGATGCGCCACCCGGTAATGAGCAGCTTCGTCAGCCTTTTTCCGGCCACCACCATGCTGGTCGCCATCGGTTTTGTGCCCTGGTTCCGCCCGGTATCGCTGGCGCTTTTCGGCGTGGGCGTGGTGTTACAGCTTGCTTATTCCGCCTGGCAAAGCGCCGGGCTCTGGCGAGGCAGGCACCCGCAGGAGGCCACCACGCCCGGATTGTATCTGCCGACGGTGGCGAATAATTTCATCAGCGCGATGGCGTGCGGTGCTCTGGGGTTCAACGATGCAGGGCTCGTTTTTCTCGGCGCGGGCGTCTTTTCCTGGCTCAGCCTGGAGCCGGTGATCCTCCAGCGTCTTCGCAGCGCCGGGGAGCTTCCCACCGCGCAGCGCACCGCTTTAGGCATTCAGCTGGCGCCCGCGCTGGTGGCGTGCAGCGCCTGGTTTAGCGTCAACGGTGGGGAAGCCGACACCTTCGCCAAAATGCTGTTCGGCTACGGCCTGTTGCAGTTGCTCTTTATGCTGCGCCTGCTGCCGTGGTATGTGTCTCAGCCGTTTAACGCCTCCTTCTGGAGTTTCTCGTTTGGCGTGTCGGCTCTGGCTACCACCGGGCTGCATCTGGGTCATGGCAGTTCGTCTGGATTCTTCCACGCCATTGCCGTGCCGCTGTTTATCTTTACCAATCTCATCATTGGGATGCTGTTGGTCCGTACGTTTATTCTGCTGATTCAGGGCAAACTTCTGGTGCGCACTGATAAGGCACTGCTTATGCAATCTGAGGAAAAATAATGGCTGTCGATGAAAATTACTTCACAGAAAAATATGGCTTAACCCGTACGCATTCAGAGGTGCTGTACAGCGCGGGGATCGTAAAGCCCGGCAAGACATTGGATCTGGGCTGCGGAAATGGCCGCAACAGCCTTTACCTGGCGGCCAACGGCCACGAGGTGACCGCCTGGGATAAAAACCCGATGAGCGTTGATAACATTGAGCGCATCAAGGCGGCAGAAGGGATTGAGAATCTGCACACTGCCGTCAAAGATCTTAACAGCCTGAGCTTTGACGGCGAGTACGACTTTATTCTCTCCACCGTGGTGCTGATGTTCCTGGAGGCGAAAACCATTCCGGGCCTTATCGCCAACATGCAGCGCTGCACCAAACCCGGCGGCTACAACCTGATCGTTGCCGCGATGGACACGGCGGATTACCCGTGCACCGTGGGCTTCCCGTTTGCGTTCAAAAGCGGTGAGCTGAGCAGCTACTACGAAGGCTGGGAGCTGCTCAAATACAACGAAGAGGTTGGCGAACTGCACCGCACCGATGAAAACGGCAACCGCATCAAGCTGCGCTTTGCCACCATGCTGGCGCGCAAGCCCGCTTAACGGGCGGCCAGCAGGCAGATCTGCAGGGCAGTCTTGTAAGACGCCTCGAACGACGACAGCGGCAGGAACTCAAACTTCGAGTGGAAATTATGCGCGCCGGTGAAGAAGTTCGGGGTGAGTAGCCCTTTTGCCGACAGCGCCGCACCGTCCGTGCCGCCGCGCATAGGGATCGGTTTTGGGGTGATGCCGAGCGATTCCATCGCCTCAAACATCAGGTCGATGGCGCGCCGGTCTTCACCAATCGCATTGCTGATGTTGCTGTAGGTATCTTCAATGCGATAGTCGACCTTCGCCGTCGGGTGTTGGGCGGCAATCAGCGCGGCGACGTCCGCAATCTGCTGCTTGCGGGCGGCAAAGCTGGCTTTATCAAAATCGCGAATATTAGCCTTTAGCACGGCGTCGTTCTGTCCGGCCTGAATGCCGTTAAACCAGATATAGCCCTCGCGGCCCTCGGTGCACTCCGGGGTTTGCTGGCGGTCGAAATGGCTGATGAAGTCGGTCGCCATCAATAACGGGTTCACCAGTACCCCTTTAGCGGACATCGGGTGCGCCGTCACGCCGGTGAAGTGGATCTCTGCCGCTGCCGCGTTAAAATTCTCGTAAACAATTTCTCCCAGCTCACAGCAGTCGATGGTCCAGGCAAAGTCCACGTCGAAGCGTTTCAGATCCAACGCCTTGGCGCCGTTCAGGCCAATCTCTTCGTCGGGCACAAACGCGACCACAATGTCGCCATGCTGATGCTCAGCGGTGAGGTTTTCCAGTACGGTCATTACCACCGTCACCGCCGCTTTATTGTCTGCGCCCAATACGCTGGTACCGTCGCTGAAAATAATCTCCTCATTCGGATAAGCCAGAATTTCCGGGTGCTCGTTCACGCGCAGCCAGATGTCTTTTTCCTTATTCAGACAGAGATCTTCACCATTAAACGTTAATATTTGTGGATGAATATTCGGTGATAAACCGACGTCAACGGTATCAATGTGGGTAATAAAGCCGATGCGCGGCGCGCCGGGCACGTTGCCTTTTTTCACTGCCGTCACGGTCGCGAATTCGTCAATCACGATGTCGTCTAACCCCAGCTGTGTCAGCTCCTGTGCCAGCTCTCCCGCCATGTCCTGTTGGCCCGGCGTCGAGGGCAGAGTTTTCACTTTCGGATCGCTTTGGCTGGTAATCGCAAGATAGCGGAAAAAACGGTGCGTTAATTGTCTGGAAAGCGGCGAGCCCATAGTGTTTTCTTCCTTATTTATTTTTCGGGTGTTTGCCACTTCACTTTAATGTTATTTATGAAATGGCAAAAGAATTAATTAGCCGTCGAATTAAAAAGACAGGAATAAATGATGACAAGCAAACGCACAACGTTAACGCTGGCACTCGCTGCGCTCACGGTCAGTTCCACCGTAGCCGCGAAAACGCTGGTGTATTGCTCCGAAGGGTCACCGGAAAACTTTAATCCCCAGTTATACACCTCGGGCACCAGCGTGGATGCCAGCGCAGTGCCGGTCTACAACCGGCTGGTCGATTTCAAACCCGGCACCACGGAGCTGGTGCCGAGCCTGGCAGAGCGCTGGGAGGTGAGCGACGACGGCAAGGTTTATACCTTCCATCTGCGTAAAGGGGTGAAGTTTCAGAGCAATAAATTCTTCACGCCGACCCGCGATTTTAACGCCGATGACGTGATCTTCTCGTTTATGCGCCAGAAGGACGTGAACCATCCCTATCACAACGTCTCAAACGGCAGCTATTCCAACTTCGAAAGCCTGGAGTTTGGCAGCCTGATTACCGCTATTGATAAAGTCGATGACCACACGGTGCGCTTTACCCTGGCGCACCCTGAAGCGCCGTTTGTTGCGGATCTGGCATGGTATTTTGCCTCGATCCTCTCCGCGGAGTATGCCGATGCAATGTTGAAAGCGGGCACGCCGGAGAAGGTGGATATGCAGCCCATTGGCACCGGGCCGTTTAAGCTGGCGCAGTATCAAAAGGATTCCCGCATTCTGTTTACGGCGTTTGCCGACTACTGGCAGGGGAAATCAAAGCTGGACAGGCTGGTGTTCAGCATTACCCCGGATGCCTCCGTACGTTTTGCCAAAATTGAAAAGAACGAGTGTCAGGTCATGCCGTTCCCGAACCCAGCCGATCTGCCGCGCATGAAGGCCAACAAAGATATCACCCTGATGAGCAAGGCGGGGCTGAATACCGGCTTCCTGGCGTTCAACACGCAGAAGCCGCCGCTGGATAACGTGAAGGTCCGTCAGGCGCTGGCGATGGCCATCAACAAACCGGCCATTATTGACGCGGTGTTCCACGGTACCGGAACGGTGGCGAAGAATCTGCTGCCGCCGGGCGTCTGGAGTGCCGACAGCGAACTTAAGGATTACGACTACGATCCTGAGAAGGCGAAAGCGCTGCTGAAAGAGGCCGGTTTTGCCAGCGGCGTCAGCATTGATTTATGGGCGATGCCGGTCCAGCGGCCCTATAACCCGAATGCGAAACGCATGGCGGAGATGATTCAGGCGGACTGGGCGAAAATCGGCGTGCAGACCAAAATTGTCACCTACGAATGGGGCGAGTACCTGAAACGCGTCAAGGGCGGAGAGCATCAGGCCGCGCTGATGGGCTGGACGACGGCCACCGGCGATCCGGACAACTTCTTTGGCCCGCTGTTTACCTGCACCTCGGCCAACGGCGGTTCGAATTCGGCGAAGTGGTGCTATAAGCCGTTTGATAAAATTATCGCGGAAGCAAAATCAACCACCGATCGCGACAAGCGCGTAGCGCTGTATAAAGAGGCGCAGCAGATCATGCATGACCAGATGCCGGCGGTCATGATTGCGCATTCAACGATCTTCGAACCGGTGCGCAAAGAGGTGACAGGTTACGAAATCGATCCGTTTGGTAAACATTTGTTCTGGCAGGTGGATATTAATCAGTAATTTTCTCTGCCCGGTACGCTGCCGGGCATTCTTTTCGCAATTTGTGCTCCCCACGTCATTTTTTGTCACAACAAACCCACCGAACTTTTGCTATAACTTCAAATGCATACTTGCAGATTACATGGAAAACTATCATGCGTACTCAAACTTTTTTTAAAGTTGCAGTGCTTACTGGTTTATTGGCAGTGGCGGGCTGTTCTTCAAAAGTCGCGGCTCCAGAACAATATTCAGGCTTTTTAAAAGATTATTCCGGCTTGCAGCAGACGACGTCTGCAACGGGTAAACCAACGCTGCGTTGGGTTGACCCTTCCTATAACGAAGCCAACTATGACAGCATTATCTGGACGCCGATCACCTATTATCCAGCGCCAAAACCAACCACTCAGATTGGTAAAAGAACGCTTGATGAGCTGCTGGATTACACCAATAACAAAATGAAAACGGCTATTGGTACCCGTAAGCCGATTGTGACCACGCCGGGTAAACACAGCCTGATTTTCCGCGGTGCTATCACCGGGGTGAGTTCGCAGAAAGAAGGCCTGCAGTTCTATGAAGTGGTGCCGGTCGCGCTGGTGGTAGCAGGTACGCAGATGGCTACCGGCCATCGCACCATGGATACCCATCTCTATTTTGAAGGTGAGCTGATCGACGCGGCCACCAATAAACCGGTGATGAAGGTGGTACGTAAAGGTGAAGGTAAAGAGCTGAATAACGAAAGTACGCCGATGACCTTTGCGACGCTGAAGCAGGTTGTTGACGACATGGCGACGGACGCCACCATGTTTGACGTGCATAAAACAGCGAAATAACGTTAAGCGGCCTGCATTGAGCAGGCCGTTTTTTTTACGCCGTACGCAGGCGCCTGAACCAGGTCTCTGGTTTCGTGAACATCACCATATTCCCGCCCAGAATCAGCAGCAAACCGACGATACCGTTGATGTGCCAGACGTAGCCTTCATACACCGTTGAGATAGAGAGCGCCACCAGCGGGAAGAGCAGCGTACTGTAGGCCGCTTTCCCGGGGCCGATACGTCCCACCAGCGTGAAGTAGGCGCCAAAGGCAATCACCGAGCCGAAGAGGGCCAGATAGAGCAGCGCGCCCATGTAGGTGACCGTCCATTCCGGGGTAAAACTGTCGCCTCTGAAGAGCGCAATACCCCCCATCACCAGCGTGCCGTAAAGCATAGCCCAGGCGTTGGTGGTCATGGTTTCCAGACCTCTGCGCTGATGGCGCATGCTGATCATATTGCCCAGCGAGAAGCCGTACGTGCCGAGGGCGGAAAGGCCAATGCCCGTCAGGAGCGATACGCTCCAGCCGCTGGCCAGCAGGTCGTCCCAGAAAAGGGTCACGATCCCCACAAGACCCAGCGCCGCCGCCGTCCAGAAACGCGCGGGCGGGCGCTGTCCAAAGAAAATAAAACAGTTAATAGCGTTGTAGAGCACCGCCATGGAGAAGATCACCGATTCCAGCCCGGTGTTGATGTGTGCCGCCGCGGTATAAAAACACCAGAAATTAAAGCAGAAGACGCAGCATCCCTGAAGCATGCAGAACAGATGATCCCGCAGCGCCAGCTTACGCAACCGGCGCAGGGCAAGTAACACCACCATCATCGTGGCGCTGGCCACCGCGAAACGCCAGAAAATAGAGACGGGGGCGGGTACGGGACCCTGCTGCAGGAAAATGGCAATCCAGGTGGTTCCCCAGATGATCACCACCAGTCCGTATAATAACGCGTTCATATTTTTTCTCTTCTCAAACCACGGAAGCCCGCAGTATGGCGCTGTCATCGCTCTGGGGCTTTCACCGGCTTGCGGTAGACTTGCAAAATCTTGCGCTTTTTTCTTTTCCGGGGGCTGGCAACGGGGGACAACAGTTCTTAGACTGAGCGTTCACACAATAACGCGCTAACGGTTATGTCTTACGCTTACGATACCTTTGAAACGCTTCGCCAGCAGAATGCGGTCCTGCGGGAAACGGTCGCGCTCAATTCCGGCATTCAGCTGGCGGCGTGGTACAACAAGCACGATACGATAACGGTTAAAAGCAATCATCATACCCTTAGTCTGTACGTCGCCGACGGTTACGAGAGCTATCAAAAGACGCCGGGCGGCTGGAAGAACGGCGGGGGACCGGACCGTTTCTGTCTGATGCCGAAAGAGAGCGAATCGACGTGGGACATCCGCGATGACCTGTCGTTTGTCCATCTCTACTGCACCGATGAACACCTGCGCGATGTGGGCGAAAAAATCTGGGACAAGCGGCCCCTGTCGCTGACTCTGGACGAGCGCATTTTTGGCAGCGACCCGAAAATCACCGCGCTTTACCGCCAGTTTCTGCTCGGCTGCGACTGGCAGCAGCAGGCCAACC
The DNA here is from genome assembly GCF_014895705.1 of Enterobacter cloacae complex sp. P27C. NCBI lineage: Bacteria > Pseudomonadati > Pseudomonadota > Gammaproteobacteria > Enterobacterales > Enterobacteriaceae > Enterobacter > Enterobacter cloacae complex sp. P27C. The sequence continues at coordinate 73,235 of NZ_JADBQB010000005.1, forward strand.
AGCTCACCCTGAGCACGGCCTCTACGCTGCTGTTGACCCACCTGCTGCAAAACTACGCCAACGTTCAGTGGAAGCTCCCGGTCGTTACCGGCGGGCTATCGCCGTTTGTTCTGCGCAACGTGCTGGCTTTTATTGAAGAAAACCTCGGACAGCCCCTGACGCTGGCCGATCTGGCGGCGCAGGCCGCACTCAGCGAATACCATTTTGCCCGCATGTTCCGCCAGTCGACGGGGCTGGCGCCGCATCAGTACGTCATGCAACGGCGCATGGAAAAAGCGAAAAACCTGGTGCAGAATACCTCGACGCCGCTGACGGATATCGCGCTGGCCTGCGGGTTTAACTCCGCCAGCCACTTCAGTAACCGTTTTCGCAGCGTCATGGGCATCACGCCGTCACAGCTGCGCGCGGCGAGCGCGTGAAAACAGGGCATAGCTTACGCCGCCCAGCACCAGCCCCCAGAATGCCGAGCCGATGCCCAGGATCGTAACGCCGCTTGCGGTCATCAGAAACGTGACGATAGCCGCGTCGCGCTCCGCTTCATGATTCAACGCCTGATATAAACTCCCGCTGATGGTACCCAGCAGCGCCAGACCGGCCAGCGTCTGGATCCAGCTGAGCGGCAGCGCAGCCATTATCCCGGTGATGGATCCGCCGAACACTCCCGCCAGCAGATAAAACCCGCCCGCGGCGATGGCCGCCAGCCAGCGTTTACCGGCATCGGGGTGGGCATCCGGGCTTTGACAGATAGCGGCGGTAATGGCGGCTATGCAGATGGAAAAGACGCCGAAGGGGGACAGCAGCAGCGCCAGCCCACCCGTAAAAATAATGAGCGGTGAGACCGCCAGCGGATAGCCGGACGCTTTCATGGTCGCGAAACCGGGCGCATTTTGCGAGGCCATGGTCACCAGGAAGAAGGGCAAGCCGATGCTCACCAGGCTGGTGAAGGTGAACGTGGGCGCAATAAACTCAGGTATCACGAAGGAAATGGTGATTTTATCGGTGACAACGTCACCTCCCGCCCATGCCACGATCCCGCCCACCAGCAGCGTAATGACGATCGCATAGCGCGGTGCCAGCGCTTTCGCCAGCAGCCACGCGGCAATCATGCTGCCGCACAGCAGAAAGTGCCCGTCCAGATGGGCAAACGCATGCAGCCCAAACTGAAGGAGTACGCCTGCCAGCATGGCCGCGGCCAGTGAGTGTGGGATCAGCTTCATCAGGCGGGCGAAAAGCCCGGTCATGCCGCAGAGTAAAATGAGCGCGTTGGCGAAGATAAACACGCCGATTGTCTCGGCCAGCGTCACGCCGTGCAGGCTGGTGGCGAGCAGCGCCGCGCCGGGCGTAGACCAGGCGGTCAGCACCGGAGCTTTATACCACCAGGAGAGCGCCAGCGTGCTGACGCCCATCCCAACCCCCAGCGCGGTCATCCAGCCCGCAATCTGCTGCGCGCTGGCGCCTGCCGCCGCGGCGGCCTGCCAGATGATGGCTGCCGAACTGGCGTAACCGACCAGAACGGCGACAAATCCAGCCAGTACGACTGGAACGAGATGAGAGGTAGGGCGCATAGAAACTCCGCTGTGCGTTATAACGTCCGCGATAAGGTAACACTGTGCGCTATAGCGTACAAGTGGTATGCTCAGGGCCATCAGGAGGGAGCATGGACATTACACAACATCTTGCAGCAAAGCTGAAAACGCTGCGCCAGGCGCGCGGCTGGAGTTTGTCGAAGCTGGCGGACGAAACGGGCGTGTCGAAAGCGATGCTCGGGCAAATCGAGCGCAATGAGTCCAGCCCGACGGTGTCGACGCTGTGGAAAATTGCCACCGGGCTGAACGTCCCGTTTTCCGCTTTCATTACGCCCGAGGCGGACAGGCCGGCTGTGTTTGATTCACAGCAGCAGGCGATGGTGGTCAAACCGCTCTTTCCCTGGGATGAGACGCTCCGGTTCGATCATTTTTCCATCACGCTGGCACCGGGTGCCCTGAGCGAGTCCACGCCGCATGAGGCAGGCGTGATTGAACATGTGGTGGTCATCAGCGGCGAGCTGGAGATGAACATCAACGACGAGTGGCAGACGGTTCATGCCGATTCTGGCGTCCGTTTTGCCGGTGATAAACCGCACGCCTACCGCAACAGCAGCGACCGGCCGGTGCATTTTCACTCTCTGATCCATTATCCCCGCTGAGGCTACGCAAAACTGTTTCGCTGGCGCAGACTTCTGACTACAATAGCCGCCATTTTGACCATAACGGATAACGACGAAGTATGCGCCTGCAATCCCATCATCTTGAACTTTTAAGCCCGGCCCGCGACGCCGCCATTGCCCGTGAAGCGATCCTTCATGGCGCTGACGCCGTCTATATCGGCGGCCCTGGCTTCGGTGCCCGCCATAACGCCAGCAACAGCCTGCGCGATATTGCCGATCTGGTGCCGTTCGCCCACCGTTTCGGGGCGAAAGTGTTCGTGACCCTGAACACCATTCTTCATGATGATGAGCTGGAGCCCGCGCAGCGTCTGATTACCGATCTTTACCAGACCGGCGTCGATGCCCTGATTGTTCAGGATATGGGCGTGCTTGAGCTGGATATTCCGCCTATCGAACTGCATGCCAGCACCCAGTGCGATATCCGCACGGTTGAGAAGGCGAAGTTTCTCTCCGACGTGGGCTTTTCGCAGATCGTTCTGGCCCGCGAGCTGAACCTCAATCAGATCCGCGATATTCACCAGGCGACGGACGCGACGATCGAATTCTTTATCCACGGCGCGCTGTGCGTGGCCTATTCCGGCCAGTGCAACATTTCCCACGCCCAGACGGGCCGCAGCGCCAACCGCGGCGACTGCTCGCAGGCCTGCCGTCTGCCGTATACCCTGAAAGACGACCAGGGTCGCGTGGTGGCGTTCGAAAAACACCTGCTTTCCATGAAGGATAACGATCAGACTGCCAACCTGGGCGCGCTGATCGACGCGGGCGTGCGTTCCTTTAAGATTGAAGGGCGCTACAAAGATATGAGCTACGTGAAGAACATCACCGCGCACTATCGCCAGATGCTGGACGCCATCATCGAAGATCGCGGTGACCTGGCGCGCGCCTCGGCCGGTCGTACCGAACATTTCTTTATTCCGTCAACGGACAAAACCTTCCACCGCGGCAGCACGGACTATTTCGTGAACGCCCGCAAAGGGGATATTGGCGCGTTTGACTCACCGAAGTTTATCGGTTTACCGGTCGGTGAAGTGTTGAAAGTGGCGAAAGATCACCTGGACGTTGAAGTGACCGAGCCGCTGGCGAACGGCGACGGCCTGAACGTGATGATTAAGCGTGAAGTGGTGGGCTTCCGCGCCAACACGGTCGAAAAAACCGGCGAGAACCGCTACCGCGTCTGGCCGAATGAAATGCCTGCCGATCTCTACAAGGCAAGGCCGAACGCGCCGCTCAACCGTAACCTGGATCATAACTGGCAGCAGGCATTGCTGAAAACCTCCAGCGAGCGTCGCATCGCGGTGGACATTGAGCTGGGCGGCTGGGAAGAGCAGCTGATCCTGACCATGACCTGCGAAGACGGCATCAGCGTAACGCATACCCTTGATGGCCTGTTCGAGGTGGCAAACAACGCGGAGAAAGCGCTTAACAGCCTGAAGGACGGCGTAGCGAAGCTGGGCCAGACGATTTACTACGCGCGCGCCATCGAGGTTAATCTGCCGGACGCGCTGTTCGTGCCGAACAGCCTGCTGAACCAGTTCCGCCGCGAAACGGCAGAGATGCTGGATGCCGCACGCCTGGCGCAGTACCCGCGCGGCAGCCGTAAGGCCGAATCCGTTCCTGCGCCTGTGTATCCGGACACCCATTTATCGTTTCTGGCCAACGTTTACAACCATAAAGCGCGTGAATTTTATCATCGCCACGGCGTGCAGCTTATCGACGCGGCCTATGAAGCGCACGAAGAGAAGGGCGATGTGCCGGTGATGATCACCAAGCACTGCCTGCGCTTTGCTTTTAACCTGTGCCCGAAACAGGCGAAAGGGAATATTAAAAGCTGGAAGGCCACCCCCATGCAGCTGGTCAACGGTGACGAAGTCCTGACCCTGAAGTTTGACTGCCGTCCTTGTGAAATGCATGTTATCGGCAAAATGAAAAACCACATTTTCAAAATGCCACCGCCGGGCAGTATCGTTGCGTCCGTGAGCCCGGACGATCTGATGAAAACCCTTCCGAAACGCAAGGGCAGTTAATTACCTTACGTGCGTGTCCGGTTTGCGCGATTTCTGCCACAGGTGGTGTTCGCGCAAACCCTCCGCTGACTCTTCCGCTACACTGCGTAACTCGTCACTGTCGGCCTCATGCCGCAGCTGATGTTCCACATTCTTTACCCAAACATATTCATGCCCTTTGTGCCCGGCCATCAGCTGGCCGGAAAAGAGGGCACAAATAAGCATGATAAAAGATAGCCCTTTTTTGAACATAAATTCACCGAATAAGAACAGCGCGGGTTAATCATGCCAATTATTGTTTAGGGTTATTATTCAAAATTTCAAAATAGCGCAAAGAAAATGTCAAATAACGTGGGTTCATAATACCGATTAGGATTTTTCTTAAAATATATGTGCGTTTTTGTAAACCTCCCATTTCTGGTCCACAGTTGGATGTTCGCATTAAGGATAAATCCTATATAATAGTGAATCTCTGGCTAAGGAATGGGTCATTCATAAATGAAAAAAATAATAGCGTTTTCGCTTCTGGCTGTTGCGGTAGGTGCCGTTGCAGCGATTCGTTATGCAGGTAATGACGAACCAGAATATATTCAGTCCGCTGAAATTCGCGTTGGTTCCTATTTAACCAGCGACTATGGACGCGTAGCCTGCACTAGTAAAAGAGTAAATGAGCAGCGCTGGGAATTAGACTGCACCCATCCGGCACGGGGAAAAACATTCCAGTTTGCGGTTTATCCCTCTGAAAAGGCTCCCTATGGCGTATCGCGATCGTTTTATCTCGAGGCCCTTAACGATGATGCCAGGCAGAGCGCTGAGCAGGGCCTGATGCGCTATTTGCAAATCAACACCAGCGCGAGTTAATCAGGCTGTTTAGCTTTCGTTGAGACAGCCAGTGTTAGTTTGTATGAGATCCGCTGCCCGACCATGGAGCGTCGGGGACGTAGAGACCAAAATACAAATCTATCCATGCAAGCATTTACCGCCAGATAATGGCGGTTTTTTTTGCGCTTTTGCCGCTAGCGGGCAGTATCAGAACGTGAAAATTGTTTGCGATACTGAGCCGGGGAAAGCGCAAACTGCTGACGAAAATGATGACGCAGCGTCGACGCCTGACCAAACCCGGTCTGTTCCGCGATGCTGTCGATGCTTAAACGGCTGCTCTCCAGATAATCTTTTGCTCTCAGCAGGCGTTCATTAAGCAGCCAGCGTGCGGGCGTCGTGCCCGTTGCAGCCTCGAAGCGACGAAGAAAGGTGCGCTGGCTCATGCCGACCCGACGCGCCAGCGAGTCGACGCTGTGCGGCTCGGTAAGATGCGTGTGCAGAAAATCAAACAGCTGGCCCAGGCGCTGGCTTTCCCGCAGCTGCGCCACCGGGCGGCTCAAATGCTGCGGCTGTGAACCATCCCGGTGAGGGGGGATCACCAGCCGACGCGCCACGCTGTTGGCGGTTTCCAGCCCATAATCCCTTCGTACAACATGAAGGCAGAGATCGATCCCCGCCGCGCTGCCCGCGGAGGTCAGGATATCGCCCTCGTCCTGGTAGAGCACATCCTCAACCACCTCGATGTCAGGGTAGCGGACCTTAAGCGCGTCAATGTAGCGCCAGTGCGTCGTGGCTTTACGTCCGTTCAGCAGCCCCGTAGCGGCCAGTACGAACACGCCCGAGCAGATGGACAGCAGCTGACATCCGCGCGCGCTGGCCTGGCGCAGCGCCTCGCAGAGCGCCGGAGGAACCGGTGAGTCTAGCCCCCGCCAGCCGGGAACCACGATCAGGTCCGCCGACGCAAGCAGGCTCAAGTCCCCATCGGTAACGATGCGGATCCCGCCGGTCGCCCGCAGTTCTCCGCTATCCACGCTCGCCACCGCAAAACGATACCAGTCGTCGCCCAGCTCCGGACGCGGCAGGCCAAAAATCTCAACCGCCACGCCAAACTCAAAGGTACATAGCCCGTCATACGCCAGCACCACCACCTGCGGGCGGGTAATCTGTCTTAAGTTTGTCATCTTTTTGCTGTTTTCTGGCATAAGCGAGCGCATTCACGGGCTGAATTTGTGGATAGAGTAGTGTTAACACAAACGCCAAAGATGAGGAAGGATCATGAGCTATGTTACTGAATTTCCGGCTGCCGAGCCGCAGGAAGCCGTTACCCATTTTCTGCGTCGCCTGAGCGTCGAAACCGACTGCGCCGACGTGCATCACGCCATCGCCAATAATGAGCAGGACTTCGTGCTGCTGCACGTGGTGGGGAGCCCGGAGCAGTTTGCCCGCCGCCATGTGCCGGGCGCACTGCATATGCCCTGGAGCCAGATGACCGCTGAGCGGATGTCTCAATGGCCGGAAGGGACGCTGTTTGTCGTCTACTGTGCGGGGCCACACTGTAACGGCGCGGACAGGGCGGCGCTGAAGCTGGCGCGTCTCGGGCTGCCGGTCAAAATCATGCTCGGCGGCATCACCGGCTGGGAAGATGAACGCTACGCCTTTGCCAGCCAGGCGCACGCTGACGCGCTGTGAAGATGAATTTTTTTCAACACCCGTGAAATTTTCTCGTTTGCCGGAAACGGTAAGGTATGACATCTTTTTTGGGCATTTAGACATCCAGAAGTCTAAAGGTTCAAATAATGAATTATCACTGCGGGCAATTAATACCGGCAGACTGAGGAGATTTCCATGCAACGACAGCACGCCCCATACCGCGCCGACGTAGTCGGCAGCTTTTTACGCCCGGATGCCATCAAGCAGGCTCGCCTGAAATTCGCCAGCGGCGAGATTGATGCCGGACAGCTTCGCGCGGTGGAGGACGAGGCTATTCGCCACGTCGTCGAGCAGCAGTGCGCGTGCGGCCTGCATGTGGTGACCGACGGTGAATTTCGCCGTGCCTGGTGGCACTTCGATTTCTTCGACGGTCTTCAGGGGGTTGAGCGTTACGATTCACAGCAGGGGATTCAGTTCAACGGAGTACAAACCAAAGCCCACGGCGTGCGCGTGACCGGCAAGCTGGGCTTTGGCGACCACCCGATGCTGGAAGACTTCCGCTATCTGAAAAGCATCAGCGGCAATGCCCAGCCGAAGATGACCATTCCCAGCCCAAGCGTGCTCCATTTCCGCGGCGGGCGCAAAGACATCGACGCGACGGTGTACCCGGATCTGAACGACTATTTCGACGATCTGGCAACCACCTGGCGCGACGCGATACGCGCATTCTACGACGCGGGCTGCCGTTATCTGCAGTTGGACGACACCGTCTGGGCCTACCTCTGCTCGGACGACCAGCGCCGTCAGATCCGCGAGCGCGGCGACGATGCCGATGAGTTGGCTCAAATCTATGCCCGCGTACTGAACAATGCCCTGGAAGGCAAGCCGGAGGATCTGACCATCGGGCTGCACGTCTGCCGCGGTAACTTCCGTTCAACCTGGATTTCCGAAGGCGGCTACGAGCCGGTGGCGGAAGTGCTGTTCGGGACGGTCAACGTTGACGCATTCTTCCTGGAATACGATAACGACCGCAGCGGGGATTTCGCGCCGCTGCGCTTCGTTCGCCCGGGCAAGCAGCAGGTGGTGCTGGGCCTGATCACCACGAAAAACGGTGAGCTGGAGAACCCGGAAGGCGTGAAGGCCCGTCTGGAAGAGGCGGCGAAATACGTGGCGAAAGAGCAAATCTGCCTCAGCCCGCAGTGCGGTTTTGCCTCCACCGAAGAGGGCAACAGCCTGAGTGAGTCCCAGCAGTGGGATAAGGTCCGTCTGGTGACGCAGATCGCCAGCGAAGTCTGGTAAAACCGCTTCCTCAGCGCTGCATTATAAAAGTGCAGCGCTGTGCCATTCTGAGTCGTTCTCTTTACATCCTGCCGTCTGTCTCCTGCAATAACGCTTCCTCCATTCTGGCATCCTTTTTGCTCCTGCTTCGCTGACACCTTTATTTCCGCGTCCATGCCGTAACGGACGTTTTCGCACAGCGTTCTTTTTCAGGAGTGAAAATATGCAGCGTCGTACCTTATTAAAAGCCTTTGCGTTATCCGCGTCCGTCGTGGCGATGGGAATGAGTTTTGGCGTGCAGGCGGCCGACACCATCAAAGTGGGGATCATGCACTCTCTGTCCGGCACGATGGCCATCTCCGAAACCCCGCTGAAGGACGTCGCCCTGATGACCATCGACGAGATCAATGCCAAAGGCGGCGTGCTGGGTAAGAAACTGGAGCCGGTGGTGGTGGATCCGGCCTCAAACTGGCCGCTGTTTGCCGAGAAGGCTCGCCAGCTGCTGAGCCAGGATAAAGTGGCGGTGGTGTTCGGCTGCTGGACGTCGGTTTCGCGCAAATCCGTGCTGCCGGTGTTTGAGGAGCTGAACGGCCTGCTGTTCTATCCGGTGCAGTATGAAGGCGAAGAGATGTCGCCAAACGTCTTCTATACCGGCGCGGCGCCGAACCAGCAGGCCATCCCGGCGGTGGAATACCTGATGAGCGAGGACGGCGGCGGGGCGAAGCGCTTCTTCCTGCTGGGTACCGACTACGTTTACCCGCGCACCACCAACAAGATCCTGCGCGCGTTCCTGCATTCGAAAGGGGTGGAGGATAAGGACATCGAAGAGGTTTACACCCCGTTTGGTCACAGCGACTACCAGACCATCGTCGCCAGCATCAAGAAATTCTCCGCCGGCGGCAAAACCGCCGTGGTGTCGACCATCAACGGCGACTCCAACGTGCCGTTCTACAAAGAGCTGGCTAACCAGGGGCTGAAGGCCACCGACGTGCCGGTGGTGGCGTTCTCCGTCGGCGAAGAAGAGCTACGCGGAATCGACACCAAACCGCTGGTGGGTAACCTGGCGGCGTGGAACTACTTTGAGTCCGTGGATAATCCAACCAACCAGGCGTTCGTCGCGGATTACAAAGCCTATGCGAAGGCGTACAAGCTGCCGAATGCCGATACCGTGGTGACCAACGACCCGATGGAAGCGACTTACGTGGGGATCCATATGTGGGCACAGGCGGTGGAAAAAGCGGGCACCACCGACGTGGATAAGGTGCGCGCGGCGATGGCCGGTCAGTCATTTAAGGCGCCGTCTGGCTTTACGCTCACCATGGATGCTACCAACCATCATCTGCATAAGCCGGTCATGATCGGTGAAATTGAAGGCAACGGCCAGTTCAACGTGGTCTGGCAGACGGAACAGCCGGTGCGCGCCCAGCCGTGGAGTCCGTTCATTGCCGGGAATGACAAAAAGCCCGACCAGCCGATGAAAACCGCCAGCAACTAGGCCATTGCCTCAGGGAGAAACGTCATGAACGCCATGCGCATGTTCATCGCTCTTGTATGGCTTTCCGGACTGCTGCCAGGGATGGCGCAGGCATCGGATGCCGATCGTTTTGTTGCCGCCAGCCGCGGCCAGCAGGCGGAGCTCCTCACGCAGTGGGCCGCTGCGCCGGATGCCGCCAGGCTTCCGCTGCTTCAGTCCCTGCAAAAGGAAAACCTGTATACCGACAGCCAAAAGCACGCCTTTGCGAAGCGTAATGGCGAAATGGTTTCGCTCGGTGAGGCGCGTGCGGCAGTAGGGCAAACCAAAGCTGTACGCCTGACAAACCGGCTGCGCGTGCTGGCTGCAACGGCCATTGCCACGCATCAGCTTGTTAGTGACAGTGTCACCGAAAGGCGGGCTGCAGCCCGTCAGCTCCAGCGGGATGCTCAGCCCGACATGCTCGCTTTTCTGGAAAAGCGCGCCGGGGATGAAGCGGACGCTGTGGCGCGGCAGGCGCTCCTGCTGGCGGTAGCGAATCTCCAGCTGGCGAGCCCGCAGCCGGAGGTGCGCCGCAGGGCCGTCGAACTGCTGGGCCAGTCAGACGATCCGGAGGTACAGTCCAGACTCACTCCGTTTACCCAGGCGCAGACCGAGCCGGATGCCGGCGTGCGCGCGGCCGCAGAAGAGAGCCTTAGCCAGATTACGCATCGCCTGATGTGGGGCGATCTGCTGGGCCAGGCGTTTATGGGGCTTTCTCTGGGGTCGGTGTTGCTGCTGGCCGCGCTGGGGCTTGCGATCACCTACGGTCTGCTGGGCGTCATTAACATGGCCCACGGCGAGATGCTGATGCTGGGGGCGTACGCCACGTGGATGGTGCAGCAGGCAATGGCCGGGCTTGCCCCTCAGTGGCTGGCGCTCTATCCCGTTATCGCCTTGCCGGTAGCGTTCTGCCTGACGGCGGGCATTGGAATAGTGCTGGAGCGCACCGTGATCCGTCACCTGTACGGTCGTCCGCTGGAAACCCTGCTGGCGACCTGGGGGATCAGCCTGATGCTTATCCAGCTGGTGCGCATGACCTTTGGTGCCCAGAACCTGGAGGTGGCAAACCCGGCATGGCTTTCCGGCGGGGTGCAGGTTTTTGCAAACCTGACCCTGCCGTGGAACCGCATTGTGGTGCTGGGCTTCGTGCTGCTGGTGCTGTTCTTCACCTGGCTGATTCTGAATAAAACCCGTCTTGGTCTGAACGTGCGCGCGGTGACGCAAAACCGCAGCATGGCCGCCTGCTGCGGGGTACCGACCGGGCGCGTCGATATGCTGGCGTTTGGGCTGGGCTCAGGGATCGCCGGGTTAGGCGGCGTGGCGTTATCCCAGCTTGGTAACGTCGGGCCGGAGCTTGGTCAGGGGTACATCATCGACTCGTTCCTCGTAGTCGTTCTCGGTGGCGTAGGCCAGCTGGCAGGCAGCGTGGCCGCCGCGTTCGGGCTGGGCATTTTCAATAAAATCCTTGAGCCGCAGATGGGGGCGGTGCTGGGCAAGATCGTGATTCTGGTGGCGATCGTCCTGTTTATCCAGAAGCGCCCTCAGGGGCTGTTTGCGCTAAAAGGGAGGGTGATTGACTGATGAGCCAGCCGCTGACCTTAACGCTGGCGCGTAAAGCGCCGCGAACGACACAGATTGCAGGCAGCCTGCTGGTGGCGTGTTTGCTGATTTTACCGTTTTTCGCCTTGCTGCCCGCGACGCATCCGCTGGCGCTGTCGACCTGGATGCTGACGCTCATCGGCAAGATCCTCTGCTATGCCATCGTTGCGGTGGCGCTGGATCTGGTGTGGGGCTACGCCGGCATGCTCTCTCTTGGACACGGCATCTTCTTCGCCCTGGGCGGCTATGCGATGGGCATGTACCTGATGCGCCAGGCGTCAGGCGACGGCCTGCCCGCGTTTATGTCGTTTCTCTCCTGGAGCGAGCTGCCGTGGTTCTGGTGGGGCACCCAGCACTTTGCCTGGGCGCTGGTGCTGATCGTGATGGTGCCGGGTTTGCTGGCGCTGGTGTTTGGCTGGTTTGCCTTCCGCTCGAAGATCAAAGGGGTTTACTTCTCGATTATGACCCAGGCGCTGACCTACGCGGGCATGCTGCTGTTCTTTCGCAACGAAACCGGCTTTGGCGGCAATAACGGCTTTACCGGCTTCACCACGCTGCTCGGGTTTTCGGTGACGGAAACGGCAACCCGCATCGCGCTGTTCCTGGCGACGGTGCTGTTGCTGCTTCTGGCGTTGGGCACCGGATTTGCGCTGGCGAAGAGCAAGTTTGGCCGCATCCTGACCGCCGTGCGCGACGCGGAAAACCGCCTGACGTTCTGCGGGTACGATCCGCGCGGGTTCAAGCTGCTGGTGTGGACGCTCTCCGCCGTGCTGTGCGGCCTGGCGGGGGCGCTGTACGTTGCGCAGGTGGGCATTATTAACCCCGGTGAAATGTCGCCGACCAACTCGATAGAAGCCGCCATCTGGGTGGCGCTGGGCGGGCGCGGCACCCTGGTGGGGCCGGTGATTGGCGCGGCGCTGGTGAACGGGGCGAAAAGCTTCTTTACCGTTGCCATGCCGGAGTACTGGCAGCTGTTTCTGGGGTTGATTTTTATCGCCGTCACGCTGTTCCTGCCGCGCGGCGTCTACGGTCTGTTGCGTAAGGGAGAGAAATAATGCAGCCAACGGAAGAGTTATTTACCCGCCAGTTGCCCGGCGATCGCTACCGGGACCAGACTGACCCGGTGCTTCAGCTTGAGGCCATTAACGTCAGTTTCGACGGCTTCCAGGCGCTGACCGATCTCTCCCTGAATATCGGCGTGGGCGAGTTGCGCTGCGTGATTGGCCCCAACGGGGCGGGTAAAACCACGCTGATGGACGTGATCACCGGCAAAACCCGACCCAAAAGCGGGAGAGCGATTTACGACCAGTCCATCGACCTGACCGGGCTGGAGCCTGCGGCCATTGCCCGTCAGGGGATTGGCCGAAAATTCCAGAAACCCACGGTCTTTGAAGCGCTGACGGTGTGGGAGAACCTTGAGATCGCCATGAAAACCGATAAATCCGTCTGGGCGAGCCTGCGGGCAAAACTCAGCGGCGAGCAGCGGGACCGCATTGACGAGATGCTGGTTCTTCTGCGCCTTGGCAGCGAGCGGGGCCGTCGCGCCGGGCTGCTTTCGCACGGGCAGAAACAGTTCCTGGAGATCGGCATGCTGCTGGTGCAGGACCCGCACCTGCTGCTGCTGGATGAACCCGCCGCCGGGATGACCGATGCGGAAACGGAATACACCGCCGAGCTGTTCAAAACCCTGGCGGGCAAACATTCCCTGATGGTGGTGGAGCACGACATGGGCTTTGTTGAAACGATTGCCGACCACGTGACGGTGCTGCATCAGGGGCGCGTGCTGGCGGAAGGCTCGCTTCGCGAGGTGCAGGCCAACGAGCAGGTGATTGAGGTCTATCTGGGGCGCTAAGGAGCGATGATGTTACAGGTTAACGAACTGAATCAGTACTACGGCGGCAGCCATATCCTGCGCGGCGTGAGCTTGGAAGCCGCTCCCGGCGAAGTCACCTGTCTGCTGGGGCGCAACGGCGTCGGGAAAACCACGCTGCTGAAATGCCTGATGGGGCTGATCCCGTCGAAAACCGGGGAGGTCATCTGGCAGGGTAAAACGATCACCCACAGCAGGCCGCACCAGCGGGTGCAGTCCGGCGTAGCGTATGTCCCGCAGGGGCGCGAGATTTTCCCGCGCCTGACCGTGGAAGAGAACCTTTTGCTTGGGCTTTCGCGTTTTTCCGCCCGCGAGGCAAAGCAGGTTCCTGACGAGATCTGGCAGCTGTTTCCGGTTCTCAAAGAGATGAAGCACCGCCGTGGGGGCGATCTCTCCGGCGGGCAGCAGCAGCAGCTGGCGATTGGTCGCGCGCTGGCGAGCCGTCCGCAGCTGCTGATTCTGGACGAACCGACGGAAGGCATACAGCCTTCCGTCATCAAAGAGATTGGCCAGGTGATCCGCACCCTGGCAAACAGAGGCGATATGGCAATCCTGCTCGTCGAGCAGTTTTACGACTTTGCCGCCGAGCTGGCCGACAGCTATCTCCTGATGTCCCGCGGCACTATCATTCAGCGCGGGAGGGGCGAAAATATGGAGCAGGAGGGCGTTCGCGGGCTGGTTGCGATCTGAAATGTTATATTATAACATCCTCATTCTTTTAAAACGGAATGAGGGCGTTACTTTGGCTGCACATATTGGAAAATTTGCCATGACTCTGGGGGCGCTGCTGGTCAGTGGCCAGCTGTTTGCTCACTCGCACGGCCATCAGATGACCGAAGCGGAACAGAAGGCGGCAAACGGGGTGTTTGAGGATAAAGACGTAAAGGACAGAGCGCTGTCCGACTGGGACGGCACCTGGCAGTCGGTGTATCCGTTCCTGCTGGACGGTTCGCTGGATCCGGTCTTCAAACAGAAAGCGCAGAAGGATAAAAGCAAAACCTTTGACGAGGTGAAAGCGTACTACCGCAAGGGATATGCCACGGACGTGGATGCCATCGGCATTGAAAATAACGTAATGGAATTCCACAGAGGCAAGGCGGTCAGCAGCTGTCAGTATGACTACAGTGGCTACAAAATTCTGACCTACGCATCGGGTAAAAAAGGCGTTCGCTATCTGTTTGAGTGTAAGGATGCCGACAGCAAGGCGCCGAAGTTCGTGCAGTTCAGCGACCACATCATCGGGCCGAAAGCCTCATCGCACTTCCATATTTTTATGGGCAATACCTCCCACGAGGCGCTGCTGAAAGAGATGGACAACTGGCCGACCTATTATCCAAACGAGATGTACAAAGAGCAGGTGGTGGAGGAGATGCTGCACCACTGATGCGTTATTGCCGGGGGGCGGCTTCGCCTTACCCGGCCACTATTTTTTACGCCGCTTTGGGGGATTCGTTCCACGCCTTCACGCTCATTCCCCGCAAAATCATCAGCCAGGCAACGACGATGGCAACCATCATGATTGCAAACAGCGACCAGTGCGGCAGGTTGGTCAGGATAATGCCGGTGATCATCGGGTTTGCCGCCGCGCCGAGCCAGCCCAGCGCCTGCGCGGAAAAATAGCTCGCCTTCATCCCCGGCGGGGCGATGTTGTCGATCAGCATGTATTCACCCGGTGCGTAGATAATCTCACCCAGCGTAAAGATGGCGGCGGCGATGCCCCAGTAAATCAGGTTCTCCCCGGAGAGCATAAAGCCTCCCAGACCCAGGATAAAAAACAGCGTTGCGGCGGTCATTAAAGGCCGAATATTGCTGGCGGAGATCTTCCGTCCCAGCGCGTACTGCAGCGTCACCACCACGGCGGCGTTAACGGGCAGCACCACGGCGACAACCTTCTGGGCAAAATCGCTGTCGGCATTGGCGGCCAGTACGTATTGCGAAATGCAGCTGGCGAACGATCCGCCCACGTAAGACGCGAGCAGGCCGGAGAGGGTAAACCAGAACAGGGCGCGATCTTTCAGCAGCACCGACGGCTGCCAGGGCATCTTCTCCTCGGCGGTATCCAGCGCGACGCTTTTTTGCACGAAGAAATGTATAAACCCGAGCGGCAGCGCGGCGCAGAAGGCCGCCAGCCAGAACGGCAGCTGCAGGCTGTACATCACCAGCAGGGTGCCAATCGGCGGCCCAATCGTCCAGCCAATGTTCAGGAAGCTGTAGTTGAGCGAGAAGACGCGCGCTTTCTGGCTGGAGGTCAGCACGTCCGAGAACCAGGCTTTCAGCACCGTCGAAAAGACGGAATAGGCGCAGTTGATCAGGGAAAAGAACAGCACTACCAGGGTGACGTTATCCACCAGCGGGATCGCGACAAAACCGGCGATAAAAGCCACGATCGCGATCAGCATATAGCGTTTTTTATCAAACTTATCGGCCAGAATACCAAATCCCAGGCTGAACACCACGCCAACGGTCAGCGCAATCGTCAGGGCATAACCAATATTCTCGACGCTCATATTAAACACGCGCGTGAGATAAATGGTCATGAACGGCAGCGTTGCCCCCCGACCGATGGTTAATAACAATGACGATGCCAGCAGCGCTGCGGTTGAGCGCCTGAGAGATGGTTTCATATTCCTTCCCGACGGTTGCTTATGCTTTTTTTAGACGAGTGTTAACAGGATTACCATGACATAAGGGGCTTGTATAGCACCCGATTTATCCCTAAGTGCTTCAGCTGCCTGCCAGAAATAATGATCTTCTCGCGGCACACTTTTTTCTGTTACCTTGAAGTGTTAACAAATTATTAATAATTCAGGGGCAGGGTATGACGCGTAAAGACGGACTGCTGGCGTTGCTGGTGGTCGTGGTATGGGGGCTCAATTTTGTGGTCATCAAGCTGGGATTGCACAACATGCCCCCGCTGATGCTGGCCGGTTTGCGTTTTATGCTGGTGGCGTTCCCGGCGCTATTTTTCGTCGCCCGTCCGAAAATCCCGTTAAAACTGCTGCTGGGCTACGGTCTGACCATCAGCTTTGGCCAGTTCGCGTTTCTCTTCTGCGCCATCAAGTTCGGCATGCCGGCCGGTCTGGCCTCGCTGGTGTTACAGGCGCAGGCGTTCTTTACCATCATTCTCGGCGCGTTCGTGTTTGGCGAACGTCTGCAGGGCAAGCAGCTGGCGGGGATAACGCTGGCGGTATTTGGCGTGCTGGTGCTGATTGAAGCCAGCCTGAACGGTCAGGATGTGGCGCTGCTCGGGTTTATGCTCACGCTGGCGGCGGGGCTGAGCTGGGCGTGCGGAAATATTTTCAACAAGCTGATTATGCAGCACGAGGCGAGGCCTCAGGTGATGTCCCTGGTGGTCTGGAGCGCATTGATTCCGATAATCCCGTTTCTGGTGGCGTCGTTTATTCTGGATGGCCCGGAGGTGATGCTGAACAGCCTGGTCGAGATCGATCTGACCACGATCCTTTCTCTTGTCTATCTGGCGTTTGTCGCCACCATCGTGGGCTACGGGATCTGGGGTTCGCTGCTGGGGCGCTATGAGACCTGGCGCGTCGCGCCGCTGTCTTTGCTGGTTCCGGTAGTGGGGCTTGCCAGTGCGGCGATACTGCTGGATGAAACGCTGAGCGCGCTGCAGCTGCTCGGTGCCGTGCTGATCATGGCCGGGTTGTACATCAACGTGTTTGGCCTGCGGGTTCGCCGGGCGGCGCGGGTAAGGGGATAGGGCATAAAAAAGCCCCGCGGCTGCGGGGCAAAAACGAATCAGAGGCCGTGCTGATTATAATAAGGCACGCCTAATTCGTCGGATTTGTCGCTACCAGCACCCATGTGGTTGAAATCATAAGGCGACTGGTCATGTGCTGACGGCAAAATCATCGTGTCATGATTATTTTGCTGCGTTGCACCTGGGGTTTGCTCCGCGAAGGTCTGGCTGGAAAACAGCACCAGCAAGGCGAGGGCGGCGGAGGCGGTAACTTTCATTTTTTCCTCGGTTACGTCTTTTACAGGCGATGATTAACTACAGTGTTTTAACGGATACAGGTAACGGGATTCACCCGGCACGCTGGTGATTCGGTACTTATGAGGCGGCACGTCAAAATAGTTCTTGAACGTACGCGTGAGGGTTTGCTGTGATTCAAATCCGTAACGCTCCGCCAGATAAAGGATCGGTTCATTGCTTTCTTTCAGTTTCTGGGCAATTTCCGTCAGCTTGCGGCTGCGAATATATTGACCTAATGAATGACCGGTCTCTTTTTTGAACATCCGTTGCAGGTGCCATTTGGAGTAACCTGAACGCTCAGACACTTTTTCAAGGGAGAGCGGCGATTCCAGGTTATCTTCGATCCAGTCCAAAATGCTATGAATAGTGATAGCGTCAGTATTGCGTCTGGACATCGTCATACCTCTTTTTCTGTTTACGGCAGTATTTTCTTCAGCAAAAGCTCAAGGGTAGCCACTTCATCTGCCGTTAAGTTTTTTGTTAGTTCCTGATGCAGTGTTTGTCCTACTAATTGATGACATTGCTCGCACATAGCCGCACCATCGCTGGTGAGCCTGACCAGTACGCCGCGTTTGTCATTCGGGTTAGGGCTTCGGTCTACCCATCCTTTGCAGACGAGACGATCGAGCATGCGGGTTAACGCACCCAGATCGACAGAGAGCACCTTTTTCAGCTCAACCGGCGTGATACACACTTCGCAGCGAATGGAACACAGCACTTTGAACTGTGTTGCGGTGATATCCAGCGGTGACAGGTAGTCATTGAGCAGGCGATCTTTTTTCTGGTTAACCATATGAATAAGACGACCCAGCGGAACAACGTCGTTAAAGATATCACTGGTGCTTTTCACAATGGTTGCCCTGGCAAGTAGTTTAATCACGGCAGATATTATTGCTCAGGCAAGTATAAGTCAACTGAATGAATCAGCCGATGCCACGAATTGCTAAAACGTTTCATGAACGATTTTTGCAACCTTTCAAATCAGGAAGATAACAAACGGGTATCGTTCCCAAAGGAAAACTATCGTTACGTTGCGTCGATAGCTGAACGTCACACTTTCACCCTATAATTGCGATGTTAAATGTGGATAAGGACAACGACGCACTATGTTGGATTTGATTAAAGCAATAGGTCTCGGGCTGGTGGTACTGCTGCCGTTAGCTAACCCGTTAACGACGGTGGCGCTGTTCCTGGGGCTGGCAGGGAATATGAACAGCGCCGAGCGCAACCATCAGTCGATGATGGCTTCGGTGTATGTGTTTGCCATTATGATGGTGGCCTACTACGCCGGACAGCTGGTGATGAACACCTTCGGGATTTCAATTCCCGGGCTGCGTATTGCGGGCGGGCTGATTGTGGCCTTTATCGGCTTCCGCATGCTGTTCCCGGCGCAGAAAGCGCACGAGTCTCCGGAGGCAACCAGCAAATCTGAAGAGCTGGAGTCCGAACCGAGCGCGAATATTGCTTTTGTACCGCTGGCCATGCCGAGTACGGCCGGGCCGGGAACCATCGCGATGATCATCAGTTCTGCATCGACGGTGCGCGACAGCTCTACTTTCCCGGACTGGGTACTGACCGTTGCGCCACCGCTAATTTTTGCGCTTATTGGGATTATCGTATGGGCGTCTCTGCGCAGCTCCGGTGCGATCATGCGCTGGGTGGGCAAGGGCGGAATCGAGGCGATTTCCCGTCTGATGGGCTTCTTACTGGTCTGTATGGGCGTGCAGTTTATTATTAACGGCGTGCTGGAGATTATTAAGACTTACCACTGATGTCATTGCCGGGCGGCGGCTACGCCTTGCCCGGCACAAACGCACCTCAACCGTGCTGCCCCTGTTCCTCCAGCGCCACCGGCCACTTGCGGAAGATGAGTACCGACCAGACGAGCGCGACGAGCGCCGGAATCGCCCCCAGATAGCCAATCGCCGACATCGATACGTGCAGGCTAATCTGATTGCCCACCAGCGCCCCTGCACCAATCCCCAGATTGAATATCCCAGAGAACAGCGACATCGCCACGTCCGTGGCATCCGGCGCCAGGGCCAGGACTTTCACCTGCATGCCGAGACCAATAATCATGATCGCCACGCCCCAGAACAGGCTCAGGATCGCCAGCTGGCTTTCGCTGCCTGACGCAGGCAACAGAAGCACCAGGCACGCCAGCAGCAGGCCGATGGCGCTGCTCACCAGCAAGGAGGCATGCTGGTTTCCCAGTTTACCAAACAGCACGCTGCCAATAATGCCCGCGCCGCCGAGAATGAGCAGTAAGAGGGTGGCAAAGTTTGCGCTAAAGCCCGCGACCACCTGCACAAACGGTTCGATGTAGCTGTACGCCGTGTAGTGCGCGGTGACCACGATAACGGTAAGCAGGTAGATACTCAGCAGCGCCGGGCGACGCATCAGCAGCGGCAGGCTTTTCAGCGAGCCGGAGTGTTCGCTTGGCAGCGCGGGCAGCAGCTTAATCAGACACACCAGCGTCACCAGCGCGCCCATGCCGATGGCAAAGAAGGTGGTACGCCAGCCGAAGTACTGTCCCACGATGCGGCCAATGGGCAGCCCCAGCACCATCGCCAGCGCGGTACCGGTGGCAATCAGGCTCAAGGCCTGGGCGCGTTTACCCGCCGGCGCGAGCCGAATAGCCAGCGACGCGGTGATCGACCAGAACACCGCGTGGGCAAAGGCAATGCCGATGCGGCTAATGACCAGCACCGTAAAATTCCACGCCATAAACGACAGGACATGGCTGGCAATGAACAGGGCAAACAGGCCGATCAACAGCCTGCGCCGCTCCATCTGGCTGGTCAGCAACATAAACGGCAAAGACATCAGCGCCACCACCCAGGCGTAGATAGTTAACATAATCCCCACCTGCGCTGTTTCCATCCGGAAGCTTTCTGCTATGTCAGACAACAGCCCAACCGGAACAAATTCTGTGGTGTTAAAAATAAATGCGGCAATGGCCAGCGTGACCACGCGTAGCCACGCGACCCTGCGGGAAACTGTGTTCGTTGTCATAGGGATGTCGGAGATTCGTTGCTGGAAAGATGAGAAGGCGATCTTAAAACGCCATACGGCGAAAACTCAACCATTATGTGACGCAGATCTCAATATTTACCTTATGAAAGCGGTAGCCGGGGGCGTTGTTTTCATTGAATATAAAAGTACAACACAGCACAGACAGGCGGTAAGACAATGCAGGAGATTGATTTTTATCTGGTAGATGCGTTCAGCAATACCTCGTTCGGCGGCAATCCGGCAGCGGTTTGCCCGCTGAACGAATGGCTGCCGGATGAAACGTTACTGAAAATGGCGCAGCAGCATAATCAGTCGGAAACCGCATTTTTCGTCTGCACTAAGGGCGGCATTGAGCTACGCTGGTTTACCACGCTCACTGAAGTCAATCTCTGCGGTCACGCCACCCTGGCCGCCGCGTACGTTCTGTTTAATGAACTCGATTACCCCGACTCGCGGATCCACTTTGATACCGCCTCTGGCCGACTGACGGTCAGCCGGGAGGGAGAGTGGATGACGCTGGACTTCCCGGCGTGTCCGACCCGAGAAGAGACGCCGCCGCCGGAGATGCTCGCGGCGCTCGGTATCCGCCATTACGTTGAAGCCCGTAAAGGCCGCGCCTGGGTGATTGTGCTGGAAAATCCCCGGCAGGTTGAAGCACTTGCGCCGCGCTTTTCGGCGATGACGCCGGGCGAGCATAAAGTGAGCGTGACGGCACCGGGTGAAGGGGAATATGACTTTGTCAGCCGCTTCTTCTCACCGGGCGTTGCCGTTCCGGAAGATCCGGTGACCGGATCCGCGCACACGATGCTGATCCCCTACTGGAGCGAAAAGCTGGGGAAAACGGCAATGTTTGCCCGTCAGGTTTCGGCGCGCGGCGGGGATGTGCGCTGCGAGCTGAAAGGGGAGCGCGTATTGATGAGCGGTCAGGCGTCGTGCTACCTGAAAGGCACTGTGTATCTGCGCTAAAACTGATAACAAAAGAGGAAGAGACAATGCGGGAAATTGATTTTTATCTGGTGGATGCCTTCAGCGACAAAACCTTTGGCGGCAACGCGGCAGCGGTATGTCCTCTGGAAGAGTGGCTGCCGGACGAGACGCTTCTCAAAATGGCACAGCAGCATAACCAGTCGGAGACCGCGTTTTTTGTGCGAACCGACGGCGGATTTGAACTGCGCTGGTTCACCACGCTGCATGAAATTAACCTCTGCGGCCATGCGACCCTCGCGGCATCACACGTCATTTTTGAGTATCTGGACTATCCGCATACGGAAATCCACTTTACCACGCGCTTCGTGGGGGAGCTGACGGTCAAACGCAGCGGCGACTGGCTGACGCTGAATTTCCCCGCATGGTCCACGGAGGTCGTCGATAACCCACCGCCTGCACTGTTTAGCGCGCTGGGCATCCCGGCGGCAAAAGAGGTGCGCGTCGGGCGAGACTACTGCGTGGTGCTGGAGAGCCAGCAGCAGGTGGAGGCATTAATGCCGGATATTGGCGCGATGGTTCCGCTGGGCAAAATGGTCTGCGTAACCGCGCCGGGCGAAGGGGAATATGACTTCGTCAGCCGCTTTTTCTGCCCGGGCGAAGGGGTGCCGGAAGATCCGGTTACCGGGTCCACGCACAGCATGCTGATCCCCTACTGGAGTGAAAGGCTGGGTAAGACGTCGCTCAACGCCCGCCAGGTGTCGTACCGCGGCGGGGATCTTCGCTGCGAGCTGAAGGGCGACCGCGTACTCATTGCCGGCCAGGCCACCCTGTACCTGAAAGGGCGGATCTTTTTACGCTAGCGGCTGCGCGATAAGTTAATACTATGAAGCAGCCTGGCAGGCCTGCGCTATGTTGACATTGAGTTTCACAAATAAAGCAAGGAGCCTGCCATGTATTCCATTACCTCTGAATCTGCACGTCACCCGGACATTCTTATGCTGATTGCGGCCCTCGACCGTTATCAGAGCGAACTCTATCCCGCCGAAAGCAACCATCTGCTCGATCTTTCAGAACTGCCCGCGACATCCCTTATCCTGATGATCGTCCGCGACCCGCAGCTTCAGGCCGTTGGCTGTGGAGCTATCGTACTCAACGGCGACGGAACGGGGGAGATGAAGCGGGTTTATATCGATCCGGCCCATCGCGGGCAACATCTGGCTGAGAAGCTACTGGCCGCGCTGGAAGATGAGGCCCTGAGCCGTCACTGCCATACCGTACGGCTGGAAACGGGCATCAAACAGCATGCCGCGATTCGTCTTTATGAACGAAGCGGCTACGATCGGCGTCCGGCGTTTGCCCCGTATGTGGACGATCCGCTTAGCCTTTTTATGGAGAAGGCGCTGGTTGAAGACGTTCGTTTAGCAGCGCTATAAACGCTTCCAGCTGGCGGGTCATCGCCCCGCGTCGCCACACCAGCCAGGTAGTGAGCCAGCGCCAGTTTTCCGCCAGCGGCCAGGCTTCAACCTGATGGTGGCCCGGCATACTTTCCAGCATTGAGCGCGGCATCAGCGCGATGCCCGCGCCCGCGATGACGCAGGCGAGCATGCCGTGATAGGACTCCATCTCATGAATGCGTCCCGGCGCGGCTCTGTCTGCATGAAACCAGCTCTCCAGGTGTCGGCGATACGAGCAGTTTGCGCGAAAGGCATAAACATCACTGCCGCTCACCTGCGCAGCGCGCGTTACCTCTGTCTGCCCGGCAGGGGTGACCAGCATCATCTCTTCCCGGTAGACCGGCATCCCCTCCAGCTCCGGGTGCGACAGCGGCCCGTCGACAAAGGCGGCGCTCAGGGTGCCCTCCAGTACGCCATCAATCATCGTCCCGGACGGCCCGGTAGAAAGGGCAAACTGGATGCGCGGATAGCGCTGGTTAAACTGCGCCAGCGTCTCAGGGATGCGCACGGCGGCGGTGCTCTCCAGCGCGCCGAGGGCAAACAGCCCCTGCGGCTCATCGCCCGCGACGACCATGCGCGCTTCATCCACCAGCGCCAGGATCTGCCTGCTGTAGCGCAGGAAGTTATGACCGGCGGGAGATAAGCGTAAACGCTGGTTCTCACGAATAAACAGCTCCACGCCAAGATCGGCCTCCAGCTGGCGGATGCGGGTCGTCAGATTCGAAGGAACGCGATGCACCTTCTGCGCCGCCTGGGTGATGCTGCCCGTCAGCGCGACGGCGTTAAACATTTCAAGCTGGGTTAAGTCCATAGCATTCTCGTTTCGTGAATAAGGTGGTCAGTATTATTCATTTTTAAGAAATAGCAGAGTGAGCCACACTTAATCAACCGAAATGCGTGGAGAACATCATGAAATATTCATCTGCTACACATGCTCTGTCCGTTAACCCTGCAACGGGCGAAACGCTCGCCTCGTATCAGTGGGCGACGCAGGAAGAGGTTGAACGTGCCATCGCGCTGGCTGATGCGGGCTTTCGTCACTGGCGGTGCGAAAGCGTAGCCCACCGGGCGCAGAAGCTGCGCGATCTCGGCACCGCGCTGCGCGGTCGCGCGGAAGAGATGGCCCGGATGATGTCCCGCGAGATGGGAAAACCCATTCAGCAGGCGCGGGCGGAAGTGGCGAAATCAGCGGGCCTTTGCGACTGGTATGCCGAACATGGCCCGGCGATGCTGAATGCTGAACCCACGCAGGTCGAGAATAACAACGCGGTCATCGAGTATCGTCCGCTGGGGCCAATTCTGGCGGTGATGCCGTGGAACTTCCCGCTTTGGCAGGTGCTGCGCGGCGCGGTGCCGATCCTGCTGGCAGGTAACAGCTATCTGCTCAAACACGCGCCCAACGTGCTCGGCTCGGCGGAACTTATCGCGCAGATTTTTGCGGACGCCGGCTTCCCTGAAGGGGTATTCGGCTGGGTGAACGCCACCAATGACGGCGTAAGCCAGGCGATTAACGATCGTCGCATTGCGGCGGTAACCGTCACCGGCAGCGTGCGCGCCGGGGCAGCCATTGGCGCGCAGGTGGGGGCGGCGCTGAAAAAATGCGTTCTTGAGCTGGGGGGTTCTGACCCGTTCATCGTTCTCAACGATGCCGACCTGGATCTTGCCGTGAAGGCGGCGGTAGCAGGGCGCTACCAGAATACCGGGCAGGTGTGCGCGGCGGCCAAACGGTTCATTGTGGAAGAGGGTATTGCAGACACCTTTACCCGACGCTTCGTTGACGCCGTCGCCGCGTTAAAGATGGGCGCGCCGGATGAAGAAGAGAACTACCTTGGCCCGATGGCGCGCTATGATCTGCGCGATGAACTGCATCAGCAGGTGCAGGCGAGCCTGGCAGAAGGGGCAACGCTGCTTCTGGGGGGAGAGAAAATCAGCGGTGAGGGGAATTATTACGCGCCAACCGTGCTGGCGAACGTCACCCCATCGATGACGGCCTTCCGCCAGGAGCTGTTTGGTCCGGTCGCGGCCATTACGGTTGCGAAAGACGCGGCGCACGCCCTGACGCTTGCCAATGACAGCGACTTTGGCCTGTCTGCCACGGTCTTCACCGCCGACGCAGCGCTTGCGGATAAATTCTCTCGCGAGCTGGAGTGCGGTGGGGTGTTTATCAACGGATACAGCGCCAGCGACGCGCGCGTGGCCTTTGGTGGCGTGAAGAAAAGTGGCTTTGGTCGCGAACTTTCCCATTTTGGTTTGCACGAATTCTGTAATGTGCAGACGGTGTGGAAGGATCGCGTGTAATTTATTCGGCCCTCATCACGAGGGCCGTTGTCATTTATCTGCAATGGTTCTGTCATTTTCGTTTCGTAGACTCGCACGCGTCTAACGTCTTGTTACTGAAGAAAATTATGAACCTAACGCAAATTTTTCGCCGTATTGCGCAGCGTCTTATCCCTCGCCAGTTTGGCCTGCTGACGGGCATCTTTTGTATTATTGGCCTTTTCTCCGCGCTGCAGCTCTCCTCATCCTTTCTGCTGAACGCCTCCCTGAAGGAAGCTCAGCGCAATGAACGACAAAACCTGCTGGCGTATCAGCAGCAGAGCAAGCTGGATCTGGCGCGCGTCTCTCTGCTGGCGGCGAGCGATCTGCTCAACCGCTCCGGCGTCTGGTTTATGCAGGATAAAGAAACCGGCTCGGAAGGAAGCTGGCACAGCCTGATGGACGACGCACAAAAGTCGCTGGCGGTTTCTCAGCAGGCATGGAAGGCCTGGCTGGCGCTCAGCCCGCCAAAAGATGAGGCGCTGATTAACAGCTACCAGCTTTTCTACGATGCCATTAAGGAGCAATCGGAAGCGCTTGTCAGAACCAACTCCATTGATGCCTTTTTTGCCGTGCCGGCACAGGCGTTTCAGACCGACTTTAACGACAACTACGCGCGCTATCAGCAGGCCAGCGAGAAGCAGGCCCTGCAGGGGCGTCAGGCTTTAATGGCGCAGCTCTCCGGTCTGCAAACGTTGTTCCTGCTGGCGCCGGTTCTGCTACTCGCCATCGCCGCAGCCGTCTGGTTCGGCATGTCCAGGTGGGTGATTACGCCGTTGCGTCGGCTTATTGCACATATTAACCGGCTGGCCGCTGGAGATCTCTCCGGCACGCCGCCAAACGTGATGCGCTTTAACCGGGAGACGGGGCAGCTTAGCGACAGCGTTGCCACCATGCAGCGCGGCTTGCAGCAGCTGGTGACGCAGGTCAGCCACGCCACAGCCACGATGGTGGAGAACATTGGCTCCCTCGCGGAGGGAAACCAGAAGCTGTACCAGCAGTCGGCGCGTCAGGCAAAGGAGCTGGAGGAGGTCACAGCGCATATCGCGGCGCTGGAAACCCACGTGGAAGGGAATACCGGCTATGCCCGCCTCGCCAGCTCGCGCGCGGATGAAGCGCGTCAGGCTGCCGTAGGAGGCGACCAGATGATGTCGACCGTGAATGCCTCCATGCAGGCGATCGTCGAGCGATCGTCAGAGATGCGCGGGATCGTGGCGATGATCGACAGCGTGGCGTTTCAGACTAACATTCTGGCGCTCAACGCCGCCATTGAGGCCGCCCATGCCGGAAACCAGGGGCGCGGGTTTGCCGTCGTCGCCCGGGAAGTCGGGCTCCTGGCGCGAAAGAGCAGCCACTCGACGCAGACCATTCAGGAGTTGATCAACCGCTCCGTGCAGGGCATTGAAGACGGCTCCCGCGCCGTGAATCTGATGGAAGAGAACCTGCAGCAGGTCACCGGTCTGGTGGGCAATTTAAGCAGTTTGCTGAATGAAATCTCGACCGCCACGCTCAGTCAGGGAGAAAGTATTCACCAGATGACGCGCCAGCTTCAGGCGCTGAATCAGGTCTCGCGCCAGACGGATCTGCTGGTTTCTGACGCCTCGGAGGCCTCTGAACGCCTGCAAAAGCAGTCCGATCTTTTATTGCAGGCCGTTTCGCGTTTTCGTCTTAGCGCCTGACGCAATACATTAGCCTCTGTTATACTCGCAGCCCGTTTTAGCCTGAGGGCAAGGAGCAAAGAGTGGCTGCGGTCATCCATAATGAGATGCTGGACGAGATTCTGGCGCAGGTTCGTCCGTTATTGGGAAAGGGGAAGGTGGCCGACTACATTCCGGCCCTTGCCTCGGTGAGCGGGAATAAGCTGGGCATCGCTATCTGTACCATAGACGGACAGCGATATCAGGCAGGCGATGCCACTGAACGCTTTTCAATTCAGTCTATTTCTAAAGTGCTGAGTCTGGTCGCGGCGATGCGCCAGTATGAGGAAGAAGAGATCTGGCAGCGCGTGGGAAAAGATCCGTCCGGCCAGCCCTTTAACTCACTGCTTCAGCTCGAAATCGAGCAGGGTAAACCGCGTAACCCCTTTATCAACGCCGGGGCGCTGGTGGTCTGCGATATGCTGCAAAGCCGCCTCAGCGCACCGCGTCAGCGAATGCTTGAGATTGTTCGTCAGCTTTCTGGCGTGGACGACATTGCCTATGATTCAGTGGTGGCGCGCTCGGAGTTTGAACACTCGGCCCGCAACGCGGCTATCGCCTGGCTGATGAAATCCTTCGGCAATTTCCACAATGACGTGGCGACCGTGCTGCAAAACTACTTCCATTACTGCGCCCTGAAGATGAACTGCGTTGAGCTGGCCCAGACGTTTCTGTTCCTTGCGCACCAGGGGCACGCGCCGCATCTCGATCAGGAGGTGGTTTCCCCGCTTCAGGCGCGTCAGGTTAACGCCCTGATGGCTACCAGCGGCATGTATCAGAACGCCGGAGAGTTTGCCTGGCGGGTTGGCCTTCCGGCCAAATCGGGCGTTGGCGGCGGGGTGGTGGCGATTGTGCCGCATGAAATGGCGATTGCCGTCTGGAGCCCGGAGCTGGATGAAACGGGAAATTCACTTGCCGGCGTGGCGGTTCTGGAGAAGCTGACCCAGCGCCTGGGACGTTCTGTATACTGATGTCTGACCTGGATCGCCTCTTTTCCCGCCTGGCGCGATCGACGTTTCGCTCGCGCTTCCGCTTAGGCAATAAGGAACGACAGTACTGCTGGGACAAAGGCCCCGAAACCATTGACCAGCATGCCGCCGATTTTGTCGCTAAACGCCTTGCACCCGCGCAACCCGTAAACGACGGCAAGCAGACGCCCATGCGTGGCCACCCGGTGTTTATCGCCCAGCATGCCACCGCGACCTGCTGCCGGGGCTGTCTGGCAAAATGGCATAACATTCCCCAGGGCGTGCAGCTGAGCGCGCAGCAGCAACATTATATCGTCAGCGTGATCCACCGCTGGCTGGTGATACAGATGAACGCCCAAAAATGATATTTAATGCGTTCTGCGCTTACCGCCTGCAGCCTCGTACCCGGCTGGCGGACGAGCAAATCGTCATAACGCATTGACGTGAAATGGATAGCGGCTTAACAGGACGTCGAACGCTGACAATGTCTCGGTTTAAGCTACGCTTTGAGTAACGCTTTACGTCAGGAGACATTATGAAAGCACCTGCAACACCTGAAAATGAAATTGACAGACTTAACGCGCTGCGCGAATCGGGTCTGCTTGAGATTGACAGTTCCCCGGCGTTTGACCGCTTAACGCGTCTGGCAAAACGCTTTTTCCAGGTACCGCTGGCCATGGTCAACCTTATTGATGAGCATACGCTGATCGTTAAGTCGGCGGATGGGCAGGCCCCCGACTCCGTTCCGCGCAACATCTCTTTTTGTGGCCATACCATCCTCACCGAAGCACCGCTGATCGTCGGGGATATGCTTCAGGACGATCGTTTTGCGGATAACCCGCTGGTGGCCGGCGAACCTCGCGTGCGGTTTTACGCAGGCTTTCCGCTTCGCTTACGCAACGGTGCAAGCGTTGGCTCGCTTTGCCTGATTGACTACGCACCGCGGGAGTTCTCAGCGACCGATCTCGCCGTGCTGGGGGATTTGGGCGCGCTGGCTGAAGATGAGTTTGCGGCAATCAGCGCGGCGACCACGGATGAATTGACCGGATTATTCAACCGACGGGGCTTTAACCAGCTCGTGCGGTTCACGCTCTCCATCGCCCGACGCCGGGCTGAGCCGTTAACGCTCGGCTGGCTGGATCTGGATCGTTTCAAGGAGATTAACGATCGCTACGGGCACGAAGAGGGGGATAAGGCGTTAAAGACCATGGCGCAGCTGATGCGCGCCTCTTTCCGCGAAGCGGATATGCTGGTTCGTTTTGGTGGCGATGAGTTTGCCGTGCTGTTTGCTGATACGGATGAGAAGGGCGCGTGGATTGCCATGCAGTATCTCGCCGAGCAGGTCGAAAACTACAATGCACGCAAGCTACATCCGTGGTCGCTTCTGTTCTCCTGGGGGCTGAGCGAATTCGATCATAACGGCAACGACCTGCAGCAGTGGCTCAAAGATGCCGATGAAAAAATGTATGCCATGAAGCAGCAGCGGCAGCGGGCCAGATGACATAACAAAAGCGTATGACCGTTCCGTTTGCGTTAATGAAATGTTAAATGCAAAGTGAGGGTATTCATCCTAAGGACAAAAAAATGAATACCTCACTGCAAATCAAAAACCTCACCCGCGACGACATTCTCACCTATCTTGATGCGCTGGCCGGGATCCTCGAAAACTGCGTAAACGGCGGCGCATCCGTCAGCTTTATGCTGCCCTTTAACCTGGAGAAGGCCCGTTCATTCTGGCTCGGCATAGCTGACAGCGTAGGGCGCAACGAGCGCGTGGTGCTGGCCAGTATTGATCCGCAGGAGGGCGTCATTGGCACGGTGCAACTGATTACCGACCAGCCGGAAAACCAGCCGCACCGTGCGGACGTGGCAAAGCTGCTGGTTCATGAAAAAGCTCGTCGAAAAGGGGCCGCAATGGCGCTGATGGAAGCGCTGGAAGCTGAGGCCCAGGCCAGAAACATTTCGGTTCTGGTGCTCGATACCTCCACCGGCAGCGGCGCCGAAACCTTCTACCAGCGTGCCGGCTGGCAAAAGGTTGGTGAGATCCCGCGCTACGCGCTGATGCCGGACGGCGCTAAGACGGCCACGTCGGTGTTCTATAAATTCTTATAATTTTTTCACAACCACGCCGGGGATTGATCGAAACAGGGTTTCTGGTCGTAAAGTTTTGATAAGTTATCGTACCAATCTCATCAGGCTGTATGACTAATCATAAAAGGAACCCTCTTGTGAACACGCTCAACCGTCGTGATTTTCCCGGTGCGCAGTATCCCGAACGCATTATTCAGTTTGGCGAAGGCAATTTCCTGCGTGCGTTTGTCGACTGGCAAATTGACCTTTTGAATGAACATACCGATCTCAACGCCGGTGTGGTTATCGTTCGTCCTATTCAGAGCGACTTCCCGCCGTCGCTGAACACGCAGGATGGGTTGTACACCACCATCATTCGTGGCCTGAATGAGCAGGGCGAAGAGGTGATCGAAGCCCGACTTATCCGCTCTGTTAACCGTGAAATCAGCGTCTACGACGATTACGACGCCTTTCTGAAACTGGCACACAGTCCGGATATGCGCTTTGTTTTCTCGAACACCACCGAAGCCGGAATCAGCTATCACGCGGGGGATAAATTCGACGATGCGCCAGCCGTCAGCTACCCGGCGAAGCTAACGCGCCTGCTGTTTGAGCGCTTTAGCCACTTTAACGGCGCGCCTGACAAGGGCTGGGTTATCATTCCGTGTGAACTGATTGACTACAACGGTGACGCATTGCGTGAACTTGTGTTGCGCTATGCCCAGGAGTGGGCGCTGCCTGCCGCCTTTATCCAGTGGCTGAACGAGGCAAACCACTTCTGCTCAACGCTGGTTGACCGTATCGTAACCGGTTACCCGCGCGATGAAGTGGACACGCTTGTGGCCGAGCTGGGTTATCACGATGGGTTCCTGGACACGGCTGAACACTTTTATCTGTTTGTCATTCAGGGGCCAGCCTCGCTGGCTGGTGAACTGCGCCTGGATAAGTACCCGTTAAACGTGCTGATTGTCGACGACATCAAGCCCTATAAAGAGCGTAAAGTCGCCATTCTCAACGGTGCGCACACGGCGCTGGTACCGGTGGCCTATCAGGCCGGGCTGGATACGGTTGGCGAGGCGATGAATGATGAAGACGTGTGCGCTTTCGTCGAAAAAGCAATTTATGAGGAAATTATTCCGGTTCTCGATTTGCCCCGCGACGAACTGGAGTCGTTCGCCAGCGCGGTAACAGGGCGTTTTCGAAATCCCTACATCAGACACCAGCTGCTTTCCATCGCGCTCAACGGCATGACCAAGTATCGCACGCGTATTCTTCCGCAGCTGCTGGCAGGGCAGAAGTCCTCAGGTCAACTGCCAGCGCGTCTGACGTTTGCGTTAGCGGCACTGATCGCATTTTATCGCGCGGAGCGTAACGGAGAGAACTATCCGGTGCAGGATGATGCGTTCTGGCTGGAACGTTATCAACAGCTATGGGCGCAGCATCGCGATAATCAGCTCGCTACCCGCGAACTGGTGCACGCCGTGCTGAGCGTAGAAGCGCACTGGGAGCAGGACCTGACGAAGGTGGACGGTCTGGTTGATCAGGTGACGCGGGATCTTGATGCCATTCTGCTGAAGGGCATGCGCGCAGCGGTGAAGCCGCTTTGCTAATTACGTGACCCGGCTTCGGCCGGGTTTAAACAGGCATTATTTTAGTTACAACATACTATTTACCCTGTTTTTAAAATCAAATGCAGCACCGTGCGGTTTTCATTCTTCAGGTGAGAGAATGCAATGTTCCGTTAACATGCTTGCAACCGTGATGGGGATCACGTTTAATAGCCACGCTCTTTTCTTGCCTGAAACTCACTATGATTGTTCGTCCTAAACAGCACTGGCTACAACTGATTTTTGTCTGGCACGGTTCGGTACTCCCCAAAATCTATACCCGACTGCTGCTCAACTTCCTGCTTTCTATCGCCGTTATCCTGATGCTGCCGTGGTATACCTCGCTGGGCATCAAATTTACCGTGGCGCCATTTAGCATTCTCGGCGTGGCGATCGCAATCTTTCTTGGTTTCAGAAACAACGCCTGCTATTCACGCTACGTTGAGGCTCGCCAGCTGTGGGGGCAACTGATGATAGCGGCACGCTCGCTGTTTCGCGAGGTAAAAAACACCTTGCCGGACGATAAGCACCTGGGGGAATTTGTCCGCCTGCAGATCGCCTTTGCCAACTGCCTGCGCATGACCCTGCGCCGGGAAATGAACGCTGACCAGCTCTCTCGCTATCTTGCCCCGGACGTTTTAGCTCAGGTAATGGGCGCCAACTCGCCGGCGAACCGTATTTTGCTGGTCATGGGGGAGTGGCTGGCCGTGCGGCGGCGTAACGGGCAGCTTTCGGACATCCTGTTCCACAGCCTGAACAACCGCCTCAACGATATGTCCATCGTCCTTTCCGGCTGTGAACGGATTGCGACAACGCCAGTGCCGTTTGCCTATACGCTGATTTTGCACCGCACGGTGTATCTGTTCTGCATCATGCTGCCGTTCGCGCTGGTTGTGGATCTGCACTACATGACGCCGTTTGTCTCGGCGCTGATCTCATATACCTTTATCTCGCTGGACACCCTGGCGGAAGAGCTGGAAGACCCGTTTGGCACAGAAGATAACGACCTTCCGCTGGACGCCATCTGCAACATGATGGAACGCGATCTGCTGCAGATGAACGATGAAGAGAACATTCCGGAAAGGCTGATGCCGGATAAGTACTATCAGCTGACCTGATGGGCGTTCCACTCGTCGCGGGTGATCTCCCACAGTTCGGAGTCCAATATCCCGCTGACGTAGGCTTTCTTTTCCGTTCTGATGAGCCGCATGCCGCTGCTGTCTGAAATACGACGGGAGCGGCTGTTCGCGGCGGCCTTCGGCGCCCGCAAAACGGGTTTGTTGAGCGTATTAAACCAGTAATCCGTCGCGGCAATGCTGGCCTCACGCATATATCCCTGTCCCTGAAACTCCGGCGCCAGCCAGAATCCGCGGTTATTATCGTCAACATCGTACAGACAGATAATCCCCATCAACGCATCCGGCACCTCACGACGGCGGATGCTCCAGATCCAGGCTATCCCTTTTGCCATATCCGGCAGCGCGACGTTATTCACATAGTTTTCCGCGCCATTATCCGGGTAGGGCCAGGGCACGGAAGAGACCAAATAGCGAACGATCTCCCAGCGCGGATACAGCTTTTGAATCTGAACCGCATCTTCGGCGACCAGCGGTTTCAGCAGGAGACGTTCTGTCGTGAGGGTCGGTATTGTCATCTGCGGATCTCCTTATTTAAGCGTTATGTTTTTGTTTGCGTTCTGGTATTTTCATCTCTATCACATTCTGGTGAGGCGTGCTGTGGTTATTCACTACCAAAACTGGGCAACGTCTCTTTCATGACGAAATATCGAAGAGGTGATATGACGTTACGAACTGCTCATCCACAGGAAGCCGAAATACTCTGGAATATACGCAATCAGGCGATTCGTCACGGCTGCAAAACCAGCTACGACGCTGACGTGATTGCACGCTGGACGCCGGATCTTATGCCCGAGCATTACCGTCAAATGGTCATTGAATACCCTTTTTACGTGGTGGAAGACGAGAAGGGCGTCATTGCGGCTACCGGCTATCTGGATCTTGATACCCATTGTCTGGAGGCCATATTCACCTTGCCTTCAGCCACCGGAAAAGGCATGGCGACCAGAATTATCGAGGCGCTTACACACGAGGCGCGCAGCCGGGGGATAACCCGCCTGAGGCTGGATGCAACGCCTAACGCCCACTCCTTCTATCAGAAGCTGGGGTTTGTGACGCTGCGCGAAAACTATCATCACTCGCGTATGGCGGGGGCTGATTTACGCTGTTTTGAAATGGCAATCGACTTGTAATGTGAGGAACGCATGGCTGTCACGGTAAGACCTCTACGCGAAGACGACTATCCCCAGTGGCGACCGCTGTGGGATGGCTATACCCATTTTTATGATTGCTACCTCGAGGAGTCCGTTACCGCATCGACATGGGAAAGGGCGCTTTCAGCGCATTCACCGATGTTCTGTCGGGTGGTAGAGAAAGACGCAAAGGTCATCGGTTTCGCAATGTGTGTTCTGCACGAAGGAACCTGGTCAACCGCGCCCATCTGCTATCTGGAAGATCTGTTTGTTGATGCAGCCGAGCGCGGCGCGGGAGCGGGTAAGGCGCTGATTGATGCCTTGATAGCGGAAGGCAAGCGCGAAGGGTGGTCAAAGCTCTACTGGGTTACCCGGGAGAACAATCCGGCACGTAAACTCTACGATCGATACGGTGACGCTGACGATTACGTTCGCTATCGTCTCTCCCTTTAAGGCAGCAGCCTGTGTTTGTATCACACTGTATCCGTGTTCCAGATACATACACAGGCTTGCAATAAACGCGTTTCCGCACATATCCGCTATACATTGAACTGTTGTTATATCTCCGTGAATTGTACTCAACCGGAGATACCAACATGTTCAGCAAACTCGCTTATTCAACGCTTGCTCTCACCGTTTCCCTTGGCACCGTCATGTCATGTCAGGCCGAAGTCACCGGCACTAACTTAGCGGCGGCTTTCGATCGTCCACAGCAAATTAACGCCGGCGATCTTAACGTCGGGTATGTCGACATTGGTCCTAAAGACGGCCAACCGGTCATTCTGTTACACGGCTGGCCCTACGATATTCACAGCTACGCTGAAGTCGCGCCTGCGCTGGCGGCAAAAGGCTATCGCGTGATTGTGCCTTCTCTGCGCGGCTACGGTACTACGCGCTTCCTGTCGGCAAAAACGCCGCGCAACGGCCAGCCTTCCGCGATGGCGAAAGATATCGTGAACCTGATGGACGCCCTGAATATCAAGCAGGCGGTGTTTGCAGGCTATGACTGGGGTGCCCGTACGGCCGATATCGTTGCGGCGCTGTGGCCAGAGCGCGTTAAGTCGCTCGTTTCGGTAAGCGGTTATCTCATCAGCAGCCAGCAGATTGGTAAACAGCCGTTGCCGCCAAAAGCGGAGCAGCAGTGGTGGTATCAGTTCTATTTCGCCACCGAGCGCGGTGCGGAAGGCTATGCCAAAAACACGCATGACTTCGCTCGTTTGATCTGGTCTCAGGCCTCACCTGACTGGAAATTTAGCGACGCTGTCTTTAACGCCAGCGCCAAATCCCTTGATAACCCGGATCACGTTGCGGTAACGCTCAGCAACTATCGCTGGCGCTTAGGGCTGGAAAAAGGCGAGCGCAAATACGACGCCTACGAGCAAAAACTGGCCACGCTGCCGAATATCACCGTTCCGACGATCACCATCGAAGGCGGAAACAACGGGGCGCCGCATCCGGCACCGCAGGCCTACGCGGGAAAATTCACCGGTAAGTATGAACACCGTACCTTCGGCGCAACCGTGGGGCACAATCCGCCTCAGGAAGATCCGCAGGATTTCGTCAAGGCAGTTGTTGACGCTGACAAACTCTGAAATGTGCTATTTTCAGTACGTTACCCTTCGGTCTGGAGATTTCGGTGGAGCATATTGATCATATCCTTGTCGTCGATGACGACAGGGATATTCGTGAACTGATTATCGACTATCTCGTTAAGTCCGGTTATCGCGCCTCTGGCGCGGCAAACGGCAAAGAGATGCGCGTCGTGCTGGAGAAGCAGCATATCGACCTGGTGGTGCTGGACGTTATGATGCCCGGCGACGACGGGCTTACGCTGTGTCGGCAATTACGCGTCGGGAAATATAAAGATCTGCCCATCCTGATGCTGACGGCGCGCAACGAGGAGACGG
Organism: Enterobacter cloacae complex sp. P27C; assembly: GCF_014895705.1. Classification (NCBI taxonomy): domain Bacteria; kingdom Pseudomonadati; phylum Pseudomonadota; class Gammaproteobacteria; order Enterobacterales; family Enterobacteriaceae; genus Enterobacter; species Enterobacter cloacae complex sp. P27C. The sequence goes on from NZ_JADBQB010000005.1 coordinate 108,400, forward strand.
ACAGGATCCTGGGTCTGGAAATGGGAGCCGACGATTACGTCGTAAAGCCTTTCGTCGCGCGAGAATTGCTGGCGCGTATCAAAGCGATTTTACGCCGTTTTCGCACGATGCCGCCCAATTTACAGGTGACGGAAGCAGGGCGGCTGGTGACGTTCGGCGAATGGCAGCTCGATACCGTTGCCCGCCACCTGATCGACCCGGAAGGGGTGATTGTGGCGCTCAGCGGGGCGGAGTATCGCCTGCTGCGCGTTTTCCTTGACCACCCGCAGCGGGTGCTGACCCGCGATCAGCTGCTCAACCTGACGCAGGGGCGTGACGCCGAGCTGTTTGAACGCTCAATCGACCTGCTGGTTAGCCGGGTTCGCCAGCGTCTGAATGAAGATGCCCGTACGCCCGCGTATATTAAAACCGTGCGCAGCGAGGGCTATGTGTTTACCATGCCGGTCACCATCATAGAGGCTAACGAATGACGCTCTGGCCTCGCTCGCTGCTGGCCCGCTTGCTGATCGTCGTGCTGCCCGGCCTGTTGCTCGCCAATGCCCTGAGCCTGACGCTGGTCATGATAGAGCGAATGCACAGCGCCCGAACGGTGATGCTCGGTAATCTGGAATACGATGTCGCGACCAGCGTGGCTATTTTAGACCGCTTACCCGCCAGCGAGCGCGCGGCCTGGCTGCCGCGACTTGAACGGGGTAACTATCGCTATATTCTGGGGCCGGGAGAGCCCGGGAACGCGCCGACGGACAAGCGCTCCCGGGACGCCATCCGAACCTTAAAAGCGACGCTTGCGGAACAGTACCCGCTCAGCTTCACCGCCGTTCCCGGCGCCATTTCACATATCCAGGCGCATCTCACGCTACATGATGGCGCACCGCTGACCATTGACCTGATCCCTCGGATGCCGCCGGTCGCCAGCTGGCTGCCCGTTGTTCTTATTCTGCAGTTGCTCGTGCTGGCTGCCTGCTCCTGGATCGCCGTACGCCAGGTGATACGGCCTTTTTCACAGTTTACCCGCGCGGTAGACTCCCTGGACCCGGCTGCCAATTCGCCAATGACGGAAAAGGGGCCGATCGAGGTGCAGCGGGCAGCACATGCCTTCAACGCGATGCAGGCGCGCATTCAGTCCTATCTCAGGGAGCGGGCGCAGATCCTGGCATCCATATCGCACGATCTCCAGACGCCCATTACCCGCATGAAGCTTCGTGTTGAAATGGCGGATCAGCCTGACCTGCGCGACAAGCTCTTAAACGACCTTGATAACATGTCGCGTCTGGTGCGGGAGGGTATTGCATATGCCCGGTCATCAGAATCACTGGAAGAGACCTCGCTGAAGCTGGAGCTGAACGCCTGGATAAACAGCATCGCCTGCGATTATCAGGACATCAGTAAAAACGTGCAGTTTCAGGCAGGCGAAAACCGTTTGCCCATCGTCACGCGTCCACAGGCGCTGCGCCGGGTGATGACCAACCTGCTGGATAACGCCCTGAAATTTGGCGACTACGCCACCATTAGCATTGATGACTCAGCTGCCGGAGAGGTGGTGATTCACATCATGGACGGCGGGCCGGGGATACCGGATGCCGAGCTGGAGGCGGTATTACAGCCGTTTTATCGGGTAGAAACATCACGCAACCGTGACACCGGCGGGACAGGACTCGGCCTGGCGATCGCAGCGCAGCTCACCGCTCAGCTGGACGGAAAGCTAAAGCTGGAGAACCGCGCAGAGGGAGGGCTGGACGTTTCGATTACTCTCCCGCGCCTTTAATTGTACGGTTCTGTATCTCCCCGCGAGGCCGATACAGAGCCAGACAAAAACCCACGCTTTTACACATATCCTGAACACATCCGCACGATGAAATAGCCTCACTGCAGCATCGCAGGACTTGTATTGTGAGGTGTCTATGTTTCTGATAATTGCTTTCCTGGGCGGGATGATAAGCTTGCTCAGTCCATGTACGCTCCCGGTAATTCCTCTCCTGTTCGCCGGTTTTCAGGGGCAGCGGCGACATATTCTGGCGCTGCTCGCGGGGATGATCGTCATGTTCACCCTGGTGGCGATGGTCGTCACCGTCGCCAGCGAGTGGATAGCAGAGGCAACTATCGTCGGGCGCTGGATCGCGCTTATCGTCCTGGCCACGGCCGCACTGGCCTTAATTTTTCCGGCCTTTGCCCAGCGTATCGCCGGGCCGGCAGTCAGCGCGGGAAATGTCCTTAACACCCGAAGCGGGCAAACGCGTGGAATGGCATCGGCTTTTCTGGCCGGGCTTGCCGTCGGGCTGCTCTGGTGTCCCTGCGCGGGACCGATTCTGGGCGCCATTTTCAGCATCAATATTGCCGGACACTCGGCCATTGCCACAGGAGCCTTGCTGGCCGCCTATGGTAGCGGCTGCGCGCTGATGCTGGGCCTGCTCGTTTTCGGAGGCCGCACGCTGATGGCGCCGCTGAGAGCAAGATCGGCGCTGATGGAAAAATTACGTCAGGGGGCAGGCGTGGTGATGTTAGCGGCCGTCGTCTTTAACGCAACGGGGATGACGTCTGTTCTGCAAGGCGCAAACGGCGTCGCGGATCGTCTTGAAACCGCGCTGCTGAATCTGGCAAAGCCCGCCGCGCAACCGGCGAAGCTTCAACCTGTCGTCATGACCGAACCCAGCAGCCAGCTGCCTTCATTAAGCGGTGGGACAGGGTGGGTAAATGGTGACCCTGTCACGTCTGAATCACTGCGCGGGAAGGTGGTTCTGATCGATTTCTGGACCTGGGACTGCATTAACTGCCAGCATACGCTTCCGCACGTGCGCGACTGGGCAACAAAATACCAGTCTCAGGGCCTGGTCGTCATAGGGGTACACACGCCTGAATACCCCTGGGAGAAACCGATCGCCTCGGTGAAAAACGCGGTAAATAAATGGCAGCTGCCCTACCGGGTTGTGACGGACAACAACTATCAGATCTGGAACGCTTTCGGCAACCAGTACTGGCCCGCGCACTACTATTTCGATGCTAAAGGTCAGCTACGCTATACCTCGTTTGGCGAAGGGAATTATGAGCAGCAGGAAAAGGTTATCCAGCAGCTGCTCAAAGAGGCCCGTTCATAGCGCCGTTCAGGGCTGACGCTGAGCAACCATAAACAGTCGAGGAAAAGCCAGCAGTATCTGCCCGTTTTCCTGGAGCGGATACTGCTCTTCCAGCAGTTCATGGTAGCGTTTCAGGAAACGTTGCTGCTCGCTCTCATTCAGTTCCTGGAGCCACGGGCGTAAACCGGTCGCGCTGACCCAGTCAATAATGGCCTGGTGCGAACTCATTTTATGGAAATAGGTTGTCCGCCAGATATCCACATCGCAGCCGGCCTCCGACAGGATATCGTAATAGGCATGCACGCCAGGCAGCGGCTCGCGGCCACGGTCCGGGTAGCCTTGCTCCAGCGCCACTTCACGCATCGCCACATGCGTGGGCTCAAGCCAGTTGTCCGGCATCTGGATCGCCAGCACGCCATTGAGCGCGAGCAGTGACGCCAGATGCGGCAGGAGATCGTAATGGTCAGGTATCCACTGTAGGGATGCGTTCGCATAGATGAGGTTCAACGGCTGGCCAGGCCTGAACTGGCGGATATCGGCCTCAACGAACTGACAGTCGGGCAGTGCCTTGCGCGCCTCTTCCAGCATAGCCGGTGAGTTATCGACGCCGACAATCTGCGCTTTAGGCCAGCGATGCTGCAACAGCGCGGTGCTGTTTCCCGGCCCGCAGCCCAAATCGGCAATGGTGGCAACGTCACTCAGGGGAATTCTGGCAAGCAGCTCGGCGGCAGGGCGCGTTCGTTCAGCGCCGTATTGCAGATAAAGCGAAGGGTTCCAGTCGGCCATCTTCAGATCTCCGTTTTGCGTGTTTCAGCAAGGATAGCACAGGCCGACACCTGCACCGGGACAGGCGTCGGGCGAGCGGCAGGTTACAGAAGGCCTTTCAGTGCAATATGGTAGAGCAGCATGATGGTTTTTCCGTCGACGATTTTGCCCGTATCAATTCCCCGCAAGGCCTCTTCAAAGGGCATTTCCAGCACGTCGATATCTTCTCCCTCCGCTTTGATACCGCCGCCTGCGCTGGTTTTGTCCTTCGGCTGATACTCGGCAATATAGAAATAGAGTTTCTCCGTGACGGAGCCTGGGCTCATGTAGGCTTCAAAGATTTTCTGCACGCTCGACACGTTAAATCCGGTCTCTTCCTCCGCCTCTGCTCTAATGCGGCTTTCCGGATCCATGTTATCAAGCAGGCCGGCCGCCGCCTCAATCAGATTGTCCTCATGGCCATTAATAAAGACCGGGAAGCGGAACTGGCGAGTCAGAATCACCGTTTTTTGGTCACGGTTGTAGAGCAGGATCGTGGCGCCGTTCCCCCGGTCATAAACTTCACGCGTTTGCCGCTGCCATTCGCCATCGCGTCTTTGTAGGTCAAAGGTATATTTTTTAAGTAAGTACCAGTTATCTGACAGGGTTTCACTGTCAATGATGCGCACATCTGCACGTTTTGATTGCACGTTTCGTCCTCCTTACGTAGAGTAACTATCAATACCAGCACTATCGTGCATTTTCAAGATTAAACATGCAACGTCAGGAATACATCATGCTCACCAGTCAGCGAAAACAGTTGATCCTTGAAAAGCTCGGTGCCGAAGGTCAAGTCCAGTCAAAAGCGCTTAGCGTTCTCTTCGACGTCTCTGAAGACACCATCCGACGCGATTTGCGCGAGCTGGCGGCAGAAGGGCGTTTACAGCGGGTTCACGGCGGCGCGCTGCCGTCGTCTTCCGCTACTGTGCCTTTCGCGGAACGACAGTCCGTTAAAATGGATGCCAAAAGAAAGGTGGCGCAGAAGGGGGCGCAGCTGATTTCTTCGGGCCAGGTGGTGATCGTTGACGGCGGAACGACCACCTCAGAACTGATCGCCTTTTTACCGCATGACCTGCGTATTACCGTGGTGACGCACAGTCCGAGCATTGCCCTGGGGCTTGTTAATCATCCTTTTATTGAGGTGATTCTGATCGGCGGCCGTTTATATAAACACTCGATTGTCGCCGTCGGCGCGGCGGCCATCGAAGGTATCGAAAACATTCATGCGGATCTGTTCTTTATGGGCGTGACCGGTATCCATCCGGAAGCAGGGCTGACGACCGGAGATTTCGAAGAGGCGTGCATCAAACGTGCATTTTCCGGCAGAGCCGCCGAGACGGTTGTCCTGGCGTCGCCGGAAAAAATAAATACGGCGTCATCATTTGTTATTGGCGATGTGGCGCTGGCGAATACGATTGTCGTCGAAGGCGATACCGACCGCGACTGGGTCAATGCGGTATCGGAAAAAGGGGTATCGGTCGTATTGGCCTGAGCGTGAGCCAGCCAGAAAACTGGCTGGCGCGGGTACTCGCAAGCGAGTGAAATTAAGTTATCTTTCTTCGGGGGCATGGCATACCGCTTCGATATTATGACCATCAGGCGCAATGACAAATGCGGCATAGTAATTTTTACCGTAGGAGCGTAATCCCGGTGCGCCATTGTCGCGTCCGCCTGCGCGCAGCGCGGCATGGTAAAAGTCATCAACCTGCTGGCGTGTCGTGGCCACAAAGGCCAGATGAAGCGGAGCGGGTTTATCATTCGACTGAAAAAGGCAAAGAGAAACATCGCCGGAACTCATTTCGACGCCATAGTCAGGAGAGCCTTCATCGACGAGTTCGACACCGAGCGGTTGAAGCGACATGAGGAAGAAGGTTTTACTTTTCTCATAATCGCTGACGCCGAATTTTACATGATCAAACATAATGGACTCCTCAAAAGTGATGGTGAAATGAGAAGTATAGAAAGAGAGTGGAGTCCAACACGATCAAGGGGTTGCGAATGTGACCGATATCAATACTCGCTACACAGCAGACCGTTTACTCCCTACGAATGTCCAACGCAGATAATCATAGAGCCAGTTAAAAAGCATCGTGTATGGCAGGAAAAACAGTACAAGGCCAATCTCAACAAAAAATGCCTCCGCGATCGTTAAATTCAGCATGAACATGGCCACAGGGATTAAGGAGATGATAAGGCCCGTTTCAAACCCAACTGCATGGATGGCGCGAACGAGAAACGTTCGTTGAAACTGATGTTTTTTCTGAAGGGCGTCAAAGAACTTATTGAAGACAAAATTCCAGACCGTTGCGGTAAGCGCAGATATCACCGACAACGAACCCGACTGGAGTACCGAAACGTTCATCAGCCACGCAAGAGACAGAGCGATGATAACGTTGGCCGTCACTTCAAAAATGACAGCGTGGAAAATCCTTTCTTTGAAGCTTTTATTGAGTTCGATTTCCATAAGTCTACAGCAGCGGTGGTCAAAGCCAGGAGTATATCAAACGTCTTTTAACATTGGATAAACGTAGAGGTTGGGATTTCACAAGCTATCAATGAACCGGGGCCAATTCACGACCGTAGAAAGGCAGATTTTGACTGGCATTACGTTGGTGCGCATAATGTATATTATGTTAAATAAGAATGTTGCTGTGCCTCGGGAGGTATCCCTCCTCAGTCTTGAGGATTCACCGTTGGCCACGCAGTTTGTATGTAAAACCCACTGACGATTACGCCTATCTGTGAAAAAAACTCACAACACCATTCGATGGCGCATGCTGGTTCCCTTCATGTCAGTGCAATACCCTGTCACATACAGAATTGCTGGCAATAAAAGAAGGAACACAGAATGGAGTATGTGAATCTGGGTCGTAGCGGTTTGAAAGTCTCCCGTCTTTGTCTCGGTTGTATGAGCTATGGTGAACCTGAACGCTTGCCTCAACCCTGGTCCCTGGATGAAAAGGCGTCACGTCCGCTCATTCGTCAGGCGCTTGAAGCGGGCATTAATTTTTTTGATACCGCGAATATCTACTCGGGCGGAAGTTCTGAAGAGATCACTGGAAAAGCGCTGAGAGAAATGGCCAGACGCGATGAGATCGTTGTGGCGACAAAGACCTTCTTTCCGTGGCGCAACTCACCCAATACCGGGTTTCTTTCCCGCAAGGCCATTTTTCATTCTATTGACGATAGCCTGATGCGCTTAGGCATGGATTACGTGGATCTCTTTCAGATTCACCGCTTTGACCACTCCACGCCTGTTGAAGAGACCATGGAGGCTCTGCATGACCTCGTTAAATCAGGAAAAGTACGTTACATCGGCGCATCATCTATGGAAGCCTGGCGCTTTGCAAAAATGCAGCATACGGCAGAGCGTAACGGCTGGACCCGATTTATTACGATGCAACCGCAATACAACCTGCTTTACCGGGAAGAAGAGCGCGAGATGCTGCCCCTGTGTGAAGACCAGGGCGTTGGTGTGATCCCCTGGAGTCCGATGGCACGAGGCAGGCTCACGCGCGACTGGAGTGTCACGTCCCGACGAACGCAAAACGATGCCTTTGCGTTAAAAATGTATGAGAACGCAGCCCTTCTGGATAAGCCCGTTATTGATGTTGTTGCCAGCATTGCTGAAAAGCACCATGTGCCAAGAGCCCATGTTGCAATTGCCTGGTTGCTATCAAAAACGGTCATCACAGCACCGATCATCGGCGCGACGAAACCAGAACATCTTTCCACGGCTATTAGCGCGCTGGACTTTTCACTTAGCGATGCCGAAATCATGGAACTCGAGGCACGCTATCTGCCGCACCCCGTCGACGGGATCATTCCCCCGCTTCCGGATACGCCACCTTCACTCACGCCGCCTTCAGCAATACAGGACTGTTAATGCCCTACCCTGGCCCGGCGTTGGTTCGGGCCCGCTGTTGGTGACAATGAACAACTCGTGATGTCAGGGTCGGATCGCCAAACCGGGAGACTTTACCTACAGTCTCCCTGTGACAGTAAGTATAAAGGTGGCCATCACCGTTTAACTTTTATCAAACTGACTTTCGGTAAACGGATCTGCGCGACCGCCCTGCAATGGGATCCTGGCAAGCGCTGCATCGATTTCGCGTAACTCGCTGTCCGTCAACCGGACTTGCGGTGCACCGCTATTTTCTATCAGGTGCGGATATTGCGTCGTACCCGGGATGGGGACAATCCATGGCCGTTGTGCCATCACCCAGGCCAGCGCGAACTGAACCGGAGTGGTGTTTTTGCGGCGGGCCCACGACTGCGCAAATTCAAGCAGTACCATGTTTTTGGCCAGGGCATCGGGCTGGAAGCGTGGCAGATTATGCCGCCGATCTGTGCTGTCGAACCGCTGATCTGGATTGACTGCCCCGGCAAGGAAACTCCTGGCGGTCGGGCAGTAAGGTACAAAGCCGATACCCAGCTCTTCGAGCGTTGGAAATATCCGCGTCTCCGGTTCACGCCACCACATGGCGTACTCACTCTGTACTGCAGTCACAGGGAGTACCGCATGTGCGCGGCGGATTGTCCTGGCACTCGCTTCCGACAATCCCCAGTGTTTCACTTTACCCTCCTGTATCAACGCCTTCACGGTTTCCGCCACATCCTCGATCGGCACATTCGGATCGGGGCGATGCTGATAAAGAAGATCGATGTGCTCCGTTTTCAGACGCTTTAGCGAGCCCTCTACGGCACGGCGAATATGGTCAGGATGGCTGTTAAGGGAGGTTGGCTTCCCCTCCTCCACGCCGAAACCGAACTTAGTGGCAATCACCACACGATCGCGAACGGGGGCCAGTGCTTCCCCGACAAATTCTTCACTGAGATGGGGACCATACACCTCGGCAGTATCAAAGAACGTAATCCCTTGTTCGAAGGCGGCCCGGATGAGCGACACCATGGCTTTGCGATCGCGCGGACCACCGCCGTAATACCCCACCATAGGCAGACACCCCAGTCCCATGCTGGAAACCTCCAGCGAGCCGAGTTTACGCGTGGTTAAGATCTCCTTCTCGACGGGAACAGCATCCGAAGGGGCGTTCGACGAGTCCTGACCAGCCGGGTTCGCCATCACTGCACCGCTCCTGCCAAGGGTGGTAGCGGCCAACGCCAGACCGGCGCCGGCGATCAGAAAATTGCGACGATCCCGGGAAGCGGGTACGGAAGCAGAATGCTGGTCATGCATCATCTTGCTCATAAACTGGAACTCCCTATAGCGAAGAAAGGATTCATTAATTTGGTCATTACCAGGCATAAGCCTGGGGCGCTTCTCCCCCGGGTCCGGGCCAGATTTCGTCGAGACAGCTCATGGTGTCGTCTGATAGCGTGATTGTCGTTGCGTGAAGCGCCTGCTGGAGTTGTTCGACCGTACGAGGCCCGATAAGTGGAGCAGTAACGACAGGATTCTGCAGGAGCCAGGCAAGCGCCACATCGGAAGGGGTTTCGCCGAGGTCCTCACATAATCCTTCGTAGGCTTCCAGCTGCGGACGATACTGTTCGATTAGACGGGCAAACGCGGGCCTTGCACGGCGCCCGCTTGCCATCTTTTTCAGTACGCCGCCAAGCAACCCTCCGGCAAGTGGACTCCAGGGAATCAGTCCCAGGCCAAAATGACGGCATGCGGGAATGACCTCAAGCTCAACGGTTCGGGCAGTCAGATTGTAGAGACTTTGCTCAGCAACCAGGCCCAGGGAATGACGGGCCGTGGCAACTGACTGCGCCGTCGCAATGTCCCAGCCTGCGAAATTGCTGCTACCGATATAAAGCACTTTTCCCTGCTGAACAAGGAGTTCCATGGCCTGCCAGACCTCTTCCCATGGTGTATAACGATCGATGTGATGCATCTGATAGACGTCAATATGGTCGGTCTTAAGCCGTCGCAAACTGTCCTCGCAGGCCTTGCGAATATGGTAAGCAGAAAGACGGCGATCGTTCGGACCCGGTCCCATAGGCTGATAGGCTTTCGTCGCCAGAACGATACGGTCACGGCGGCCACCCTGCTGGAGCCAGCGACCAATAATCTCTTCAGACAGCCCCGAACCTTGCTGGATATCGGGTGATTGTTCGGTGCCATACACGTCTGCTGTATCAATGAAATTGATACCCGCCTCAAGCGCTTCATCCAGAATGCGGGCGCTGGTTTTCTCGTCGGTGACGTCACCAAAATTCATGGTTCCGAGACAAAGGCGGCTGACTTTCAGGCCGGTGCGGCCAAGATGCGTATAGTTCATACACGGCTCCGTTAGGTGAATGTTCCGCCCTGACCGACGGCCAGAGCGCATAATTTTCAAGAATAACGAAGCACAATATGTTCAGTGAGAGGCGATGGGTGGATGGACTTGTGAAAAAAATTCAGCAACGGATTAGCCGTGGTCGGTCTATGGTGTATATCATTTCCCTATCAACGCATTCGGGCCTTAACGCACAATGAAAACGATTCTGTATGCAAATAAGCAGAGCTGATGTCGCCGATCTCATTTATTTCATGGCTATTGCACGTCATCGCAGTTTCAGCCGTGCGGCGATTGAATTAGGTGTCAGTGCATCAGCGCTTAGTCATGCCCTGAAGGGACTGGAAACCCGGCTCGGGGTTCGCCTGCTTAATCGCACGACCAAGAGCGTTACCCCTACGGCTGCAGGTGAAGAACTGGTTCAGTCTGTCCTTCAGCCTTTCGACAAGATAGAAAGCGCGCTTGAATCGCTTAACCGGTATCGTAATACGCCTACCGGGCGTATCCGCATCAATGCAGCCGTTGAAGCGGCCAATCTTTTGCTTGCACCGGTTATGCCCGCGTTTATGGATCGCTATCCCGATATTGAAATCGATATTGTGGCCAGTAACCGTATGGTTGACGTCACTGATGCGGGCTTCGATGCCGGTATCCGCTATGGTGGCACCGTCCCGGAAGACATGGTTGCCCGGCGTTTATCTGCCGATATTCGCTGGGTTATCGCCGCATCCCCCGACTACCTTGAACGCTACGGAACGCCTGAACATCCTGATGATTTATTACACCATCGCTGTATAAGCAATCGTCTCGGCGACGATCGGATTTATCGCTGGGAGCTTGAGCGAGACGGCGAAACGTACCAAATCACTGTGCCTGGCTCAGTGACGGTCAACCAGGCTGAAACGGGTCTTGTGGCCGTATTAGGCGGGGCCGGCCTGATGTATTTTCCGGAGCCTCTTGTTGCACCCTATGTGAAGGATGGACGGCTCCGCCTGGTGCTTACGGAATGGTCCCCGCTCGAGGAAGGTTTTTATATCTATTATTCAAGCCGCCGGCAACTGCCGACCGGGCTTCGCCTTCTGATTGAGTTCATACAGGAGGCCAGGCCACTGGGGTTGTGAAATAGCGCTTCCATACGGGACAATAGGATGCGGTATCGACGCGCTTCATTCTCTCCGTGCTGAAAAAAGTGGCCTGAGCCGTCAGCGTACAGCGCGGCACACCTCCAGCACCTTTTCCCTGAGCCAGCGATGCGCCGGGTCCTTTTCCATGCGCGGATGCCACATCTGTGACACCGTAATGCTCCGGGTTTTAAACGGCAGTTCAAAGACGTGCACGCGCTCGGTCATCGGCTGATTGAGCAGATAGAGCGCCGGCACCATGGCAACGAGATCGGAGACCAGCGCCACCGATAACGCCGTCGGAAACCCTGGCACCACGCTGGCAATTTTGCGCTTCATCCCGCGTTCCGCCAGCGCCTCATCGACAAATCCGTGTAACGAGCCGTCGGGCGAGGCCACCACGTGCCCCCAGGCGACATAATCCTCCAGGCTGACTGACGACAGCGAGGCCAGCGGATGTCCCTGGCGCACCGCGCCAACAAACCGATCCTGAAAGAGCCGTTGCAGACGAATTTCAGGCCCCATATTGCTCTGCACGCCGATCTCCAGGTCAACCAGCCCCTCACGCAGATAGCGCGACGTTTTCTCAGGTTTCGGCGAAAAGCGAATGCAGACGTCGGGCGCCACCGCCGCCACTGCGGCAATGAGCAGTGGCCCAAACGCCACCACAAAGCCGTCGTTGGCTCGGATAGTGAACAGGCGCTCCATACGCTCAACATTCAGCGTTTCCGTGGAGGGTTGCAGTACCGCCCTTGCCTCATGCACAGCGTTTCTGGCCCGGTCCCGGGTGGCTTCGGCCCAGGGCGTCAGCACCATCTGCCGACCGGCCCGCACCAGGATAGAATCGCCTGTCACCTCCCGCAGTCTGCTCAGGGTGCGGCTCATGGCGGAGGTGCTCAGGTTTAAGCGCCGCGCCGCGCCAGCCACGCTGGCTTCGGCCAGCAGAACGTCGAGCGCAACCAGAAGGTTAAAGTCAGGATCGGACACGATGGCTCCTCAGATAAGGCGTTATATGCAACGATAAAGTGCAAGCGCTGCGTCTTCCGCCCTGTATACCCCATGATTATAGTTTCGTCATTACTATTCTTATGCGGAGTAACGACGATGACGCTCTTTTCAAACCAGCCCGGCGATGAAGGCTTACCCGGTCATGAACGCGCCCGGGTGATGGCCGCCGTCATGACCACCACGCTGATGGGCGTCTTTGACGGCACCATGATCAACATCGCGCTGCCCTCCATGGCAAGGGCGATGCAGGTCCCCGCGAACGTTGCGGTGTGGTTTGCCAACGGTTATCTACTATCGGCGGCAATGACGCTGGCCATCTTCGCGGCGCTGGCGGCGCGCGTGGGCTTTCGACCGGTTTTTCTTGCCGGGCTTGCCACCTTTACGCTCACCTCGCTCGGCTGCGCGCTGGCGAACACGCCCGACATGCTGATCGGGATGCGTATTCTGCAGGGAATCGGCGGCGCGGCTACCCTGAGTATCGCCCCGGCGATCCTGCGTTCCGTTTTTCCGGGGCGACTGCTTGGGCGCATTCTGGGGCTGCACGCCCTGCTTATCGCCGCCAGCACGGCAATTGCCCCCGTGCTGGGCGGGACGATACTGGACGCGCTGAGCTGGCAGTGGCTGTTCGCCATTAACCTTGTTCCGGGCAGTATTGCCCTGTTGCTGGCATGGCGGGCATTGCCGCGCCAGTCGGACGTTGACCGCTCCCCCTTTGATGCGCCGGGCGCCGCGCTCTCCGCCGTGCTGTTAGGTTCTGCAATCATGCTGGCCGACAGCCTTCAGCACATAACGCAAGGCATTAACCCGGCAGCCGCTGGCTGGGGTCTTCTCACGCTGGTCAGCGCTATCGCCTTCGTCTGGCGTATTCGGCGCGCGCGCAGTCCCATACTGCCGCCCGTTATGTTCAGAAACGGACGCTTCACCCTCGCCGCCCTGACCTCGCTGGCCTCGTTTGTCAGCCAGGGCATCACCTTTGTCGCGCTGCCGTTCCTGTTTCAGAGCGTGTATGGCTTCAGCCCGGTGGTTTCGGCGCTGCTGTTCACCCCGTGGCCAATGGGCATCGTGCTGATCGCACCGCATGCGGGGCGCTGGGCAGATACCCTTTCCGCGCCGCTGATCTCGACTATCGGCCTGATGATTTTTGTCGGTGGGCTGGTCCTGCTGGCGACATTGCCGGAAAACCCGTCCGTATGGAATATCTGCCTGCGCAGTCTGGTTTGCGGGATTGGGTTTGGCTGCTTCCAGAGCCCCAATAACCGGGAGATGCTCGCTAACGTGGCGCGGGAATATGCCAGCTATGCCTCAGGGGTGTTGTCTATTGTCAGGACGTTCGGGCAATGTCTGGGGGCCGCCGCGGTGGGGGTGCTACTTGCGACGACCGGATCAGACCACGATCGGGCCGTGCATCTGGCACTGTGGATCGCCGTCATCGCCTCAACAGGATCGGTTTTGTTTAGCCTGAGCAGGCTGCGCCCTGGGGTGCGGGCATCAGCGTAACGCTGTGCAGCGCCTCTCGGCGCTGCTTGTTTATAACAACTACGCTGTAGGACGTTCGTTCCACGCATCAGTGTACTGTATATTTCCGTCCAGAATTTTCCATGTGATTTTTGCATATCGTAAAGATACATTTTCCATGTGACCAGTACCGGGACAATCTCTTGTATCATGCATTATTGGAGTTATTGAAATGACTTTCACGCCTTCCATCAGGATGTTGAAGTATTCCACTTCCTGACCAGCATCATTGATGTGATAGAACTTTAATTCGGCACTTTGAAGCGTCTGACCTGTAGCCACTGCTTTGTATAGATAGGGTGAAGATGAGTCAATTGCCTTTGTTAAACTGAAGGCTGAATGTTGCCTTGTACCTGTAAGTTTACCTGTTGCCTCATCTGTTGGAATGCTCAGGTTATGGATCAGATCTCTAAGCTCTATGCTTCCTTCACGGTTTGCAACATCAGAACCACCACGGATCATTGCTCCGCCATCGTCTTTCAAAAAGAGGTGTACTGGTACAGCCATTTTTAAAACTCCTTATGTTAATTAATTTCTTATTCCATTGGCTATGAGATTAATTACAGGCATGATCGCTACACCATCGGCATAGAACAGTTCAGAATTAGTGAATGAATAAACCTTGCCCGTGATTTTTACATTTACCGTGTTCCCATAAGCTGAAGCTGTGACATTGCTTGTATCGGCTTCCAGGAAGGGTGATCGTTCTTCAAGGGCTTTCATAATGTTCCCGCTGTTGTCTTTATCTAAATAGAAGCGGTAAACATCCGACACCGTAGCGTCTCCATCATCATACTTAGTTATGTACAGTGTGACGGTATCAGAGAGTTTCTGTTTGCTGACAAAGCTATCGTGAGGAGATGCATTAAAATAGTATTGATATGTCAGAAACCCACAAACAACGAGCAACAGAATCGTTGTGAGTAAGCAATGGAGCCGTTTAATAACCGTATTTCTTTGCATATTCTATACCTTGCCTTATCCAAAACTGATCGTGTGGATCATCCCCATAAGGCGGTTTTTGATACCAGTGCCCCCATTTCTTTTTGGAGGTTTTAGCTCTTTCCTGCGCCCATCCAGCACCCATCAATAGCGTTTCTGATGGTATCCCGGCAGCATAGCCAGCCGAACCATAATTGAAGTTCCCAAAATTTGCTAACTCCGGGTGTCCTTGCTTGTAATCCCACGGTCCCTTATTTCTTACTTTTTGATAAAACCAAAGATAGGTTGTAGGGATAGCCATGTTTCTGCTCATACCATGCGCTCTTGCAATCCTCATGTTTGCCAACACAAGAGCGATTCCTTCTTTGGGTAACAAAGGTATAACAGCCATATTAACCACCTATTTCATGTGGGTATATGGCCGCATATCGTACACCTTTGCGATGGTAAAAAAGATATCTGTTTACAGAGAAATGACGGAAAAATATCCGACTAAGGTATTAACCGCATTAAAAATCAAAAAAATTAAGGCGGCGCTACGCTTGCGCGGGCCTACAGGAATTGTGCATTTCACAATGTAGGGCAAATAAGCGCAGCGCCACCCGGCAGGAAAGACGGCGTATTTGTTTATTCCAGCGCCAGTAGCGCAAAGCTCGCCAGCCAGTGCCCGCCGCTGTAGTGGCTGCCCACCACGTGCCCGACGCTTGCCGCCAGGTGTTTTGCCACGGCATCACGCAAGGCCTGCTGGGCCGGGTGGTTTACCGGAAGCGCCCTGGCAATATGCTTCATACACCAGGCGCGGCTGAGGTTTAACCCATCCAGATGGACAATTTTCGGGTCGGTACGGTCGCTCACTTCCGCCGGGTTCATCAGCGCCGCAATGGAGCCGATATCCGGCAGAAACGCGTCAAACCAGGCCGGGAAATTCTCTGCGACCTTGCTCATCAGCAGCGCTTCCGTCAGCGCACCAGAGATGTACTCATCGCCACCCGGCTCGTAATGGGCCGGGTAGCGCGTGTCGGCGAGATAAAACCGCTCCGCCGCCGTCACAATCGCCTGCTCAAGCGCGCTATCTTCCACGGATCGGGCGTAATCCAGCCCCAGCGCGAGGGCAAACGCCGTGTTGTAGTGCGTTCCGACGCGGATCGGATAAGTGAGCTTGCTGAGGTAATCCACCAGCCGGTTGCGAATATCCTGGGTGAGCGGCTCCAGCGTCTGGTACCAGCCTGTGGCCTGCGGCAGCGAAGATTGTTTCAGCTCCTGGGCCAGCGCCAGCAGCCATCCGTAGCCATACGGCCGCTCAAACGAGGCGCGGAACGGCGCGGTGAAATAGGCCAGCTCCTTCGCCACGTTCTCGTCGGTCAGGTGCTCGTCGAAAAGCGCGACGATGTCATTCCGACACGGTAGATCAGGATAGAGGCGCACGCAGCGCAGCAGCAGCCAGTAGCCGTGCACCGCCGAGTGCCAGTCGAAACAGCCGTAGAAAATCGGGTGCAGCTCGCGAGGCGGCAGAACGTCACCGTCATCATTCAGCAGATGCATGATGTGGTTCGGGTATTCCTGGCGCAAATAGGTTAAAGGCATGCGGGCAAACGCGTCAGCCTGATGTTGCGTCAATTCCATAACAGCTCCTTAGCGAAACACGAGGAAATACATGAGGAACACGTTCACCACCAGCAGGGTTAACGCGGTCGGGATCTGGATCTTGATCACCTGATATTTGTCTTTCAGCTCCAGCAGCGCGGCGGGAACGATATTGAAGTTCGCGGCCATTGGCGTCATCAGCGTGCCGCAGTAGCCCGCGTACATGCCGATCGCCAGCAGCGGCGCCGGGTTGCCGTGATGCACGTTGATCAGGAACGGCAAGGCGATCCCCGCGCTCAGCACCGGGAAGGCCGCAAAGGCGTTACCCATGATCATGGTAAACAGCGCCATCCCCACGCAGTAAATGACCACCAGCATGAAGCGGCTGTCCGGGTTCACGAACAGGCTCACCACCTTCTGCACCGAATCACCGGTATTGGCCGCCACGAACACGCCGCCGAGCATGGCCAGCATCTGCGGCAGGATCACCGCCCAGCCGATGGTATCGACAAGACGACGTGACTGGCGAATGGCGTGCAGCGGCGTGCCTTTGGTCAGCCACCAGCCGGTGAGGATCGCCGCGACGCAGGCCACGCACAGCGCCGCCAGAGTGAGCTGTTTCTGGTCGAGAAGGTAAACACCGCCAATCGACACCCCCTTCAGGAACAGCGTCCCGATTACCGTCACTACCGGGATCATCAGCGCGGGCAGGAACAGCCAGTTTTTAAGGCGGTTTGACGAGGCAATGCGCTCCTCGTCGGAGGCCATTTTATAGTGGCCTTTCCCGACCAGGCCAAAACCCGCCAGCAGCGCGATAGCGATAACGCAACCGCCAACGATCCGGTACGCCAGCGATTTGCCCAGCTCCTGAACCATCAGGTCACCGAACAGGAAGATACCGCCGAATAAAAACCAGAACAGCGCGGTGGTAAAACGCTTCGGATTAGCGCGGTCGCGCAGGGTCATGACAACCAGCAGCATCACAACAAAGCCGATCAGGTAATACACGCGGTTAATGGTGATAAGCGTCATCATTCCGCGGCCCCCTGCGTACCCTGCTCTGCACGCCAGGCCATGACGTCGCGGCGGATACTGGCATCCAGGCGCAGCAGGCGCGTCATATGAATAATCAATGCCGCAATGGCGGTGGGAATGGCCCACAGGCCGATATGCAGCGGCTCGATCCCTTCGATCCCGTTTTCCTTCAGAAACGCGTCAATCAGCAGCACCGCACCGAAGGCGATAAAGATATCTTCCCCAAAGAAGACCGCGATGTTGTCGCACGCCGCGGCATGGGCCTTGATTTTGTCGCGAATGTGCTGCGGCAGTTCGCCGTATTCGTTCAGCGCTGCCCCTTCGGCCATCGGGGCCAGCAGCGGGCGTACCGTCTGGGCATGGCCGCCCAGCGACATCAGCCCCAGCGCGGCGGTGCCTTCACGCGCCACGAAGTAGAGCATCAGAATACGCGCCGAGGTGGCGCTGGCGATCTTCGCCACCCAGGCCTGGGCGCGCTCTTTAAGCCCGTAATATTCCAGCAGACCAATTACCGGCAGGATCAGAATGAAGGTCGCCAGCGATCGGCTATTGACGAACTTCTCGCCAAAGGTCTCCAGCAGCATCCCGAAATCCATCCCGACCAGCAGGCCCGTCGCCAGACCCGCCACCACGACGACCAGCAGCGGGTTGAAGCGCAGTGCAAAACCAATGACCACGATCGGTATCCCGATCAGCGGCAACAGCGTAGTACCGTCCATAACGTTTACCCTATCGAAAGTGAGCGTTGCGCGCCGACGGCTATTTTTTTAATTTGCGGCGAGCGATGTTGTGTTTTTCGCCAGGCTTCACAAAACCTGCGCTAAAAAGCTATATCTGAACCTCAAAAACATGTAAACAAATTATCAATAAAATGTTCTTATTTTATCGACGAGTTTACATTTCTGGCTAAGGAACGTTATGACCTCGAAAAAGAGTGCTTCACCCGATTGCAACGATATCAACGATGGCCGGATCGTCTCCTCCCGCCATCTGGTGTCGGAGCGCTGCGCGGAACTGTCAGAGCTGGAGTACGCGCTGATCATGACCGGCAACGCGTTTAACAAGTGGATGGTGCGCTGCATGGCCGCAGCCGGAGAGCCGGATATGGGCGCTTTTGACGTCTCGCTGCTGCATCACGTGAACCACCGCGACCGTAAGAAAAAGCTGGCCGATATCTGCTTTGTTCTCAACGTGGAAGATACGCATGTAGTGACCTATGCCCTGAAAAAGCTGGTTAAAGCGGGCTACGTGACGAGCGAGAAAGCGGGTAAAGAGCTCTTTTTCTCCACCACGGAGGAAGGGAAAGCGTTGTGCATGAAGTACCGGGACGTGCGCGAAGCGTGTCTGATCGCCATTCATGCGGAGAGCGGCATTTCCGGGAAATCCATCGGCGAAACCGCGCAGCTGCTACGCGCGATCTCCTCCCTGTATGACACCGCCGCCCGCGCGGCGGCATCACTCTGAATTACGGACGTCTGAACAGGGTAATGCTGCGTCCGGCCAGTTCGTACTCTACGGTTTCGGTGAACGCTGTTCCGGCGGCAGCGTCATCCGCCGTAGACAGCTCCAGCACCCATCCCCCTTCGCCAAACTGCGGGATCTGGAACGGCACGGTGCCTTCAAACGGATTGAACAGCATCAGCACGTCGTGCCAGATGCCGTCCTCCTGCTGAAGATCCGGCCTGCTGATGGAGACCCCGAGCGTTGAGCCTTCATCCCACTGCTCGGCCTGCTGCGGACCGCCTCCGGCATTGAACCAGCGGATCTCCAGCCCGTCGCGCCAGCTCTCACGACGCAGCAGCGGCTGCTGCGCGCGCAGGGCAATGAGCCGGCGGGTGAACTCGCGCAGCGCCGCGTCGTTTTCGGACAGCCCCTTCCAGTCGATCCATGAGATCTCGCTGTCCTGGCAGTAGCCGTTGTTGTTGCCCTTCTGCGTACGGCCAAACTCGTCCCCCGCCAGCAGCATCGGCGTACCGTGGGAGAAAAGCAGCGTGGTCAGGAAATTACGCTTCTGCCGTTCGCGGGTGGTGATAATGTCCGGGTTCTCCGTCGGCCCTTCTTCGCCATAGTTGTACGACCGGTTATCGTTATGCCCGTCGTTATTGTCCTCGCCGTTGTCGGCGTTGTGCTTCTCGTTGTACGACACCAGGTCATTCAGCGTAAAGCCGTCATGGGCGGTGATAAAGTTGACGCTGGCCCACGGGCGACGCCCGCGCAGGTCGTACAGATCCCCGGAGCCCAGCAGACGCGCGGCAAAATCCGTCGAGACGTTGTCCCCCTTCCAGTACTCGCGCACGGTATCGCGGTATTTGTCGTTCCACTCTCCCCAGCCTGGCGGGAAGCCACCGACCTGATAACCGCCGGGGCCAATATCCCAGGGCTCGCCAATTAGCTTGAGCTTAGAGAGCACCGGATCCTGGGTAACGGCGTCGAAAAAGCCCCCGCGCGGATCGAACCCCTCAGGCTCGCGGCCCAGAATCGTCCCCAGGTCGAAACGAAAACCGTCAATGTGCATGGATTCGGCCCAGTAACGCAAGGAATCCATCACCATCTGCAGCACGCGCGGGTGCGAGGTATTCACCGTGTTCCCCGTCCCGGTGTCGTTGATGTAATACCGGTGCTGGTCCGGCAGCGTGCGGTAGTAGCTGTAGTTATCAATGCCCTTGAATGAAAGCGTTGGCCCCAGCTCGTTACCTTCCGCCGTGTGGTTGTAGACCACGTCCAGAATCACCTCGATGCCCGCGTCATGATAGGCGCGCACCATGTCGCGAAAGCCCTGGATCCCCGCCGGGCCATAGTAGCGCGACGCCGGAGCAAAAAAGCCGAGCGTGTTATAGCCCCAGAAGTTCTTAAGGCCACGGTCGAGCAGATGCTGGTCGTCCGGGAACCAGTGAACGGGCAGCAGCTCCACCGAGGTAATGCCGAGGCTTTTGATGTAGTCGACCGAGGCTTTGTGTCCCATCCCCTCGAACGTCCCGCGCAGCTCGGGCGGGATGGCCGGGTTCATCTGGGTAAAGCCCTTCACGTGGCTCTCATAGACGACGGTATGCGGCCAGGGCACGTTTGGCCGGTTGTTGTCCTGCCAGTCGAAAGCGTTCGGGTCGATAACCTTGCATTTCGGCGTGAACGGCGCGCTGTCCCGCGTATCGAAGCTAAGATCCAGTTCGTCATGCCCCAGCTCATAGCCGAAATGGGCGTCGTTCCAGTCGATATCGCCCACCAGTTCACGGGCATACGGGTCAATAAGCAGCTTATGCGGGTTAAAGCGGTGACCGTTTTCCGGATCGTAGGGGCCGTAGACGCGATAGCCGTACAGCGCACCGGGTTTCAGGTCAGGCACATAGCCGTGCCAGACCTCATGGGTATACTCCGGCAGCTCCAGCCGGGCGATTTCTGTTTTCCCGGTCGGGTCAAACAGACAGAGCTCCACCCGCTCCGCGTGCGCGGAGAACAGCGCGAAGTTAACGCCCTTCCCGTCATAATTCGCACCCAACTGCTGGCCATGACCGGCCCGAATTTCAAACGTAATTTCCTTTGCCATTTTCGTTCTCCACGATTATTCGCAGGTAAGCAGAACCAGTACACATCCCTTTTCTGACGTTAAATCCAGAGTCTCTTGCAGAATGCGGCTTTCACCGTTGAACAGATCCCGATAGCGCTTCCCGGCCAGTTCGTCGGGTATCGCTACCGTGGTATTGACCCACAGCTGATGATTATCGGTGATGCCAAAAACCAGACGCGGCACGGCAACGATCAGCGCCTCCTCGTCTTTAACGCGCGCATAGACAATCAGGTTCTCCTCGCGCTCACCGGAAACCTTGAGCGGCAGCCAGTCGCCGTAGCGGAAAAGCGCGTCGTAATGCGGTCGAAGCCGCAGCAGCGTGGCGGTGACAAACTGCTTTACCCTGCCGTCCCGCCAGCACGCCGGGTGTTCAAACACTGAAGCATCCGCCGCGCTGAGGTTTTGCACCAGCGCGTTGAAGTCCGGCTCCCGCCGGTTATCCGGGTCGACGAGGCTAAAGTTGAGCGCCTCGCTGCCCTGATAGATATCCGGCACGCCGGGCGCCGTCAGCTTGATGACCGTCTGGCTGAGGCTGTTCATCAGCCCGGCGCGAATAAAGGGCTGCATCGCCTCGCTGAAATCGTGCAGGAACGGGGCGTTATCCGTGGAAAGCAGATGCCGCGCATAGCTCAGCACCACGCTCTCATAGCTCTCGTTGCTGTCGATCCAGTCGGTGCGCTGCTTCGCCTCGCGAAGCGCTTTCTCAAGGAAGCCGAGGAAACGCGTCTCCAGCGATGCAAGCCCTTCGGCATCGTCAGGCGACAGCGTGGCGGGCCAGACGCCCGCCAGCGCCTGATAGATCATCCAGGTATCGGCGGCGTTCGGCGCGGTGCCGTCGTTGAGAAAACGCACCTGGGTCTGGTTCATCTGCCGCCAGCGGGCGAGATTTTCTCCCCAGCGTTCCGGCGCCTCCGTCAGGGTGTAGAGCCGCGCCCGGGCGTCTTCTCCGCGCTTGGTATCGTGCGTGGAGGTGCCGAGCAGCGCGTCGGGCTGACGGGCGAGACGAATGCGCATCTCCTGGTGAAAGCGGGATAACGAGAACGCGCGCGGCGTCGGGTCAGCGCCCACTTCATTGAGCGCAAGCTCAAGGTTCAGACGGAAAAACAGCGTATCTTCCACCGACTTCGCCATCAGCGGCCCGGTCAGCTGCTGGAAGCGGGTTCTGAAAAGCGCGGCGCAGTCGCGGCAATCTTCCGGCAGATCGCCGGTAAGAATACGCACAATCAGGCTCAGGGCTGCTTCGGACGTCTCCACGCTGGCGACTACGCGGTTAAGTAGCGCCACGTCAGGCGGGGTTAATCCCTCGCGAGTGCCGTAGGTGCGGTACACCGGAAAGGCGATAAGCAACTCGCGCAGCGCGTGGCGGATCTCCTCGCGCGGCAGCGCAACGTCATTGCGGCGGGCCAGATCGTCCGCAAGGTTTAGCAGCGTGGTGAACTCGCCCTCAAAATTACGATCGGTCATCAGACCCTTGGCATCGCGCAGTTCGGCGTGGCGATCGACCGTGACGCCCAGCGTCTCGTCGTGGATTGTCTCCAGGCGCGAGAGATTATCGTCGTCGACCAGCACCTCTGCCAGCGAGGCGATAAACTCGTAGCCGGTGGTGCCGGAAACCGGCCAGTCGGTGGGGAGCTGCTCTCCCTTCGCGAGAATTTTTTCGACCGTGATGTAACAGTCAGGTCCGGCTGCCTGCCGCAGCTTCTGCAAATAACCCAGCGGATCGGCCAGGCCGTCAATATGGTCAATGCGCAGGCCGTCAACCACGCCCGCGTGAACCAGCTCAAGAATGAGACGGTGCGTATCGTCGAAGACCGCCTCGTCTTCAACCCGTACGCCTACAAGACCGGTGATCTCGAAGAAGCGCCGCCATGAGAGCTGCTTCGGCGCTTCCCGCCAGGACATCAGCCGCCAGCTCTGCGCCTCATGCAGTTCGGCGATGCTTTTATCCTCGCTGTACGTGCCCGGATTAAGCGGGTACGCCGTGTCGTAATAGACCAGAGAGGCTTTATTTGTGACAGGGTCACGTTTTAACGTAATGGCACCCTTCTCCAGCTCCGCCTCAAAGGTGTCGCCGAGAAATGGCAGCGTAAGCGGGCGCGACGCGTCGATATCGAAATAGCGGAAATAGCGGCTCTGCTGGCCGTATTCAATCACGTCCCGCCACCAGGCGTTTTCCAGCGAGGTGGACATATGGTTCGGGACAATATCCAGAATCAGCCCCATGCCAGCCTGCCTGAGCGCCGCGGCCATGCGGTCAAACCCTTCCCGACCGCCAATCGCGGGGTCAATTTCATTCGGGTTGGTCACGTCATAGCCGTGGGTGGAACCCGTTGTAGCGGTAAACACGGGCGAGGCGTAGAGGTGGCTGATGCCGAGGTCTTTCAGATACGGCACCAGCTCGACAGCGCGGTCAAACGTCATGCCGTTGCGGAACTGAATACGGTACGTGGCGGAAGGGATCATAACGATGCGTCTCCATCAGCAAAGCGAACGACAATACTGTTCGGCGGCAAAACCTCGTTTACCTCCGGCCAGGCGAAGCGCGTCTCCCCTGCAAGCGCGGGCACGTCGACAGGCTTATGGCCGATATTGAGCGCCAGAGAGAGCGTCCCGGACGGGAAGCGCCAGCTCACCGCCACCATGCCGGGCGCGGTCTCGATCGCCTTGCCTTCAACGATGCCGCCCTGATGCAGAAGCGGAACGATATAGCGATGGCGCAACGTCAGCAGGTGGCGGGTGAAGCGCAGCCACGTTTTCCCTTCGTCGGTAGCAATCTTATGCCAGTCGAGCTTTGAGCGAACGAAGGTGTTAACGTCGTTCGGGTCCGGGACGGCTTCATCGTGCCCGGCGTGGCCGGTAAACTCTTTCGCGCGCCCTTCCCGCACCGCTTTTGCCAGGTCGCCGTGAAAATCGGTGAAGAACAGGAACGGATGCGTTTCACCGAACTCCTCGCCCATAAACAGCAGCGGGATATGGGGAGAAAGCAGCAGCGCGGCAAGCAGCACCCGCGTCCTGTCGGCCCCCGCGAGGGTGATGAGCCGCTCCCCCTGGGCGCGATTCCCGGTCTGATCGTGGTTCTGAATGAAATCGACGAAGAACTGCGGCGGCTGGGTGCGGCACTCCACCCCGCGAGATTCCCCGGTTTGCAGCGAAATCTCGCCCTGGTAGACAAACCCTTCCGCCAGCGCACGGGCGAACTTTTTCTCCGGCTCACACGCAAAATCCTGGTAGTAGGCGTGCGTTTCGCCGGTGGCAAACACGTGGGCAGCATTGTGGAAGTCATCATTCCACTCGGCGGTGAACAGCGGCGTGTTGCCCTGTTCATCGCGCGGATGCAGGAAAATCACGTTGCGGCTGTCTTCCGTGGTCAGGTGAACGTGACGGTGCGGGATCGCCTCGCGGATCTTCGCGGCAATCTCTTCCAGAATGTGCGTCCCGGAGCTGTCTTTAATCTGGTCGATGGCATCAAAGCGCAGGCCGTCCAGACGGTACTCCGTCAGCCAGTAGAGCGGTGCGTCGGTGATGTACTGCCTCACCGGCTCGCGCTCGTAAGCGATGCCGTTGCCCCACGGCGTCATTCGATCCGCATCAAAAAACGCGGGCGACAGCAGAGGGAGATAATTCCCCTCCGGGCCGAAGTGGTTGAGCACGATATCCAGCACCACGGAAAGCCCGAGCCCGTGCGCGGCGTCGATAAACGCGTGAAACTCCTCCGGCGTGCCGTAGGCAGCGTGCGGGGCATACAGCAGCACGCCGTCGTAGCCCCAGCCGCGGGTTCCTCCAAACTGGGAAACGGGCATCACTTCAAGCTGGGTGATACCGAGCTCCGCCAGATAGGGCAGCTTGTCGATGGCCGCCCGGAAGGTGCCCTCCGGGGTAAAGGTGCCGACGTGCAGCTCATAAATGACCGTCTCTTCCCACGGCCGCCCTGCCCAGTCCCGGTTAACCGGCTGATAGCGTCGGGGATTGATAACAACCGATGGCCCGTTAACGTCGCCCTTTTGCGCGCGCGATGCCGGGTCGGGTACCGTCATGCCGTCCTGCAGGACAAACTGATACTCTGCACCGTGCGTGACGCCAGAAACGTCTGCCTGAAACCAGCCGTTGCCGGTTGCCGTCATCGGCACGTCGGTGGCGGCCAGACGTAGCGTAAGTTCTTTCTGTCCTTCTGCCCAGACGCGAAAACGTACCACGTCATCGGAAATAAACTCAGCACCCCACTGCTTTTGAAATGTCCTGAATTCCATTCATTGTCCTCGAATGACCCACATTTTACGCGGAACGAAGTACAAGCTTAGTTCAGGATCTCAAGTGCGTGAGCTCAGCGGATTTAACCGCGTCGTCTATTCTTTATGAAATAACTCACTATCGGGAATACTATGCAGATTCGAAAAGGATTAAATACGGACCTCGTCCGTCTTGAATGTTGTGACTTTTCTTTCACCATTAGCCACATTGCGCGAGAGCCGTTTATCCATTGTGATTTGCATATCGAAGCCGTCGCCGAGCCCTGGATAAAAACCTACGAACTCGACATCCAAACCCTTGAAAACCATTGCGTTAATCCGGACGCCATATTTCTTGTTGCGGAAACCGATGACGGTGAATTAGCCGGATTTATTACCGCGTCAATCGGCTGGAATAAATTTATTTCAGTGGATTATATTGCCGTTGATCGCACCAGACGCAGAACCGGCGCCGCGCAAAAATTAATGGCTGCCGCGCACGTGTGGGCCCGCAGCGTAAACGCGCCGGGATTACGGCTTGAAACACAAAATGTGAACGTCTCTGCCTGTCTGTTTTACCGTAACTACGGGTTCACCCTGGGCGGGTACGATCGTTATCTCTACAACGCCTTACCGGAAAAAGACGAGGTCGCCCTGTTCTGGTATTACATGCTGGTGTAGCGCCGCAGCCTTCATATTTCTGTCATTGAACTTCATTACGCTTTCGGGATTTTAACCACGGTGTTGAGGAAAGAAGTGTGAATTCAATGGCTAAGGCATTACTGCTGGCATTACCCGTTTTGAGTGCAGCGGCGACGGCCGCTGAGCGCGAGCTGTGTGAACCCAAAGCGTACGAAATGGCGCTGCGCTATCAGCAGAAATCGGCAGAGATTCTGGCCCTTCAGCTGCAGACGTATCGGTTTGCCACCGAGCGTTTCAACGAAAAATTAAAAGATCTGAAAACACCTGAAAATTACGCCGTGGTGATGGACCTGGATGAAACGGTGCTGGATAACACCCCTCTGCTGGTGCGCGACATGGCGCAGTGTCACGACTATACGAAATGGGATACCTGGAGCGACTGGGAAAAACAGGGAAAACCCGGCTTAATTCCGGGAGCGAAGGCGTTTCTTGACCATGTGAATCAAAGCAAGGTCCGCATCTATTATGTTTCGGACCGTATGCAGGAAAACAAAGCCGACACGCTGAAGACGTTAAACGCTCTCGGCCTGCCGCAGGTATCTGACGAAAGCGTGCTGCTGGATACGGTCAGCAAGGAAGAGCGCCGTCAGAGCATCCTCAAAAAGCAGCAGATCGTGATGCTGTTCGGCGACAGCCTGCCGGACTTCGCCGTACAGTTCAAAAACAAAAAACCGAGCGAGCAGCAGCGTGAGCTGGTTGAAGCCAGCGCCGAACACTTCGGCAACGACTGGATTGTGCTGCCTAATGCCGCTTATGGTGCCTGGTCCAGGGCCACGCTGGATAGCTGGAACGCACCGCTAAAAAAATAACGCTTTACGGGCCGGGAAAGGCTTCACCACCACCCGGCTGTTGCGCTGTGCTATTTATCTCGTTTATAGGTCCTATCATTTCTGAGCAGGTTCTTATAATTTTACGGAGCAGTAAGATGAGCACTTTCAAAGGAGACTCGTATGCTTACCGTGAAAAAACTTGCTCTTTCCACGCTGATTTCCAGTTCATTGCTGTTCTACCCTGCACTGCAGGCCTCGGCAGAAACGCCGCAGCACGTCGTTAAACAACCGGCGGGCGGTTACAGCGTGCAGGTCGGTGACGTTCTGGTAACGTCGTTTACGGACGGGACCGTTGCGCAAGATCTGCATAAGCTACTGCGCCGGACAACGCCGCAAAACATTGATGCACTGCTCGCGAAAAACTTTCAGACCAACCCGGCGGAAGTGTCCATCAACGCCTTCCTGATTGCGATGCCCGGACACAAAATCCTGGTGGATACCGGTTCCGGCCAGCTCTTTGGCCCCGGCAACGGCGGACGTCTGATTGAAAGCCTCGCCACCCAGGGAATCAAACCCGAGGACATTACTGAAGTCTTGCTGACCCACGCCCATTCCGACCACGCGGGCGGCCTGGTGAAAGACGGCAAGGTGGTGTTCAGCAACGCGCGCGTTTTCGTTGGCAAACCGGACATCGACTTTTTCTTTAACGACGACAATCAGAAGAAAACCGGCTACGGCAAGAACTACTTCGATGTCGCACAGAAGACCTTAAAACCCTATCTTGACGCGGGTAAAGTGGTGCCGTTTAGCGGCACATCGGAGATTCTTCCGGGGCTGACCGGCACGGTTCATCCCGGACACACGCCGGGTTCAGCCTCCTACACGCTGACAAGTAAAGGCGAGAAGATCACCTTTGTCGGCGACATCATTCACGCAGCGGCGGTCCAGTTCCCGCAGCCTGCGGTGACCATCACCTACGATGAAGATGAGAACAAAGCGGCAAACGTACGCGAGCATGCGTTCGCTGACTTTGTGAAAAATAAAGACCTTATTGCCGCGCCCCATCTGCCTTTCCCGGGCATCGGCTATGTGACGAAAGGTGAGAAAAGCGGCTATGCCTGGGTCCCTGTCACCTATACCAACCGGGACGCCAGCGGCGCGAAGTAGAGTGATGTCGCGTATATCTGACATGGACATCGACCTGCTCCTGGCGCTGGACGCCCTGCTTCAGGACAGGAACATCACTCATGCGGCCGCGCGGCTGGGCATCAGCCAGCCCGCGCTCTCTGCCCGTCTCGCGCGTATGCGCACGCTGTTTGGCGAACCGCTGTTTATTCCCTCCCCACATGGACGTGGGGTGTTACCCACACCGAGAGCGGAGGCGTTGAGGCCACAGGTTGAAAGCGTGCTACGCGGCATCCGCGCGATGTTTGCCCCCACCGCGTTTGAGGCGCAAACCAGCAGCCGGACATTTGTTATCGCGCTGCATGAAAACCCGGCGCTGATGCTCGGCACCGCGCTGCTTAACCAGGTGAGTACCGATGCCCCCGGCATCCGCCTGCGCTTCGCCCTGCCGGAGATGGTAGACCTGCCGCAGCAGCTGGAAAACGGTGATGTGGATATCTACATCGGCGTGAGCGCGGGCGCCCATGACGGATGGGTGAGGCGCAAACTTCTCGACGACGCGTTTGCCACCGCCCAGCGCAAAGCTCATCCGCGTGGAACAGGTTCGTTAGATTTGGAAAGCTACTGCGCGCTTTCCCATCTGGTGGTGTCGTCGGCGGGAGATCCCTTTACCGGATTTGTCGACCAAACCCTCGCCGGGCTGGGCTATCAGCGACACGTTGCCATGTCCACCCAGAGCTACGCTATGGCGCCTGCGCTGGTTGCCGGTACCGACCTGGTATGTACCCTGCCGGAACGGATGCTGAAGCAGTTTGCCAGCACGCTGGATATTTTCCCACCGCCGCTTCCGCTCCAGCCGATTACCATCAACATGTACTGGCACCCGAAAAACAGCCAGGATCCGGCGAACGCCTGGCTGCGCGGGCAGCTGCTGCGGGCCGCCGGACGTCAGGTGTGATCGAGCGTGACCAGAAACTTTTTAAGCACTTCTGAACGAATAATCCGGTGGCAAACCAGGGTGAGTTCGCTCTCCCGCAGCCGGTCGAGGATGTCCACGTAGACGACATTCTCAACGCTCACTGCCTTTGCCGACGCGGGCAGCAGCGCCAGCCCAAATCCGGCCGCAACAAGGCTTATCACCGTGGGCACGTCGGTCGCATTTTGCACCACGTCCGGCTGAAAGCCCGCCCCGCTGCAGGCGTCATAGAAGTACTGCTCCAGCCCCATTCCCTCCGGATCGCGCAGCGAGATCCATTTTTCGTCTTTCACCGACGAAAGCGTCAGCGCGGACGATCCGGCGAGCGGATGCTGACGAGAGAGCGCCAGCACCGTTTTCTCCGAGGTGAACGGCCGGCTTTGCAGATCGTCAGGCAGCGACGGCAGCGGCGCGCGGATGATGGCCACGTCCAGCTGGTTGCTCTGTACGGCGACGTAGAGCGTCTGCACATTTCCCGTCATCAGGGACATGGTAATGGCCGGCCAGCGGCTGTGCATCTGGCGCAGCGCGGCGGGTAGCCTGCCGTCAAACATCGCACTCGACACGCACCCCAGGTTTAACTCCCCCTGCTCGCCCCGTGCCGTTTGTCTGGCATCCAGCACCGCCTGCTCGGTCAACGAGATGGCAAGCCGGGCTTTGACCAGAAACGCTTCGCCCGCGGGCGTCAGGGTTAAGCGGCGGTTCGCCCGGCTGAAAAGCGTGACGCCTAAACGTTCTTCCAGCGCCTTTATCTGCTGGCTCAGCGCCGGTTGGGCGATGTTCAGACGCTCGGCGGCCCGGTGCATGTGGAGCTCTTCGGCTACGACAATGAAGTGGCGCATCTGACGAAACTGCACGAGACGCCTCCCTGTATTGATATAAATTTACTTATCAATTTAACAGAAATGATGAAATTGATGCTATTGGTCTTTGCCATAAAAATGGATGTATTCAACCGAGGGAGGAAAATATGGAAAACCAAGTCAACGATCTCCGCAGCGCCATCGCCTTACTGCGGCGCCACAAAGGCCAGTATATTGAAACCGATCATCCGGTCGATCCCAACGCGGAACTGGCGGGTGTCTACCGCCATATCGGCGCAGGCGGCACGGTAAAACGTCCGACCCGCACGGGTCCGGCCATGATGTTCAATAGCGTTAAGGGCTATCCGGGCTCCCGCATTCTGGTGGGCATGCACGCCAGCCGCGAGCGCGCGGCGCTGCTGTTAGGCTGTGAACCGTCTGAACTGGCAAAACACGTTGGCCATGCGGTGAAAAAGCCGGTCGCACCGGTTGTCGTTCCGGCCTCGCAGGCCCCCTGCCAGGAACAGGTCTTCTACGCTGACGATCCTGACTTCGATCTTCGCAAATTGCTTCCGGCACCGACCAATACGCCAATTGATGCCGGTCCGTTTTTCTGCCTGGGGCTGGTGCTGGCAAGCGATCCGGAAGACAGCTCGCTGACGGATGTCACCATTCACCGCCTCTGCGTGCAGGAGCGCGACGAGCTTTCCATGTTCCTTGCCGCCGGGCGACATATCGAAGTCTTCCGTAAAAAAGCGGAGGATGCCGGAAAACCGCTGCCGGTGACGATCAACATGGGTCTCGACCCCGCCATCTATATCGGCGCATGCTTTGAGGCCCCTACCACGCCGTTTGGCTACAACGAGCTGGGCGTCGCCGGGGCGCTGCGCCAGCAGCCGGTCGAGCTGGTGCAGGGCGTGGCGGTCAAAGAGAAAGCCATCGCACGGGCGGAAATCATCATCGAAGGCGAACTGCTTCCGGGCGTGCGCGTAAGAGAGGATCAGCATACCAACACTGGCCACGCGATGCCGGAGTTCCCGGGCTACTGCGGTGAGGCGAATCCCTCCCTGCCGGTGATCAAAGTGAAAGCCGTGACCATGCGCAACCACGCAATCCTGCAGACGCTGGTGGGACCGGGGGAAGAACATACCACGCTGGCCGGACTGCCGACCGAGGCCAGCATCCGTAATGCCGTTGAAGAGGCAATCCCGGGCTTCCTGCAAAACGTCTATGCCCATACCGCAGGCGGCGGTAAGTTCCTCGGCATATTGCAGGTGAAAAAACGCCAGCCGTCAGACGAAGGACGCCAGGGCCAGGCGGCGCTCATCGCCTTAGCCACCTATTCGGAGCTGAAAAACATTATTCTTGTCGACGAAGATGTGGATATTTTCGACAGCGACGACATCCTGTGGGCGATGACGACGCGCATGCAGGGCGATATGAGCATCACCAATATTCCGGGGATCCGCGGCCACCAGCTGGATCCGTCCCAGTCGCCGGATTACAGCACCTCGATTCGCGGCAACGGCATTTCCTGCAAGACGATCTTCGACTGCACGGTGCCGTGGGCGCTGAAGGACCGCTTCGAGCGCGCGCCGTTTATGGAAGTGGATCCACGTCCGTGGGCGCCGGAGCTGTTTGCCGATAAGAAATAAATTCACGCGCGTATGGCCCGCAGATCATACGCGTATTTTCTTTTCAAGCGTGGCGATATTTTTACCCGCCACGCGTTCAACAGTGAAACGATCGACGCTCAGCAATATGAGCATCAGCCCCCTGCCGCTCTCGAGCAGCGGCGACATTTCGCAGAAACGGTCTCGCCGGGCGATCTCAAGACGCTCCTGCGGGAACGCGTCACCCGCGTCGGTAAAAACAAGGCAGACGTCATTGCCGCGGATGGCGAACTGTACGCTAAAGACGCTCGAATTATCCTCATGAAGCGCGTAGCGGATGATATTCGTTGCCACTTCACAAACGGCGAGATCGAAGGCGAAACGCCACTCGTCATCGACGGGAAGCGCGCTCAGCCTGTCTCTCAGCCAGTCGGACAGCGGCGTCAGGGACGCGATCGCCGCCGGAAATTCAGCATGCTCTGGCCTCTGCATCTACTGCCCCAGCTGTGCAAGCGCGCTATGTTTATCCGGATAGATACGGAAGATGCGATCCATTCGGGTCAGGGTGAACATGTTCATGATCCCGGGGTTCAGAGAGCACAGCGCCATGTCGCCTTTTCCGTTCATCAGCTTAAACAACGACACCAGCATCCCCAGCCCGCTGCTGTCGATGAAATCCACTTTGCTAAAGTCGACGATTAAGGCTTTACGATCGCTGCCGATTTCCTCCGTCACGGACGCTTTAAACGTCGCAGCAACGGAGGCGTCCAGCCGTCGGACCGCGGGCGTGAGAATGTTGGCATGCGGTAATCGTTCGGTGTTAATTATCATTCTGTTCTCCCTGACGCTCAATCACGAGCAGTGACACGTCATCGGTTAAGGCGATCGGTTCATCACGGTTTGCATTGCGCCAGCCGGTCAGGTGGTCACCGAACCGCGGCAGAAGCTGGTCAACGGGGAGCCGGGCATGCTCATGAAGCCAGCGTTCGAGACGTTGCGGGCCAAACTGCTCGCCGCTGACGTTCTCACACTCGGTAATACCGTCACTGAATAAGCATAAGCGATCCCCTGGATGGAGGGTAAACGCGACGTCTTCCCAGCTCAGATCCGGGATTAGCCCGACCGGCGGTCCGCCATCACCCACGGACGTGACGGCGCTGTCCGCATTCACAATGAAGGGAGTAGGATGCCCGGCCTGGCACAGCCACCCTTCACCAGTCTCTGGATCGATCACGCCGTAAATGAGCGTGAAATAACTGGTGATGTCGCTCTCTTCACTGCAAAAGCGGCTGTTCAACATCCTGACAACCTCCGCAGGTGACTGAATCCCCCCCTCTTCGGTAAACAGAAAGCGATCCACCACCCGGCCATGTAAAAACTGGCGAGCCACCGCGAGGGACATCATCGCGGCCCCCACGCCGTGACCCGATACATCAACGCAATAGAATCCCAGATGTGAATCCAGAGGGAAAATATTGAACACATCGCCCGAAACCCAGGCTGACGGCAGGAAAAGCCAGTCGGAGAAGTAGTCGCCATAGCGTAAGCGGCGTGAAGGCAGCACCGAGTGCTGGACGCGCGCAGCCAGTTCCAGATCTTTTTCAATCTGATGCAACGCTTCACTCAGGCGCTTGTTGTGCGCCGCGAGGGTCGCCTCCAGCGTCAGGATACGGACCCCGGCATGAAGCCGCGCCCGCAGTTCAGCCTGCTCAACGGGCTTACTCAAAAAATCATCCGCTCCGGCATCAAACCCCTGCGTCACGTCCCCGGCATTCTCGCGGGCCGTCAACAGGATGATATACACGTAGCGGCCAAACTGACGGTTGCGGATGGTCTGACACAGCGTCAGTCCGTCCATTTCCGGCATTTCCCAGTCGCTTATCACCATGCTGACCGGCTGGCTGGACAAGATTTCCAGCGCGTCGACACCATTTTCCGCCTCGCTCACGATATATCCCCACTGGGTGAGCATTCGGGAGAGTAACCGACGATAAATCAGCGAATCTTCAACGATTAACACGTGCAGCGCCGACATACATCCCTCCTAAAGCGGTAAGAACCAGATGAGGCTCACGGTCCCTTCCCTGAATTTTGCATTCCCGTTGCCGTGCCCCGGATAGCGCGTTCCCGCATAGTTCGCGTACTGGATGGAGAACGAACCCGGCGTATAGCCGGCATAACCGAAGCTGTAGCTGTAATCGCCGTTCCAGGGCTGCTGCTGGCTGCTGTCAGGGAACCAGAATGCCGTCGCGCGAACGAAGAAATGTTGTTTGAAGGTGTAGCCACAGCCGCCGAGCATGACGTTTTTATTTTTGCGGATGTCATCGCTGCTGAGGTCGTAGTAGCGCGGTACCCAGCTGTACCCGACCTGGCAAATGATGGAATCCCCTTTATTAATCAGGAGTGTGTTTTCAACCGGTTTCGGTAGCGAAAACTTATAAGCCAGCGTGAAGGCGCCCTGTTCGAAATAGGTGTGTCGTCGGCTGCCCGATGTCCAGAAATGGTTATCGCCGTAGTTGCTGTAAACCAGACTCACGGTGTTGGCGTGCCAGTCATCGTAGCCGAAGCTGTAGCGAAAATCGGCGGTGTAGCGGCTGGTGTCTCTGACCGGCAGTCGGGACGTAATGTTGGCAAACCAGAAGCTGTAGGGGGAATACTGAAGGCTGAGATTCAGCGTCTGGTTAATCTTTTTCTTTTCCGTGGCGGTGTCTGAACTGTTAGGAATGCTCATCCACTGCTCTTTCAGTCCCGAGCTAAAGCTAAGCGCACCTGAGAATTTCTTGTCGTTACCCGAGAACAGGCGCCCCCAACGGCTGGTAAAAACGCCTGCCTGAACGGGTTCACCGTTCTTATCGCGCAGGGTTTCTTTATCACTGCTTTGCGCCGCCTCCGCGGCGGATATCGCGGCGAGCAGCACGCCCGCCAGAAGCCATTTTTCGCGCATAACCGCCATCCTTAGTTAGGTATCCAGCGTGCGCCGACGTCGTATTTTGCCATCAGCCACAAAATACCCAGTGCCGCCGCATGCACTAACGTGTTCTCTATCCAGGCGTGACGCCATAAATCGAAGGTAATGAACTGACTCACCAGCAGCACCACGTAAACATGCAAAATAAAGGTATAGAGCGAGTGCTGCCCTAGCGGGATGAGGAACCATCCCAGCAGGCGGTTGAGCGGCGTCCAGCAATACGTCAGCACCAGGTAGACGGTGACCATCAGGGCGATATCGTTCAATACCCGCACCGGGCCCAGCCCATTCTTCGCCGCCCAGGTGTGATAAAACGAATTGAAGCTGTCAGGCGGGATGACGTGCATCAGCAGCGCGGGCGGCATAAACGGGTTGGTATGGTTCTGGGCAACAAATCCCAGCACCAGTGACACCATGACCAGCGCCACCACCACCCCTTTGCCCGGGGGCGTCCGGGCGAACGAGAGCAGTTCGGCTTTATACCAGCCGCTGGCCATGCCCAGCACAAAGATGAACTGCCAGGCGAGCAGCGGGAAGGCAAATTCGAATTCCGACGGCGTCAGCCGAAGCGGCCACCGCTGCCACAGGCTGTACACCAGCAGCGACAGCCCTAACAGCCACCAGACTTTTCCTTTCTGCAGCATCCCTAAAAATAGCGGGCTGAGTAGCAGCAAAAAGATATACAGTCCGAGAATTTGCGTCTGGTGGGGGCCGATCTGCAAATAGAGAATAATGTTGAACCAGGTCTCTTTAATTTGCGGCGTCACAGGATAAAGCGACCAGCTTTGACCCGAAAAGCGGTCGGTAAAATGGGTGACCTCGAAAACGTTAATATGTGGGATATAGGCCAGCAGAATAAACGACACTATGATAATGATATTTACGCGATATATTTTCCATGCCCTGAGATAAAGTCCCCAGGAAACCGTAAGCAAAACCACTTTTTGCAGACGCGCGCGATTCAGCATTCCCAGCATAAACCCGGAGAGAATGACAAAGCCTTCTGCACCTGTTGTTAACCCAAAACGCTCCCAAGAGAATATATTAAATATCGACATCACCTCCGTATGCGCCACGACCATCATGACGAGGGCAATGCCGCGCATAAAGTCAATTCTCAGGTCACGGGCACCTGCAACGACATACCTCCATGTCATTGATTTAGCGTCATCTTCTTGCGAAATAGACGGCGCAGCATGGCTCATAGGGTGTCCTTTGCCTGAAAACGAAAATTAAGGTCTAAATAAAGTAGATAGTCTAAAGGAATAGTAACTGCAATTTATCACCGGCAGATGAAACATATTAAGCAGAATTAAATCCAAATTAACCACCACTTCATATTAATAAAAACGACGCTGGACACTTTTATTCGGCGTTCTACACTTATCTTAAATCTTGTTTACTCGCTATTTTCTTTCGCTTTTGGGCAACTGTCTGCGCAGCAGAATGGGTCTGCATTTTCACGGAATCAGGAACGCCGGAACTATGGATTTTTATTTTTCCCGTTTTGAACATCGTCGTCCTCCGGAACCGTTAACAACACCGCGTTGGGTCATGATGACCTGGCAGGTATTAGCGGTCGCGGCACTTATTCTGGGTGCAAATTATATTTACTGGCGCTGGACCGCCTCCCTGAATACTGACGCACTATGGTATGCCATACCGCTGGTCCTCGCCGAAACGCTGGCGTGGATAGGGACCGTGCTGTTTACCATCAATTTATGGAAAGAACAGGATCCCCCCCAGTGTCCGCCCCCCGGCGAAATCAACGAATGCCTGTTTCCGGAAGAGGCCGTAGAACCTCGTCCTGTTAAAGTGGATTTGTTCATTGCCACCTACTCGGAAGACACCGAGCTGGTCAGGCTGTCCATTCGCGACGCCCTGAAGATGGCCTACCCGTACCCGATTGACTACCGGATCCACGTGCTTGATGACGGCCGCCGCCCGGAGATGAAAGCCGTCTGCGACGAGGAAGGCGTTAACTATATCAGCCGCCAGACCAACATCGGCTTTAAGGCCGGCAACCTGCGCAACGGTCTTGAGCAAACCGACGGTGATTTCATAGTTATCTGCGACGCCGATACCCGCGTATTTCCCACCCTTCTCAGCCATACGCTGGGCTATTTTCGCGATCCGGACGTGGCCTGGGTGCAGACGCCGCAGTGGTTCTTCGACCTTCCGGAAGGAGAAAACCTTTCACGCTGGGGCCAGCGAAAAGCCGGAAAAGTGGGCTATGGTCTGGGCTGGCTGATTCAAAAGTGTGTTGGCCCGGTCACCGTAGGCCGCGACCCGTTTTTTAACGATCCGCGCATGTTCTATGACGTGATCCTGCGGCGGCGCAACTGGGCGAACGCGGCTTTCTGCTGCGGCGCGGCCTCCATCCACCGGCGCGAGGCGGTCATGCAGGCCGCGCTGAGAAGCTACGTCTGGTCCGTCGAAGAGGAGATCCATCGCCACACCCGCGACATCCGCGATGAAGATACCCGCGAAGCGCTGCAGGAGGCGATGCGCCCGCACGTGGCGTTTGACACCGAGCTCACCCCCTACAAATTTCACGTCTCCGAAGATATTTACACCTCGGTGCTGCTGCACGGTGACGCCGCGCGACGCTGGCGCTCGGTCATGCATCCGCGGGTGGAGTCGAAGATGCTCTCTCCTCAGGATATGCTGACCTGGATGATCCAGCGCTTTAAATACGCCGCCGGCTCGCTGGATATTTTGTTCCATGACAATATCTTCAGCCGTCGCCGCTTCCGGCTTTCCCTCCCCCAGACGCTGATGTATGCCACCACCTTCTGGTCTTACATGGCCTGCGTGTGGAACACGGTATTTTTAATTTCGCCCATTATCTATCTGTTCACCGGCATTCCGCCGGTATCCGCATGGTCGACGCCGTTCTATCTCCACTTTCTCCCCTTTTTTATCTTCTCTGAACTGGCGTTTATGTTCGGGACATGGGGGATCTCGGCCTGGGACGGCAGGGCCTCTTACCTCTCCTTCTTTTCCATGAACCTGCGCGCGCTCAATACCGTGCTGCGGGGCGAGCAGATCAAATTTCACGTCACGCCAAAAGAGCGGCAGACGGGCCGTTTTCTCTACCTGGTGAAGCCGCAGATTGCCATTGTGGTGCTGACCCTCGCAGGGCTTATCTGGGGCGGTATTCAGGTGGCGCGTGGACAGGTGGACGACCCCTCCGGCTACGTCATCAATATTTTCTGGGGAGGGGTGAACATCGCCGCCATGCTGCCGCTGATTTTCGCGGCCATGTGGACGCCCGCCGAAGAGGATGAGGTCACCCAATGAGGATACGTGATGCCCTGCTGCCCGCGCGCAGCTACCTCACCATTTTGCTCGGGTTCCTGCTCGGCTTTGCCATTGTGGTCTGGGTGGAGAAACAGATGCCCACGCGCGTGGAAAGCAGCGGCGGCATCGCGCTCAGCAAAGACTTCCCGCCGCTGCCTGCGAAACGCGCCCTGACCTATGACGAAGCCATCTGGGCGCGGGTCGCCTGGCAATACTATGTGAATAATACCCAGCCAAACGGGCTGGCGAATGCCAGCGACGGTGAACCCTGGCTGAGCCTCTGGAGCGTGGGAAGCTACCTGTTGGCGACCGCTGCCGCAGAGCAGCTCAACATTATTTCCGCCGATGAGTTCGACGAGAGGATCGGTACGGCCCTGTTCGCGCTGGGGCAGCTGCCGCTCAACGAGCGAGGCCTCCCAGCTGCGTATTACCATGCCGACACCCTGAAAATCCTCGGCAAACCCGACGCCTCGGCAATTGGGCTGAGCCGCCTGCTGACGGCGCTTCAGACCCTCCTGTGGCGCTATCCTCAGCACGCGGCGGCTATCCATGATCTCTTCAGCCTCTGGAACACCGGCGCTCTGATTGAACATAACGTCCAAAGCCAGGCGGCCGTGCCGCTCCATCACTGGACGCTGACCGATGACGAACAGCGGGACAGCTTTGGCTACCGTCTCTATGCCAGCCATACGCTGCGCCTGATTGACAGCACGGCAGGCCTCGCGGTGACCAACCCGCCTGAAGGGCAAAAGATGATCGATCTGGACGGCGTGATGGTGCCGGATGAAGGGCTACGCACGCCCTGGGGCAAGCAAACCTCCCTGATCAGTCTCCCCTACCTGTTAACCGGCCTTGAGCTGGGCTTTGACGCGCAGAGCGCTGAGATTGCGTGGCGGATTATGCAGATCCAGCAGCGACGTCATAGCCTGCGCAGCCCAAAACCCCCTGTCAGCACGGATTACGCCGAACCGGCGCCGGATTACGTCAACGATCTGCCGAACAGGCAGCCGGTACAGGCGCGCAACCTGCGCGACGAGGTGCCGGAGAAAGTGGCGATAACCTCCACCCGCACCGCGTTTGCCTGGTATGCCCTGTTCCGCAACAGCTGGAGCGAAGCGCTGCGCCAGCAGGTTCTGCCGCTTCAGGTACCGGGTAAAGGCTGGCAGCGCGGGTTAAATCTCAACAACAGCGTCAATGCCGTCGTGGACGCCGATACCAATGCCATTGTGCTGGAAAGTCTGTCTTACATCGCGCATGGTCAGATGCTCTGTCTGGCCTGCCTCTACACTTCCCCCTCAGCAGGAGCAACGCCATGAAGCCACGATCCCCGATCCTTTTCCACCTGCTCACGGGAATAACGATCTGCTGGCTGGCGTTATCGACCGTGCGTGCGGACACCGAGCTTCCTGCATCAGGTTACTCCCCGCGCAGCGGCGAGCTGACGGCCCGAGAGATGACCATCGCGAAAAACGCCTGGCAGTATTTCGTCACCAACTATCAGCCCACGACGGGCCTGGTGAATGCGGTCAACAAATTTCCCTCCACCACCATGTGGGACAGCGCCTCCTATCTGGCCGCCCTGACGGCGGCGCGGGAGCTCGGGATCATTGATAAAGCGGAATTTGACCGCCGGATGCTGAAATTTCTCGCCACGTTAAACACCCTGGTACTGTTCCGCAACGAGCTGCCCAACAAGGCCTATAACACCATCAGCGCCCAGAAGGTGGACTACACCAACAAGCCCGGCGAAATTGGCTTCTCGGCGCTGGATATCGGGCGAATGCTGGTCTGGCTGAAAATCGTCAAAGAGCGCTATCCGGAATACGGCAACAGCATTGATAACGTGGTGCTCGGCTGGGATTTCAGCCACGCGATCGACCCCTGCGGCACGCTGTACGGGGCCTATCTCGAGAACGGCCAGCCGAAGTACGTTCAGGAAGGTCGGCTGGGCTATGAAGAGTACGGCGCGGCCGGGTTCCAGCTTTGGGGGTTTAATACCTGTAAAGCCAGCCGTCCGCAGCCTTATGAGCTGGCCGAAATCTACTGCGTGCTGGTCCCGTACGATACGCGCGACCCGCGCAACACGTCGCAGCATAACTACGTGGTGACGGAATCCTACCTGCTCTACGGGCTGGAGTTCGGCTTTGATAAACCGACCGACCGGGATAACGCCCCACGCGACTACTCCCTGACGTGGATGAAAAACTTTGCTGACCGCGTTTATCAGGCTCAGGAGAACCGCTATACCATTACCGGCGTCCTCACCGCGCGCTCCGAGCACCAGCTCGATAAGGCCCCTTACTTCGTCTATGACACCGTCTTCAGCGACGGATACAACTGGAACACCATTACCGATAAAGGCCAGTTCGTCCCCAACGCTGCCGCGATATCGCTGAAGGCGGCGCTGGGCATGTGGGTGCTGTGGAACTCCCCCTATACCGACCGCCTGCTGAATACCATTGAGAATGCCAACGAAGAGGGAAAAGGCTACTACGAAGGGCTGTATGAAAATGGTGACGGCCCGATCAAAGAGTTCACCGCGAACAATAACGGCATCATGCTGGAAGCCCTGCTGTTCAAGAAAGAGGGAAAACTGCTGGCCTTCAACACCGACAACCCAAAGAGCAAGGATTTTGCCCCGTCGCTGTGGGATCGCAAGCTGCTCGATCAGTTTGAAGAGAACAACGCGCTGCGCAGCCGTCCGTTCCTTAGCAGCACACCGGCCGTAAAAAGCTGGTGCGACCGGACCGGCGTCACGCAGCGAACCAAACCCGCCTGTCAGGCCTGTCAGTGCGCGTCATGCAGCGTGGACGAGCCCGTTAAACTGCCTCCGGTGACTGCGCAATGCTTAAAACCTTAGCCAGAGGGCTCGCGGGATTACTCCTTGCAGGCGGGGTCATCTTTGCCCTGTTTGGCCATCAGGGCGCAGGCTGGCGCTGGCTAATCCACGGCGG
Organism: Enterobacter cloacae complex sp. P27C; assembly: GCF_014895705.1. Lineage (NCBI taxonomy): Bacteria > Pseudomonadati > Pseudomonadota > Gammaproteobacteria > Enterobacterales > Enterobacteriaceae > Enterobacter > Enterobacter cloacae complex sp. P27C. The sequence goes on from NZ_JADBQB010000005.1 coordinate 148,724, forward strand.
CTGGCACTCCAGCGCGCGTATCGCCGCCCTGACGCCGGAAGAGCAGACGTGGGCGACGATCGCCTGGCGCTATTTCGTCAATAATACCCAGCCGCAAACGGGCCTGGTCAACGGGAGCGACAAACAGCCTCGCGTCACGCTCTGGCAAATGGGCGATACGCTTATCGCCCTGCTGGCGGCAAAAGAGCTGGGGCTGATTGAGGACGCCGAGTATGACGCTCGCTTAACCCGTCTCATGGGCACCCTTAACCGCCTGATGCTGACCGATGCCCGAACGCCGGGTCGACTCTATTCCAGCCAGACGGCGACGCCAGTCGACTTTAGCGGCAAGCCCAGCAAAAACGGCTGGTCCGCGCGCGACATGGCGCGTCTGATGCTCGCCCTGCGCCTTACCGCAGAGCGGGAGCCGCAGTACAGCGAATACCTGGATAAAATTATCCTGCGCTGGAATTTCTGCCCGGTCATCGATAGCGAAGGCGAGCTATGGTCCTCTTCCCTGCAAAACGGTCAGCCGGTCGTGCGGGAGGAACTGCGGCTGGGCGAAAGTGAATATGCCGCGACGGCGTTTCAGCTGTGGGGATTTTCCCCGGATAAAGCGTTTACGCCCCCGGCGCACCACGTCATCATCGCCCAGCGGCGTCTGGCCGTCGATGCCCGCGATCCGCGCACCACGTGGCAGCCCTCTCTGATTACCACCCTTCCCTATATGCTGCCGGGCCTGGAGTTTGGCTGGGAGCCAGAAGGCGTTGCGGCCGATCTGCAACAGCGTCTGCGCAAGCAGGCCGAAAACGTCTGGCTGAGCCAGAAGACCCGCTGGGAGACCGACAAAATCCTGACGGCCAGGGCAGATTTCACGCTCTCTCAGGCGCCCTGGCATATCCAGGATACCGTCTGGGGAAATGGCTATGCCTGGAACTCTGTCGGAGACGATGGCCGGGACTACACCCGTTTCGCGCAGGTATCGACCAAAGCGGTTTTTGCCCTGTGGGCCCTGTGGGACACCCCGTACACGGACGTGCTGATGACGGTCACCAAACACCTTAACGATCCGCAGAAAGGCTGGTATGAAGGCCGTCAGGAAGCCACGGGCGATACCAACGCTGCCTTAACCCTCTCGACCAACGCCACGGTGCTGGAAGCCCTCTTCTTTAAACACAACGCCGGGCCTCTGTTTGACGTGCGTCGGTCGAAGAAAGAGAGCTACTTCTCACGCCGTCTGGCGGAGCAATACACGCCCATCGGACACTGTCTGCCGGGCGAAAGCACCCTAAGGAGGACGCCGTGAAGTTCTATCGCGATCTGTTTGAATCCAGTCTGAACCGCGTCTTTCCGAATAATGAAAAAACCGCGTTTTTTCAGACGTTCTATGACGCCTTCGTCCATATGTCACCCGAAACCGAGGCGCATTTTTCTCGTCTGCCGGATCGGGAGGGCCAGCAGACCCTGTTTAAAAGCTTCTTCGCCATGCTTGCGGTCGACGGCGCCCTGATCGTCCCTGATTTTCTCGAGCGCCTGGCGCGGGAGCAAAGCGACGACGGCCTCCACCTTCCCCCGCGTTTTTTTGCCCTTTGGCGCGAAGCGATGTTGAACGCGGTGAGCCTGCGCGATCCGCAGTGCGACGATGAGATCCTCACCGCCTGGGCCATGGCGATCGCGCCCGGGCTGGAATACCTTCGCCGACAGGCAGAACTGCACTACCGCGCGTAGGGGGAATCACGATGAGTTCATTCACGTACGATCTTAACGCGCTGCCGGCCGCCGTCATGATTTATGACCGCGAGGAACGCCTGCAGGCCTGGAATCACAACGTTGCCCTTTTTTATCCGGTCATAACCCCGTGGCTAACGGTGGGAACCACTCTTGAAGCGCTGGCGGAACGCTTTATCGACGCCGTTTACAACGTCGATCCCGGCCTGCGCCAGACGCTGCGCGAGTCGATCGTGCGCAACTGTCGGCAGGATAAACACTGCGAGGTGCGCCAGGCGGGCCAGCGGCGGATCTTCGTCCAGCATCAGCGGCTTGCGGACGGCGGTATTGTCAGCCTGCACAGCGATGTTACGGAGCTGGATGAAGCACAGCGCGCGCGCCACCAGCTGCATGACGACTTTCTGCTGACGGCGGAATCCATTCATATCGGGATTTGGGACTGGCAGGTTTCCGGCGACACACTCCAGGTCAACGATACCCTGCTTGCCATGCTGGGCCAGTCGCGCACACAGTGGCGATATCCGGTGCGTTTTCTCCTCAATCAGGTCCACGAGGACGATCGCGCAGCGCTACGCAAGGCGCTGCACGCTTCGAAGCAGGATCATCGTCCGGTCTTTGAATGTGAAATTCGCGTGCATCACCCTACCGAAGGACTGCGCTGGATGCTGCTGTCCGGCCAGGTGGTTACGCTCTCCATTGAGGGAAACGCAGAGCGCGTTATTGGCACGCTGCAGGATATTACGCGGCGCAAAGAGGCTGAAATTCAGGCGTTCGCCTCGGCCATTGAGGCACAAAAAGCCAATGAGGCAAAAAGCGCGTTCCTGGCGAATATGAGCCATGAAATTCGTACCCCTATGAACGGCATTATTGGCATGACCCAGCTGTGCCTGGATACGTCTCTGAGCGCCGATCAGCGCGACTATCTGACCCTGGTGATGAGCTCTGCCCAGTCTCTGCTGCATATCATCAACGATATTCTCGACTTTTCCCGAATTGAAGCCGGCAAAGTGGAGCTGGAGTCGGAACCCGTACCTGTCCGCCCCTTTATTCAGTCGCTCATTCGCCCGCACATGCCGGGGGCGAGCGAAAAAGGCATTGAGCTGCTGGTTGATATTGCGCCCGACGTTCCCGACGTGCTGCTGGTTGACGGCGCGCGGCTGCGCCAAATCCTGACCAATCTGCTGGGCAACGCGCTGAAATTTACCCATCAGGGAGAAGTTATCCTGGTTGTTGAGCCCGGCGATAGCGCGAATCGATGGCGTTTTCGCGTGCGCGACAGCGGCATTGGCATACCGGCAGATAAGCAGAAGGCCATTTTTGAAGCCTTCAGCCAGGCGGATAACTCAACCACCCGCCGCTATGGCGGTACGGGGCTCGGGCTAACCATCTCGGCAAGACTGGTTGCGGCCATGGGGGGCGAATTAACGGTCTCCAGCGAGCCGGGAAAAGGCAGCGAATTTTCGTTCTCGCTGCCCCTGGCGGCGCAGATCCTTGCGCCCGGAGAGCGCCCACATAGCCAGCGCTTTAACGGTGAACCCGTACTGGTGGTTGATGATAACGCGACCAACCTGCGGCTGCTGGCCGCGATGCTCAGCCAGATGGGACTGAAACCCACCTGCGTTAACAACGCCAGCGAGGCCATTGACCGGGTTAGAACGGGAACGGCGTGGCCCCTGATCCTGCTGGACGCGCAGATGCCGGATATGGACGGCGTGTCTCTGGCCCTTGAGCTTTCGGTTCTGCCACAGGTTGCTGAAAGCCATATCATCATGCTGAGCTCCATGAGCCGACATTTTGATATCAATATGCTGAAGCGGATCGGAATCAAGAACTATCTGCATAAGCCTATCGCCCAGGATGAATTACATCAGGCGATTGCCGCCGCGTTTGAACGTTCGCCAGCACCCGTGGGTGAAAGCACGCCCGCGCCTGTCGCCTCGCCTGCAGCCACGGGACTGCGGATCCTGCTGGCTGAAGATAATATGGTCAACCAGAAGGTCGCCGCGCGCCTGCTCGAGCGGCTCGGCCATAGCTGTCAGATCGTCGACAATGGCGTCGCGCTGCTGGAACGCTGGCGCGCGGATGCGTGGGACGTTTTACTGATCGACCTTCAGATGCCAGAGATGGACGGTGAGACCGCCATTCGCCTGCTTCGTGAAGAAGAGCAGTCCCGGCCCGGACCGCCTCAACCCACCGTCGCCATGACCGCACACGCCATGCAGGGGGATAAAGAGCGCTGCCTGAACATGGGGTTCGACGGCTATATTGCCAAACCCATCAGCCAGGAGCGTCTCGCTGAAGAGATTGCCCGCGTGCTCCAGTACCACGAAGACGCCTCCGGTTTTCCGGATGAAGCACGCCTGCTGAAGCAGTGCGCTGACGATCCCCCCCTGGTACAGGAGCTGCTGGCCCTGTTTGGCGAAGGGCTAAATGAAGCAATCAAAACCATTACCCAGGCGATCGACAGCAACGACCGCGAGGCGCTGCGACGCGCGGCCCACAAGCTGCGCGGAGAAGCCGTCACCCTGGACTTCAGCACGCTCGCACAGCAGCTGCAGGTGCTGGAAAGCGACGCGCATACGCTGGATGGGCGCCAGCTTGCGGCCCTGAAAGAAAATCTTCGCCAGGAATCGCTGCGCCTGATGGCGTGGCTCAACGCGCGCGGGGTAAACAAATGAACGCTCGCAACTGCACGCTGCTCGTTGCCCTGTTGACCACCCACGCGGTGGCGAATTCTGCGCCGGTCAGCTGGTCTCTGGCCGGAGAATGGCAGGTTCAGGATGCCAATGACAGCGCACATCCTGCCGCATCAGGCTGGCATCCGCTTCAGGTTCCTGCCAACTGGTACAGCGCCGGGTACGATCATCAGGGTGCGCTGTGGTACAAGCACGCCTTTACCCTGCCCGTGCAGCCCCCCGACGTGATGAGTACCCTGGTGTTTGACGGCGTCGATTACCTGGCAGAGGTGACCCTGAACGGCCAGCCGCTGGGCAAGCATGAGGGCTACTTTCAGCGCTTTTCGCTGGACGCCAGCCCGGCGTTACAACGTCACAATCGGCTCATCGTCAGGGTAGACAGCCCCTACGAAGATCCGCACAAGATCTGGCCGTTGCATAAAACGGTCATGAAGGGGGTTCTGAATCAGCATGACACGCGTCCCGGTGGCGCCTGGTCGCCGGAAGGACAGGACGCTAACTCGGGCGGCATCTGGGCACCGGTCCGGCTGCACCTTAGCCGGGGCGCCACCCTTGATGAGACCATCCTGCGGCCCGACTGGTCACAGGGGCTGACTCGCCCGACGCTAAAAGCGGAGATTCGCTATCGCGCGCTCGATCAGGGCCCGGCGACCGTGCGGCTCACCGCCACGCCCGCCAACTTCAGCGGCAGGCCCTATCAGGCTGACTTTCCGGTTACTCTCGAAAGCGGTGCCCATTCCGTGCAGGTGACGCTGCCCATGCCGAAGGCAAAGCTGTGGTGGCCGATCGGCACGGGGAAACCCCACCTGTATACCGTTCGCGTGGCGTTGCGAGATGCAAACGGCTTAATGGACACGGCGGTAACCCGCACCGGGCTGCGCAAAATAGTCGAGCAGCCCGACAATAAGGGCTGGCTCATAAACGACAGGCGCCTTTTTATTAAGGGCAGCAATTACATCGGTTCCCCCTGGCTCGGCACCATGACGCGGAAAAAATACCGACGCGACCTTCGTCTGGTGGAAGCCATGAACGCCAACGCCATACGCGTGCACGGACACGTTGCCGGACGTGCGTTGTATGACGTGGCCGATGAGATGGGCATGATGATCTGGCAGGATGTTCCGCTGCAGTGGGGCTACAACAACAGTGCGGCTTTCACGGAAAATGCGGTTCGACAGACGCGGGAGATGATCGAACAGTTTGGCAATTCCCCCGCCATCATCGTCTGGGGCGGGCATAACGAACCGCCGTGGAACTCGCCGTGGATGGAAAAACGCTTCCCGGACTGGAATAAAGATCTGAATCGCGAGCTCACGCAAAAGGTGGCGGATACGCTTGCCGAAGATACCTCCCGCATCGTGCACCGCTTCTCCGCCGTTGAGGAGCATTACTGGGCGGGCTGGTACTTCGGCACCGTGCGCGACCTGCTTGCCCCAGCCAAAACGGGGATCATTACCGAGTTCGGCGCGCAGGCGCTTCCCCGCCTGTCAACGCTAAAAACCATCATCCCGGCGGCGTCGCTCTGGCCAAAAACGACTGCCGCCGACGATCCCGGCTGGACCGTCTGGAAATACCATAATTTTCAGCCCTTCCAGACCTTTAAGTTCGCCGGTATTTCGCGCGGGAAGAATATTCAGGCGATGATACGCAATACCCAGGCGTACCAGTCTCAGCTGGTGGCCACGGCGGCCGAAAGCTATCGCCGACAGCGATACCAGCCGGTGACGGCCCTGTTCCACTTTATGTTTGTGGAAACCTGGCCCTCCATCAACTGGGGCGTAGTGGACTACCTTCGTAAACCTAAAGCCGGGTTTTACGCGCTCAAGCGCGCGTATCAGCCTGTTTTGCCGTCTATCGAACCGGTCACCGCGCAGTGGCAATCCGGCGCGGCGGCGACCGTGCGCCTCTGGGCCATCAACGACACCTGGAAACCGTGCAGCGAATGCCGCCTGACCTGGCGTATCACGCAGCGCGACAAGGTGCTGGCTAAAGGCACAACGACGATGACGATCGCAGCAGACTCGGGAACGATGGTCAAAACGCTGACGGCTACGCCCGTGGGCCAGGACGACGTGTCGATTCGGTTTACGATTGAAAACAGCGCGGGAAAAATTGTCGGTGAAAATCAGCGCACGGAGTCCGTCATAAAGTGAGCGAGGGGAAAAGGAAAATTGCCGCTTCCCCTGCTTTCTTGTACCCTTTCAGCGTTTACCCCAATCCCCAAAAAATCGAGACATCCGGACGCCTATGACTGCACATATTTCCAAAGATCCTTTACATGGCGTAACGCTGGAGATGATGGTCAACGCCCTGGTGGCGAAGTATGGCTGGAGCGAATTGGGCGACCGCATCAAAATTAACTGTTTCAGAAAAGATCCCAGCGTTAAATCGAGCCTGAAATTCCTGCGCCGCACCCCGTGGGCGCGCGCGGAAGTTGAAGCCCTGTATCTGGACTCCCTCAACGATGAGGAAAGCGCAGAACAGGCGGCGCCCGCCTTTAATCCCTGGGCTAACAGTCGGATTATCAAGAGCTAATACGCAAATGACGCGACACGTAAAACGGATCGGTGCGCTGGCTGCCTGCGCGCTTTTACTTGTAAGCTGCTCCTCAAAACCACCTAAATCACTGGTTACCCCTCTTCCCACCGCCAGCAAACCGACGCAGCAGGCAAACGAGCCGATGCGCGGGGTCTGGCTGGCGACCGTCTCTCGTCTCGACTGGCCGCCGGTGGCCTCGGTGAACGGCCGCAGCGCCGACCAGCGCATCACCATGCAAAAGCAGGCGCTGATCGGCAAGCTCGACAACCTTAAGCGCCTCGGGATTAACACCGTATTTTTCCAGGTGAAGCCGGACAGCACCGCGCTCTGGTCATCAAAAATTCTACCGTGGTCAGATATGCTGACGGGCAACATCGGCGAATATCCGGGTTACGACCCGCTGCAGTTTATGCTGGATGAAGCGCACAAGCGCGGCATGAAGGTTCATGCCTGGTTCAACCCTTACCGCGTGTCGACCAATACTAAGCCCTCAACCATCGCCGCCCTGAACCGGACTTCATATCTGACCCCGTCCAGCGTTTATGTTCAGCACCCGGAATGGGTACGCGTCTCCGGCGATCGTTTTGTTCTCGACCCGGGCATTCCCGAAGTGCGCGACTGGATAACCAAAGTGGTGACCGAAGTGGTGGCGAACTACCCGGTAGACGGCGTGCAGTTTGATGATTACTTTTACGCTGAATCGCCGGGATCCGCGCTCAACGACGCGCAAACCTGGCGGCAGTACGGCCAGGGATTTGCCTCAAAAGCCGACTGGCGCAGACACAACACACAGCAGCTGATCGTGCAGGTGTCCCGCGCGATCAAGCAGACCAGGCCCAACGTGGAGTTTGGCGTCAGCCCGGCGGGCGTGTGGCGGAACCGCTCCTTTGACCCGGCGGGTTCGGACACGCGCGGCGCCGCGGCCTACGATGAATCCTACGCCGATACGCGTCAGTGGGTGCAGCAGGGCCTGCTGGACTACATTGCCCCGCAGATATACTGGCCCTTCTCCCGGGACGCCGCGCGCTACGACGTGCTGACCAAATGGTGGGCCGACGTCGTCAAGCCGACCCACACCCGCCTGTATATCGGCATTGCGTTCTACAAGGTGGGCGAACCGTCGAAGAATGAGCCGGACTGGACGGTACAGGGCGGCGTGCCGGAGCTGAAAAAACAGCTCGACCTTAACGATTCGCTGCCCAACGTGAACGGCACCATCCTGTTCCGGGAAGATTACCTGAACCAGCCGCAGACCCAGCAGGCGGTGAACTACCTCAAAGGACGCTGGGGTAGCTAAGTGACTATCAGGCAGAAACACCCCGTTTCTGCCTGATTTCTTAAGGCTTCGGCCCGAACATTGCCTCAAGCTGCTGCGCGTCCGGCATGCCGACCACCTGCTGCAGTTCGTTTTCCGCATTCAGATAGTAAATGGCCGGCGTGGCGTTTGCGCCCAGGCTGTCCATCAGCGCCTGATGTTTTTGCAGGATCGCTACCGTTTCGCGGGAAGCCTCGCCTTCAGGCTTGGGTAATTTTTTACCGCCGGAGAGCTCATACTCGCGCCAGGCCGAAACCGGATCTTTCGCATTCAGGATCGCAGAGGCGTTGCGCCCGCTGTTGGGGTTAAGAAACGCCACCAGCAGCGTGTTGAGCTGAACCTTGCCCGCCTTCACCCACGGCTGCGCTTCAGCCCAGAACTGCTTGCAGTACGGGCAGAACGGATCGGCGAAGACGAAGACCTTACGCGGGGCGTTATCTGCCCCTTCCTTCAGGGGATGCGCCGCGTTGAGGTTCTTCCACATCTCGCGCCCCATCGGAGCGTAGATCTCTTTCTGAAAATAGCCTTCGCTGAGGTTTTTTCCTTTTTCATCGTACAGATAGCCCGAGATGACGTGCTTGCCGTCCGGCGTTAAAAACAGCGTCACGCCCATGTCCTGATATTGCCCCAGCCAGGCCGGTGCGCCGCCGGGGGCATCCAGTTTCTTAATGATTTTGATCTGCTGCTGCTCGCTGAACTGCTTCACCACATCCGGTATGGCATCAGCGGCCTGGGTCAGCCCTGAGGTCGCCAGCGCCGAAAGTAACAGTAATTTTTTCATTTCCCTCTCCGGTTTGTCGGGGGCATTCCGCCCCCTTCAGGTTAGCGGTTTTTCAGTGCGTCACTGACCATTTCGTCGAACTGTTCAAAAGGAACCCAGCCGGGCAGTAGCCCTTCGCCGATAAGCGTGGCGGGCGTGCCCTGAATTCCCATTTTTTCCGCGACGATCAGGCTGCGTTTGATCGACACCATGCTCTCATCATCCGGCGCGGTGACGCTCACCCCCGCCCGCTTTTGCGCCTCCTGAATGGTGGCGTCATCGTGATATCCCTTTTTTGCCATCAGGGTATGGTTAAATTTCATAAACTGCTCGGGATGCGCGCGCCAGACGGTTAACGCATCGCGCGCGGCGGTCAGCGAACTTTCCGAGCGGAAAGGTAAAAACTTAAAGACCACCGCCACATCAGGGTGTTTTTCGACGATCTTCTCCAGGTAAGGATCGAATTTCTTACAGTACGGGCAGTTATAGTCGGTAAACACCACCAGGGTAAGCTTTGGGTTTTTCGCGCCAATACGCGGCGAATCCGGATCGTTAAACAGGAAATCAGCGATCATCTTCTGCGCGCGCTGTTCCTGGTCCGGCGTCAGCGGCTGGGCTGCCATGACCTGAGCCGAGGCCAGCAGGAGCATAAGCGTAATAAGGAATTTTTTCATAATGCATCAGCCTTTTGCGTTGTTCAGGGTGGTGACCAGGGTGCGCTTGTCCAGCAGCGGCGAGAGGATCTCTCCGTCAGGCGTGCTGGGGCCATAGACCTCATTAAAGGGAATGGCGTAGCGGTTTCGCTTCGCGAGAAACTCCGCGATAAGCGCGGAGGGCTGGCTCCAGTCTCCGCGCAGGGCCACCACGTCCGGCTGGCTCAGCGCGGCAATAACGTCCGGCTGACGCAGTACCCGGTGCTCGTTAACTTTGCAGGTCACGCACCAGTCCGCCGAGATATCCACAAACACCCGTTTCCCCTGCGCCAGCGCCTGCTCAATGGCCTCCTCGCTGAGCGGCTGCCACGGGATGGTCTGTGCGACGCTTTGCGTGGTGGCGTCAGACGGTGAGTTGAGCAACCCGCGCAGCTGATACCCGCCGAACACCGACAGCGCGATGACCACGACCCAGAATAACGGCGAGGAGGTTTGCCCCTTCTTCGCAAACAGCGCCAGCGCGATAACGATCAGCACCAGCATCACGACCTGGCTGACCGCCTCGCCCAGATGCAGGCTCAGCAGCGTAACCAGCCAGAGGCTGGAGGCCAGCATCATCAGGCCCAGGATCGTTTTGAGCGTGTTCATCCAGCGGCCGGGTTTTGGCAGCAGCATGGCCGTTTTCGGCACCAGGGCGACAAACAGCCACGGCAGGCTCATGCCCACGCCCAGCATCAGGAAGATAAGCCACAGGGCGTGCAGCGGCGCGCCAAGGGCAAAGGCAACCGCCGTGCCGAGGAACGGCGCGGAGCACGGCGTGGCAAGCAGCGTGGCGAACATCCCTTCGCAGAAGCTGCCGCCAAGCCCTGTGCCCCCTGCCATTGCCAGCCGCCCGGCGGCAGCAGAAGGGAGCAGCATCTCAAACGCCCCAAACAGGTTCAGCGCAAAGAGGAAGGTGACGGCGACCATCAGGCCGATAAACCACGGGTTCTGGAACTGAATGCCCCACCCCAGCGACGCTCCGGTCAGCTTAAGCGCGGTCACCATCGCGGCCAGCAGCGCAAAGGAGGTGAGGATCCCGGCGCTGGTGGCCAGGAAGCGCAGCCTGATGGCGCGCCTGTCCGATCCCGCCTGCAGGATGCTGTTAAGCTTCATGCCCATTACCGGCATCACGCAGGGCATCAGGTTCAGGATCAATCCGCCCAGCAGGGCAAAAAGCACCATTTTACCCGTTCCTTCAGGCGCGGAAGGCTCTGCGGGCGTTGCCCCAACGGTCATGGTGGTTTGCTGCGCGTAACCGCCATTGGTCAGCACAAACGACAGCCTCTTGCCTTCCAGCGAGGCGGGTTTATCGCCCCATTCGTCGGTCACGGGTACCGTCACACGAAGCGAGTTGCCGTCGTGCTTAATGGCCGGCTCGCCGGGCAGAATGTTCCCCTCCAGCGGGTCAAAGTAGATCCCCGGATTGTCCCACTTCCCGTCCGTGGTGCCGGTAATCACCAGCTTGTCGCCGGATAGCCATGCGGAAAGATCCGTGGATACGCCAGACGTGCCCGGAACGGCGCGCATCGCTTGCTCGAAGGCGGCCTGGAAGCTCTCATCCACCGGCTGGGTAAAATCGAGATGCAGCGGGTAGTCCGTCAGCAGGCAGACGTTGCTGCAGGTGGAGAGCGTGAGCGTTCCATTGAGCGCGTCGCTCTTCACCACGTCGAGAACGATCGGAATCGTGACCTTATCGTGATACCCCTGCGTGGTCATGCCGGAGATATCGAAGCGCGAAGGAACCGGCCAGGACCAGCTGTCCGTTACGCCTTCCGGCCAGCTGATTTTTGGCGCGACGCCACCCTCGCCCGGCGATCGCCAGTAGGTTTTCCAGCCGGGCTTTAGCTCAACGGTGAGCAGGCCTTTAACGTGCGTTTGTTCCCTTTCCGCCTGAAAGCGGATGCGGGCGTGATCGTTTTGTGGGGAGACCAGCCAGCCGGTGTCTGCCGCATGGGCAATGCCGATGCAGGACAGCCACAGGAGGACGAATCCCCTGAAGAGATTAACCATGTATTACTCCGTGAACAGTGAAAAATTATCGTGTGGTGACGATGATTTTCATTCACGGAAAACGCAGTTTTTAAGGTGTATTCGGGGAGGCGGTGCCTGAACCGGCTGTTCCGCGGGAGCGAATGCCCGCCCTTGCGTCAGCAGCTGTAACAGCGCGAAGAAGATAATGATAGCCGGCAGCGCGCCGTCGAAGAACAGCGGCTGGGCACAAAGAAGCGACTGGGCGCCCAGCTGGCAGGGCGATGGCCCGGACTGCTCGGTGCTGCTTTGGGTTGGGGCATCTGCACTCAGTGAAATCTGCGGATCCAGTCCCTGTAAAAAATGGTTGAGCATCACCGCACGCTGCACGAGGCAAATCGCCATCGCGAGACAGGTGATGATCAGAAGCCATTTTCCGAGGAGCTGACGGTTGCGCATAATATTCCAGAGTAACAAGATGCCCCGATCATAAACGATAGTGATGAATCTACAAGTGCCGGAAGTGTAAGGTTTTGTCTGTCGCCGCTATTCACCCGTCAGCGCGTCGTAGATATCCCGCAGCCGCGTGCGCAGAAACAGCACCGCCTTGTGCTTGCGGGATAGAAGCGCCTGCTCGCTGGCCCCCGTCTCCTCTGCCAGCATTTTAATGCTGTAGCCGTGCAGCTCGGTCTTTTCAAACACTTCGCGCTGCGGTGGCGACAGTTCAGACAGCGCCTGCCCCAGCTCTTCCCACAGCAGCGTTTTGAGATACTCCTCCTCCGGCGTTTGCGGTACGCCGAACAGGGTTTCGGCCAGCTCGTCCTCGGGAAAACCCTCTTCGTCTTCGCCCGTAAAATAGCCGGAGAGCGGCACCTCGCGCTTTTTACGCGCCCGGTCTGTCATCTCGTTACGCGCCGCGCGGAACAGCCAGGCCGCGACGTTTTCGACCGGCTGCTCCACTTTCATCAGCTGATACGTCACTTCCTGCAAAATGTCGTCGGCATCATCGCGAACGGACGTCCGTCCGCGAATGAAGGCTTTCAGCCGGGCGCGGCAGGCATTGAGCGCCGACATCAGCATGGATCCGCCCGCCTCCCCGGCTTTCATTTCGCTCACTCGGCTTCCGGGGTTTTGGGCGCGGCGTCATCGCGCTTATCGTCACGATGGCCGTGCCAGCCGCAGTGACCGCGACCGTGACGACCAAAGCCTTCGCGACGCTGCTGAATAAACGCCTCGCGCTGCTCGGGCGTCATGTTCATCCAGCGCTCGTGCATCCGCCGGTGCGCGCCAAACATCCCCGGGCGGAAACCTAATCCGCCAAACAGAATGCGGCTCAGCACCAGAATGCCCAGCGCCTGCCAGAATCCGATGGCCTTCACGCCCAGGATCGCCGGGAGCAAGGCGTTCCACAGGGACATCACCAGCAGGCCGAGCACGATGAAAATCACCGCGCCGATGATTAAGCCCTTACCCATACGGTGGCGACCGAATCCGCGCCCGTGACCTCTGCCGTGCATTTCAAAACCTCTCATGGTGTTTACCTCGTTTACAGTAACTGATTATGGCTTGTGATGAGGTAGACGGATGAGGGAGGGAAATATTGCTGGGGTGAATGAAATAATTACTCTGGCCGCACATTCGCGGTTAGTGCCCGGCGGCGCGCTGACGCTTGCACGGGCCTACAGGTTTCGTAGGCCGGGTAAGCGTCAGCGCCACCCGGCACGTGTCAAAGACTTACGCCTGCGCCGGCAACCTAAAACTCGAAATACTCCGCGAAAGCTGCTGCGCCTGCTCTTCCAGCGAGGCCGCTGCCGCCGCGGACTGCTGCACCAGCGCGGCATTCTGCTGGGTCACACCATCCATCTCGGTTACCGCCTGCCCGACCTGGCCGATCCCGCGGCTCTGCTCTTCGGAGGCGACGGAGATCTGCTCCATCAGCGTATTCACCTTATTCACCGACGAAATAATCGAATCAATCACCTCGCCCGAGCGGCTCACCAGCTCCGCACCGTTTTTCACGCTGGAAACCGACTGCGCGATCAGGCTTTCGATATCTTTAGCCGCCACCGCGCTTTTCTGCGCAAGAGTGCGCACTTCGCTGGCCACCACTGCAAAACCGCGGCCCTGCGTACCGGCGCGCGCCGCTTCAACCGCCGCGTTAAGTGCCAGAATGTTGGTCTGGAAGGCGATGCTGTTGATCACGCTGGTAATGTCTTCGATGCGCTTCGAGTTCGCCGCGATGGTGTTCATCGTGTCGATGACTTCGCGGGTCACCGCTTCCCCGGTGTGGGCATTGTTCACCGCGTCCTGCACCAGTTTTCCGGCCTGATAGACATTATCGGTATTGTTCGCCACCGTCGCGCTCAGCTCCTCCATGCTCGCCGCCGTCTGGGTCAACGCGGAAGCCTGCTGCTCGGTACGCGAAGCCAGATCGATATTCCCGGCGGCAATCTCCTGCGCCGCGTGCGTCACGGTATGGCTCGCATCGCGCACCTGGGCGATGGTCGCCAGCAGTGCCTGACGCATCTGCTCCATCGAGCCCATCAGGTGGTCGATTTCGTTGCTTGAACTCCCCTTCACTGGCACCGGAATGTCCAGCTTGCCCGCCGCAATCTGGCTGCAGTGCTCGCGCGCCAGGTTGACCGGGGCAAAGACAAAGCGCTTCATGAAGATGCTGACTGCAACGATCACCACCACAAACAGGCAGGCAATAACAGCAATCATCACCAGACCGGAGACGAAATTGCTGCTCGCATCCTCGTTCAGGCTTTTAGCGTATTTCTGGTGGACCGAAAGCACCTGGTCGAGCACGATTTCGTACTGACGATCGAGACGGGAAACTTCTGGGATCAGCGCGTCAAATTTGGCGACATCGTGCGCCGCAGCGGCATCGATCAGCGGCGCCAGTCCCTGGTTGCGATAGTTTTGCCAGGCGTCCTGATAGGCACTCACCATCGGTGCTTCATCCGTCAGACGCGGCGAAGCCATAAACGCCGCAAAGGCATTGTCCGCTTTGGTCAGCGCCTCTTTCACTGCGGCAAGCTTTGCAGACTCGTCCGCCGCGTTGCCCGCTTCCACCATCTTCACGTACTCCATCACCCGCACGCGCAGCGTACGGCTGTGGTTGATGGGGTCAATAATCGACAGTACCACCTGGATCTCTTTGTTGACGTTATCCAGCGAGTTATTACTTTTAATGATGAGGCCAACGCTCGTCACGGTGCTGACGATAAAGAACAAAAGCAGCGAGAACAGGACAATCAGGGACGACTTTTTCAACGACATAAACCAATACCTCAAGGAGAATTATTCCTTATGGTTATCGGCGCTTCCAAAACTTAAATTAATTAAAGTTATTGATGTATCGAACGACGCTATACCCCTGACTTATAGCGCCGCTGCAGGGTGGCATCCAGCTTGCGCTGCAATGGCTGCGGCGTCTCCCCTTCGATCAATTTGCCAATCAGATCAAAGCAGTGCCACGCCAGCTGGCGGTTGTCCTGCCGAATGGTATCCACCGGGATCGTCAGTGAATCGTAGAGATAGTGATCGTCAAAGCTGGCTAATCTGATATCGCTTTGCAACAGGTTATGCTGGCCCATATAGCGCAGCACCCCTTCCAGCAGCCCGCAGGCGGCGGTGAAAAGCGCTTTTGGCGGACGCCCCAGGCGGGCGCAGAGTTCGGCAAACATCTCGTACCCGGAGCTCGGGTGATAGTTACCGTGAATGATCCACTCGGGGCGCAGCTCCACGCCGGCCTCTCGCAGACCTTGCTTAAAACCGTCCAGACGGTCGCGCGTCGGAGACAGGCGCGGCTGGCCGCCGAGGAAGTAGAATTCATTCGGATGCTGGCGCGCAATGTCTGCTACCAGCGCCGCTGTCGGGGAAATGGAGTCGGTGATCACCAGCGGCAGCGCGCTGTCGTTCATGTGCCGGTCAAAAAGCACCACGGGCAGCTGCTCGCTGAGCTTCAGGTAGTCCGCATCGTTCAGCATGCTGGAGGCCACAATCAGCCCGTCCACCTGACGCGCTACCATATTGTTCACCACCACCGTCTCCTGCCCCGGATTTTCATCGCTGCAGGAGATAAGCAGCTGAACGCCGGCCTCGCGGCACAGCGTCTCCAGCTCGTGAGAAAAGACGGCGAAACCGTAGTTGGTGATCTCAGGAACGACAAGACCAATGGTGTGGCTGCGGTTATCGCGCAGCGAGCGAGCGTGAATGCTGGGCTGATAGTGGTGCTCTTTTGCAATCGCCAGCACGCGCTCGCGCGTCTCTTCCGCCACGCGAAGCTCTTTGCTGCGCCCGTTCAGGACGAGGCTGGCGGTGGCTTTTGACACACCCGCCAGCTCCGCGATGTCTTTTATGGTGACGCGTTTTGTTTTTCTCACAACGACTTAGATCCGGCTGCCAAAACCCTCATTCTATCATGCAGGCGCGCAGCGACCAGTAGCGTAATGTGATGTCGGACGCACCTTCGAATCGCACCCGGGCCGGATGGTCAGGAAAATAGCGGCTGCTCATCACCCCTTCACCGTGGTTGATGAAAATTTCAACGCTGGAGCGGTCGCACAGAACGCGTAAATGACGAACCTCTCCCTGCCAGTAGCGGGTCAATGTTTCACCGGTTTTCAGGCTCGCGCGTTCAAGGCGTAAACCCTGCTCATCGACCGTGAGGCGCAGCGCGCCTGCGAAATCGCCATTCACCTGCGATGCGCCCAGCTCAAACTCCAGGCGCGTCGCGTCCAGTTCCGGCGCCTCGCTGGCGCGCCCCTGCCAGCGCTGCTCATCTTCACGCAGCGCCGCCAGCTCGCGCGCCGGAGTCTGCCAGAGCCTGCCGTCGCGGAAGCGGAGTTCACGCGGGCAGGTCATCTGGTGCATCCAGCCGTGCGTCCGCGTCGGCTGAAGCATCTCTTCCCCGTCCGGTACGCCCATCCAGCCGATCAGAATACGTCGCCCGTCCTCCGCCAGCGTCGTTTGCGGGGCGTAGAATTCAAAGCCCGCGTCCAGCTCGTGAAGCTCGCCGTGATCGAATGCGGCGCTGGCATAGTCAAACGCCCCGCTCATCCAGGTGGCCGGATAGGTATTGAGGTAGCGATGCGGCTCGCGCGCCAGCCCCTGCGGGCAGCAGATCAGGACGTGCGTTCCGTCGAGGGCGAACAGGTCCGGGCACTCCCACATATACCCCGCTTCCGTCAGGCCGTTGACGCCGTGACCAGCGATCTCCCCGCAGGCCGTCCAGGCGTGCAAATCGGCTGATTTAAACAGCAGCACCTTCCCGCGCTTTTGCACATCCTGCGCGCCGAGAACCATGTACCACTCCCCGTCGTGCTGCCACACCTTCGGGTCACGCACGTGGCCGGTGTAGCCTTCCGGCAGCGCCAGCACCGGCCCCAGCTTCGTAAAGGTTCCGTCTGGCTGCTCCACGGCGAGGCACTGCCAGGCGGTGCGGCTGCCGTCATCAAACTTAACGTTGCCGGTGTAGCACAGCGTGAGAACGCCGTGGTTGTCCACGGCGCTACCGGAGTAGCAGCCGTTGCGGTCATACTCTTCGTCGGGCATCAGCGCCAGCGGCTCATGCTGCCAGTGCACCAGGTCCGCAGAGCTCCAGTGCCCCCAGCATTTAAAGCGATGCTCGCAGTCCAGCGGGTTCCACTGATAAAACAGGTGGTAGCGTCCGGCAAACCAAATAAACCCGTTCGGGTCGTTCATCAGACCCGTCACCGGCGCGGGGTGCCACTGCGGGTAGTGGCTATCAGCCTGCGCGCGAGGCTGCCCTTTCATAACGGCCTGCAGGATCGCAGGCCAGCGGGAAAGTTGCGTCATTATTCAGAGTCCGTTTTATATTTCAGCAGCAGCGAGACGGTAAACGCCACGCCGAAGGCAATCACCATGCCGATAATATAGTTAAGGAGCGAGCTGGCCTGCACGATAGCCATGCCCGGAATAGCGGTCAGCCCGACGGCGGTCATGTAGACATGCACGGAGACCACCCAGGCCCCGCCCGCCGCGCCGCCGATCAGCGCCGCGATAAACGGCTTCACGAAGCGCAGGTTGATACCAAAAATGGCCGCTTCGGTAATGCCCAGCAGCGCAGAAAACGCCGACGGTAAGGTAATAGCTTTGATTTTCACGTCTTTGGTTTTGAACCACACCGCCAGACAGGCGCCGCCCTGCGCCACGTTCGCCATGGCCCAGATCGGCAGCAGGAAGTTCACGCCAATGGACGGGTTACCCAGTAGCCCGGCTTCAATCGCGTGGAAGCTGTGGTGAATACCGGTGATCACAATCACCGAGTACAGTCCACCAAACAGCAGCCCGGCCAGCCAGCCCGCGTGTTCAATCAGCGTGCTCAGAATAAAGGAGATGCCGTCGCCCAGCGCGCGCCCTGCCGGGCCGATAATCAGCAAGGCGATGAAGCCAGAGATAACGACGGTGAGGAACGGCGTCAAAATAAGATCCAGCGCGTCCGGGATAGCGCGGCGCAGGTTTTTCTCGACGATGCTCATAAACCAGACGGCCAGCAGCACCGGGAATACCGTGCCCTGGTAGCCAATCATCGCGATCTCAAGGCCGAAGAAGTTCATGGTGTGGAAGCCGGAGGCCACGCCCCAGGCGTTGGTCAGCGCCGGGTGGGTCAGAATGCCGCCCAGTGTCGCGCCCAGATACGGGTTCCCGCCAAATTCCCGCGCCGCGGTAAAGCCGATCAGGATTGGCAGAATGATAAACGCCGCCGAGCTGCACATGTCCAGCATGATGTAGAGGGCGTTATCCGCATTGACCCAGCCGTAGGTTTTCACCATGCCGAGCAGGCCCATCAGCAGGCCGGACGCCACAATGGCGGGAATGATCGGGACAAAGATATTGGAAAGCAAACGCGCAATGCGCTGGAACGGGTTCAGCTTGCGCGCCGCGATATCCGCCGCTTCAGACTTGCTGGACTCGCTAATCCCCGCCGCCTGAATAAACGCGGCGTAGACCTTATTCACCACGCCCGTGCCGAAAATGACCTGCATCTGCCCGGCGTTATGAAAACAGCCCTTCACGCCCTCGACCTTGCCAATCGCCTGCCGATCGGCAAGCGCGTCGTCGACCAGCACCAGACGAAGACGCGTAGCGCAGTGCGCAGCGCTGGCGATATTTTCCTTGCCGCCCAGCAGCGGAATAAGCTCGCGGGCGATTTGATTAACATCCATAGATACCTCTGCCTGACTTCTTTTTATGATGTGCGAAACGCCCTCGCCGGGCGGGAGCGTGATGGGTTAAAACCAGGTTTCCATCTGGACCCCAAAGTTCCATTCCCCGCCAGCGTTGAAGCCGCTGCTGCCAAAGGCATCATCGCTGGCGTAATTATCCAGTTTGCTGCTCCAGTCCATCCAGGTGGCAAACAGGCGCAGCTCCGGGCGGCTGAAGAAATCGCCGATTTTGCTCGCTTTTAAGGTTGGCGCAAAGGTCAGCTTGTAGAAACTGCCGTTCACGGCGTTACGGTCCTTATAGCCTTCCGGATGTAAATCCATGTACTGATAGCTTCCCTCAAACGCCAGCGCGAAGTTCTGGGTCACCTCTTTAATCAGGCGGGTGTTGAGCGTCACCCACTCATAGCTGTCGCCCTTGACGTAGCGATCTTTGCTGCTCTGCGCCAGCACGGCAGGCGCGATACTCCAGCCACCGCCAACAGGCGTGACACCGTAACTTGCGAAGCGCCAGGTATCGGCATCAGACAGCAGCGCCCCGTCGGAACCGATGCTCTTAACTTCTGCGCCCAGGCCGTGACCGTACAGCAGCGCCGTTTTGGCACTCCCTTCCCGCAGGCCGTAGAAACTCTCGTTGTGCAACCCCACCAGGGCATGAACGCCGTTATTGGCCGCGTCGGTTTTGATGAGATCGCCGTTAGCGTCTTTACGGTCGTCGTTATCCTTCGCCCGCAGGCCGCTCACCATCACCTGCAGCGGGCCGGCGAAGTGGTTCATGCTGAGGATGTAGTTCTGAACGTTATTGTCGGTCTGCTCCACGCTGCCGAAGTTGCGGCCGTAGATCGAGAAGTTGCTGCGCAGCGAGTCGTTCCACTTCACGTCGTAGACACCGCCGCCGGTACCGGCCAGGAATACCACGTCGGAATCCAGCCAGTGAATATCAAAGTTGTCGCGGTCGAAGCGTTTACCCGCCCAAAACGTGCTGCCCTTCAGCGCGCCGGTAAAATCAGGCAGGTTACCCAGCTCCGCAAAGGCCTGGCGAATATTGAGATCGCTGGTATCGGCTGACCAGTCGTTATAGGTTCGCTGACCGTCGGCCAGCATCGCCTTGAAGCGCGTGGTCGCCCCGTTATCCAGGGTTTGCTTGTGCTCCAGGTTCAGCTCGACGTAGGTGTCGGCTTCGTTACCCAGACGCCCTACCGCACCGCCGGTTTCCCCGGCTGGCGTCAGGTACGGGCCGCTTTTGCTGCTGGAGGCCGCGTCGTTCATCAGCAGGCCGGAACGTGCGTAGCCGTGGAACTCAAATCCGCTGCTCTGATCCGCTTTTTTCTCCAGCGCGGCGGTACGCTGCGCCACCGCCTGGGTTGTGGTTTGCGTCTGCTGCTGGGCGGCGACCAGCTGCTGCGTTTTTTGTTCGGCTTCGGTGGCGCGTTTTTCGGCGACCTGCGCACGCGCTTCAGCAGCCTGAAGGCGCTGCTCCATCGCGGCAAGGCGCGCTTCGATACTTGTCATATCCGTCTGGGCAAAAACAGAGGTACTGCCGGCCAGCATGCCTATCATCACGGCAAGTCTGCGTTTTTTATACATTTTGTCGCATCCCTAAAAGTATTAATCGAACGTGCTAAATTGCTAAACCGGTTTAGGCTGCTGATACTAAACCCCGGAATTTTGGATCGGCAATCTTTTTTGCTAAACCGATTTAGTAAGTGTGATCGAGGCGACAATTCAGGCCGCCGGACGGCGGCCAGTGAAGGAAGGATTACAGGTCGTGCTGCCAGGGCAACGCGGTCATCGCCCCCTTTGCCGTGGTGGCTAACGCGCCACAGCGCTGGGCTAAGGCGATTGCCGGGACCAGATCCTGACCAGCGGCCAGCCCGTAGAGCAGCCCGGCGACGAAGGCATCGCCCGCGCCAGTGGTATCGACACATTGCACAGGGGTAGCCGGATAGTGTTTCACCGCGCCCTGATCCCAGGCGATAACGCCGTCTTTTCCCTGGGTGACCAGCACCAGGCGCGCCGGGCAGCGCTGCATCAGCGTGTTCAGACCTTCTCGTACATCCGCATCGCCGGTTAAAAATGCCAGTTCCTCAACGGAGAGCTTGACCACGTCGGCGCTTTGCAGGGCCTGTTCCAGGCAGCGACGCAGCGCGTTCTCATCCGGCCAGAGATCCGGGCGAATATTGGGGTCGAAGCTCACGTTACCGCCCGCCTTCCGGATGGCGTCCATCGCCTGAAAGGTCGCCGAGCGGCTCGGCTCTGCGCTTAGCGCGATGGAACAGACGTGCAGCCACTCGCCCGCGCTGAAGGTCGGGAGGTCGGCGGGTTCAAGAAACAGATCGGCGCTCGGGCGCACCATAAAGGTAAACGAGCGCTCGCCGAGGTCGTCGAGATCGACCACTACCGTAGAGGTGCGGTGGGCCGGGTCAAGGCGCATATGCTTCACGTCGACCCGCTCGTCAGCGAGCGTTTTCGCCATAAAGCGCCCGAAAGGATCGTCGCCAACCCTGCCGATAAAGGCGCTCTGGCCGCCCAGTCGGGCAATGCCGACCGCGACGTTCGCCGGCGCACCGCCGGGACACTGCAGTAATCGACCTTCTCCATCGGGCAGTAAATCCACTACCGCGTCGCCAAGTACCCAGATTTTTTTCATGTGATCCTCAAAGCTAAACAATATTAAACCGATTTAGCTATTTAAGCACAGGCCGGACAAAGGGGAAATAACGGGAGGGAAAATTGGCTTAACGCACCAGATGCGGCCAGTGGATATCGCCGACGCCATTGAGCTGCGGACGGGCAAACAGGAATCCCTGAAAGCGGCGGATCCCGGCGGATTCGAGCCAGCACCACTCCTCTATTTTCTCGATCCCTTCGGCCACCAGGGTAATTTCAAGATCGGAGCAGCAGCTGATGATGGAGCGCACAATCGCCTGCTTCGGGCCGCTGAGGTGGATATCGCTGATGATTTCGCGATCGATTTTGATTTTATCCGGCTGGAAGCGGGTCAGCAGCGAAAGACCGGCATAGCCCGAGCCAAAATCATCGATCGCCAGGCCTACCCCCTCACCGCGAAGCCGCTTGATGGCGCTGTTAAACTGGTTGAACCCGGAGATCATCTCGTTTTCAGTAACTTCAATGACCACCTGCTCCGGCTGAAGGCCATGCTTTTTAATCTCATCGACCAGAAATTCCACCGCGCCAGGGACATTCACCAGCGACATGGGCAGCAGGTTTACCGCGATTTTATGGCTTCCAATGCCCAGCTTTTCCGCCAGCGCGAAGGCATAGGCTTTCGTCTGGAGATCGACTTCATAGATTTTCGCCGGGTCCAGGGAGCTGAAGAAATGTTCCGGGCTGCCGCCGTCATTGCTACGGATAAGCGCCTCAAGGGAGCTGATTTTCCCTTCCGAGGGCTCGACAATTGGCTGCAGCGCAAACTGGCAGGTTTGCCCGGCAATCAGGCCCAGATGTTCGCCAAAGGGTAGCGCTTCGGTCGAGAGCGTCCATTTGTCCGAGGTGTAACGCGTCCCCGACGGGGCCGGACGTTTACCGGTTATAAAGGTCTGAATAAATTTGAACACCCGATCGTCGGAGGTCAAATAGCTGTCCAGCTTGCTGTAGCGCAGCACCGACTGCAGCACCTCTTTCGGCGACTGCGTCTGCAGATCGAACAGCAGCATCCCGACGTTTTCGAAGCGTCTGCGCGGACCGTAATCCCGCATCAGTTCCACCACCCCACTGTGCCGCTTGTCCTCACGGATGGTGTGGAACAGTTTGACCACACTCTCTTCCGACCCTTCGAGGATCTGCAGAACGTCATTCCCTTTTGCCAGGAGGACGCCGGTAATATCCAGTTTTGTGTTGCGGCCTCTGGCGCGCTCCACCAGCTCCCGCAGTTCTGTGGACGGGCGGGATAAATTCAACTGGCTTCGGTAGATCAGCGTCGTCAGCACAAAAAGGGGTTCCAATGATGATGAGAGGTGCCTTGAAACTACTATGTAACATACTTAATCAATGCGACCTAACATATTCACGCCACAAGGGAACATTACTTTTCCCCATCGCCAATCCTGCTGTCGATCCTCTCCTGCATATAGTCGTAAAACGGGTTCGAGGTGACCCGCATCAGCGCCTCTTTTCCGACGCTCAACACGGACGTTTCTCCCCACAGCGCAATTGTCCCCAGGCTTATCCCGTAGCGGTTTTTCACCCCAGGCTCACGGCCATAGAGATCGTCATCCGGCGGGAACGGCACGGCGATATGCGACAAGGAATAGACATCCTGCGGCCAGGTCTGCACAAGCGGCACAACCGTCTCCCGCGTGCTGCCTGCTAGCGTTGTTTTCGCCACCGTCGAGAAACTGTGTGCGTCCGCATTGGTAATAATCGTGACACCGTAACGTCTCTGCGCAACCGGCAGCAGCGCCGAGGTTGCCGTCCAAGACGACGGCTTGAACAGCGGACGGAAGCTGGCCGCCTGGTTGATATCAAACACCACCAGCTCGCTGCCGTTTGCCGGAAGCTGGTCAAACAGGCCGGTCACCACCGCGCGGGTGCTGACCGTAGAATCCATGACCGACTGGAATGCAAGTACCGGGGGCAAATTCACCAGCCTGTTCTCCCGCGCCTCACGGCCAATCTGCTCCTGCAGGGCCTTCGTCAGCAGCCACGACTGGCGGGCGGCGTTCACCGGGAACGAGTTGTATTTATACGGATTATATTCCGGGGAGATATTCAGCCACGCCGCTTTGGCAAACGCCGGCAGCAGCGCTGGTAGCCCCGCAAAACCGGCAAACCGCGCAAAGGCCGTCACGCCGATCATTGGTGAGAGCAGGATTACCTGCTGTGGTCGACGAAGCGCAGAGGAATACAGCGCATCGAGAGCATATTTCATCGCCAGCGCCCCGCCGTTGGAGTACCCCACCAGATGCAGCGGCACGTTATTCCCCGTCAGGCGCGTGGCTTCCCGCACGGCAAGACGCGTCGCCGCGAGCCACATCTCCCAGTCAACGTCGGTTAGCGCGCCGGGCGCGGTGCCGTGTCCGGGCAGGCGCGGAACCACGGCCACGAAACCATGCTGTTGATAATTTTCGGCAAGGTGCCTGACGCTGTAAGGCGAGTCAGTCAGTCCGTGCAGCAATACCACCGCGCCACGGGGTTTTCCTGCTGGCATCAGCACAAACGAACGGTTGGCATCGGGCGTGAACTGTCCCGGCCAAACCAGGCTCTGGCGATAATAGCGGTTTAGCGGCGTTTGTTCCTCGCCCGCTGTTTTCGCCGTCACCGCCCTATCAAGCTCGGCGAAAATGGCGTTTTCCCGGGCAACATACCCGGCAAAGTTGGTGTTATCGAGTTCACGCACGGACATCTCGTCCGCCCGCCAGGTGTGCCAGAGGTGCAGGTCCGGCCCCTGCTGCGAGAGATAGACCCGCACCGCCAACAGGACGACCAGGACGATCCCCACGACCATCCCTGTTTTCTTTGCAAGCGCCGCCAGGCGCACGCTGATTCGCCAGGGCAAATTCGCCATGCCGGGATCCCTTTTATGTTCACTGTCCTTTTATCTTATCAAAAATGTGAACGGACTGACGTATTCATCAAATTCATACCTGCCGCGTCAGCCGCTGCACCAAAAGTGAACTACGCTGCACAAATGTTGATCATTGGTTAACTAAATATTGCGTGAAATTAACAGCACGGCGGGTTTTTACCTCACCGTGAACATGGCACGCGTCGTGCATTGTTAACCCGGTAACACAAATCCAGCTTTTGACAGCCAGTTAACAGCGAGGCGGTATGACGACGAAACCCGAGATGTTGAGCCGTATCGAAGCGACGTTCAGCCAGCTCACTCCCAGCGAAAAGCGGGTCGGGAGCTGGCTGCTGGCGCACGCCGCACAAATCCCGTTTGAAACCGCGGAGAGCGTCGGTCTGGCGAGCGGGACCAGCGGGATCACCGTCGGACGCTTCCTGCGCAAGCTGGGGTATCGCAACCTGGAAGATGTCAAAAAGAGCCTGCGCGATCCGTATCAGCCCTGGGGCATGAACGAGCGGCTGGACTCCTGGCAGCAGCAGCGTCCCCTGCCCAACCGCCTTCAGCATGCCCTGTCGCTGGAGGTGGACGCCATTACGCAGGTGTATCAGCTGGCGCAAACGGACGCCTTCCGTCAGGTGGTGCACAACCTGGCCCACGCCGACGCGGTGTTTGTGCTGGGGATCCAGTCCACGCGCGGGATCGCCAACGCCTTCTTCAGCCATCTCGAGTACCTTCGCCCGCGCGTGAGCTATTCCGAAGGCGCGTCCGGCAGTTGGGTGGAATCCCTCAACTCCGGGTTTTCGCACCCTTACGTTGTGCTGACCGATACGCGCACCTACTCCACGATGGCCCGCCAGTACTGCCGCGTGGCGAGCGAAAAAGGGATCCCGCTGGCCTTAATCACCGACATCTGGTGCCCGTGGGCACGAGATTACCCGATGGATTTACTGCAGGTGAAAACCGATACCGGTCATTTCTGGGATTCGCTTGCCCCCGTGAGCTGTCTGTTCAACCTGCTGCTGTCGGGCGTGGTGGAAGTGCTGGGTGATACGCTCCCGGCGCGTCTGGCGGTAAACCGACAATTACAACAAGAGTTTGGTCAATTCGAACGCTAAAGGAGCGGAGCTATGCCCGATGAGAGTGAACTGATTAACGTGGCGAAGACGTTTCCCTCGCTGCATATCGATCTGAAGTACGCCACCGCCGACAACATCACCGGCAGGCCGATCTATCAGGAGGCGCTGTGCCTGCTGCATACCGACGCCGCCACCGCGCTGGCAAAAGCCATCAGCATTGCCGCCCTGGCCGGGCTGAAGCTGGTGGTGTATGACGCCTACCGGCCGCAGCAGGCGCAGGCCCAGCTGTGGGACGCCTGCCCGAACCCGGAGTATGTGGTCGATGTGGCAATTGGCTCCAATCACAGCCGCGGTACGGCCATCGACGTCACCCTGATGGACGAGCATAACAGCGTGCTGGATATGGGCGCCGGCTTTGACGAAATGCATGACCGTTCGCATCCCTATCACCCTTCCGTACCCCCGCACGCCCAGCGCAACCGTCTGCTGCTGAATGCCATCATGTTCGGCGGCGGTTTTGTGGGGATTAGCAGCGAATGGTGGCACTTCGAACTGCCGAACGCCGCCAGCTACCCGCTGCTTGAAGACCGTTTTGCCTGTTTTCCCCTGACGCACACCTCTCTTTAACCTGGAGCACTGCCATGAAAACATCGCTTCTCACGACTCTGATTGCCGCCACGCTGGCGTTGAGCGCCCCGCTGGCGCTGGCCGCCGTCCCGAAAGACATGCTGGCGATCGGTAAAGCCGCCGACCCGCAAACGCTCGACCCTGCCATCACCATCGATAACAACGACTGGACCGTCACCTATCCGTCCTACCAGCGACTGGTCAAGTACAAGCCCGGCTCTACCGAGGTGGAGGGCGATCTGTCGACGGGCTGGAAGGCGTCCGACGACCAGAAAGAGTGGACCTTTACCCTGGCGGATAACGCCAAATTCTCCGACGGCACGCCGGTCACCGCCGAAGCGGTCAAACTCTCCTTTGAGCGCCTGCTCAAGCTCGGCCAGGGGCCGTCTGAAGCCTTTCCGAAAGATCTGAAAATTGATGCCGTCGATGACCACACGGTGAAATTCACCCTCAGCCAGCCGTTCGCGCCTTTCCTCTACACGCTGGCAAACGACGGGGCGTCCATCATTAACCCGGCGGTGCTGAAGGCCAATGCCGCGGACGACGCGCGCGGTTTTCTGGCGCAAAACACCGCCGGTTCCGGGCCGTTTATGCTGAAGAGCTGGCAGAAAGGCCAGCAGTTGATCCTGGTGCCGAACCCTCACTGGTCGGGCGACAAGCCGCACTTTAAGCGCGTCTCGGTTAAAATTATCGGTGAAAGCGCCTCGCGCCGACTGCAGCTTTCCCGCGGCGATCTGGACATTGCCGACTCCCTGCCGGTCGATCAGCTTGCGGCCCTGAAGCAGGAAGGCAAAGTCGCCGTCGCGGAATATCCCTCCCTGCGCGTGACCTATCTCTATCTCAACAACAGCAAAGCGCCGCTCAATCAGGTGGATTTACGCCGGGCCATCTCCTGGGCGACGGACTATCAGGGAATGGTAAAAGGTATTCTGAGCGGCAACGGCAAGCAGATGCGCGGCCCGATCCCGGAAGGCATGTGGGGCTTTGACGCCGCGGCAATGCAGTACAGCTTCGACGAGGCCAAAGCCAAAGCGGCGCTGGAGAAGGTCAAAGACAAACCCGCCAGCCTGACCTTCCTTTACTCGGACAACGATCCGAACTGGGAGCCTATCGCCCTCTCCACTCAGGCGAGCCTTGGCAAGATCGGCATTAACGTCAAGCTGGAGAAACTGGCCAATGCCACCATGCGCGACCGCGTCGGAAAAGGCGATTACGACATTGCCATCGGCAACTGGAGCCCGGACTTTGCCGACCCATACATGTTCATGAACTACTGGTTCGAATCGGACAAAAAAGGGCTGCCGGGCAACCGATCGTTCTATGAGAACAAAGAGGTGGATTCGCTGCTGCAGGCCGCGCTGAAAACCACCGACCAGGCGGAACGCACCAAAGATTACCAGCAGGCGCAAAAGGTGGTGATTGACGAAGCGGCCTACGTCTATCTGTTCCAGAAGAACTACCAGTTGGCGATGAACAAAGAGGTCAAAGGCTTCACCTTTAATCCGATGCTCGAGCAGGTGTTCAACATCGCCACCATGAGTAAATAACGGTTCTCGCCGGGGGAAAACGTATGACGTTCTGGAGCATCGTGCGCCAGCGCTGCTGGGGGTTACTCCTGGTGGTGGCCGGTGTCTGTATTATTACCTTTATTATTTCACACATGATCCCCGGCGACCCGGCGCGTCTGCTGGCGGGCGATCGCGCCAGCGACGAAATCGTGCAGAACATTCGCCAGCAGCTGGGGCTGGATCGGCCGCTGTATGTGCAGTTTGGCCGCTACGTGGATGCCCTGGCCCACGGTGATTTAGGCACATCCATCCGTACCGGACGCCCGGTTGCGGAAGATCTGAAGGCCTTTTTCCCCGCCACGCTGGAGCTGGCCTTTTGTTCTTTGCTGCTGGCGCTGGTTATCGGCGTGCCGCTGGGGATTTTGTCGGCGGTGTACCGCAACCGCTGGCTGGATCACCTGGTGCGTTTAATGGCGATGACCGGGATTTCCACGCCTGCATTCTGGCTTGGGCTGGGCGTGATTGTCCTGTTTTACGGGCATCTGCAGATTCTGCCGGGCGGCGGCAGGCTGGACGACTGGCTCGATCCGCCGACGCACGTCACCGGGTTTTATCTGCTGGACGCCCTGCTGGAAGGCAACGGTGAAGTCTTTTTCAACGCGCTGCAGCACCTGATTTTACCCTCGCTGACGCTGGCGTTTGTTCATCTGGGCATCGTGGCGCGCCAGGTGCGCTCGGCGATGCTGGAGCAGCTTAGCGAGGACTACATCCGCACCGCACGCGCCAGCGGGCTGCCCGGCTGGTACATCGTCCTGCGCTACGCCCTGCCGAATGCGATGATCCCGTCCATTACCGTGCTCGGGCTGGCGCTGGGCGACCTGCTTTACGGCGCCGTCCTGACCGAAACCGTCTTTGCCTGGCCGGGTATGGGCGCCTGGGTGGTGACGTCCATTCAGGCGCTGGACTTCCCGGCGGTGATGGGCTTTGCCGTCGTCGTTTCGCTGGCCTACGTGCTGGTTAATCTGGTGGTCGATCTGCTTTACCTGTGGATTGACCCGCGAATCGGGCGCGGAGGTGCCGAATGATGTTAACGCAGGAAACGCCCGTCCCGGTGAAAACCGACAGACAACGCATCAACTGGGCAAAGCTGTTCTGGATGCTGCGCCAAAGCCCGCTCACGATTGTCGGCGGCGTCATTATGGTCGCGATGCTTTTGCTGATGGTGACCTCGCCGTGGATAGTGCCGCATGACCCGAACGCGCTGGATCTCACCGCCCGCCTGCAGGCACCTTCTGCGCAACACTGGTTTGGCACCGATGAGGTGGGACGCGACCTGTTCAGCCGCGTGCTGACGGGCAGCCAGCAGTCGATTACCGCCGGGCTGGCGGTGGTGGTGATTGCGGGCGGCATTGGCTCGCTCCTGGGCTGTTTGTCCGGCGTCCTGGGCGGGCGCGGTGACGCCGTCATCATGCGGGTGATGGACATTATGCTCTCCATTCCTTCTCTGGTGCTGACCATGGCGCTGGCCGCCGCGCTCGGTCCGAGCCTGTTTAACGCCATGCTGGCGATTGCGATTGTCCGCATACCGTTCTACGTGCGGCTGGCGCGCGGGCAAACCCTGGTGGTGCGTCAGTTCACCTACGTTCAGGCCGCCCGCACGTTTGGCGCGTCCCGCTGGCATTTGATCCGCTGGCACATCCTGCGCAACGCCCTGCCGCCGCTGATTGTGCAGGCGTCGCTGGATATCGGCAGCGCCATTCTGATGGCCGCCACGCTGGGGTTTATTGGCCTGGGCGCGCAGCAGCCCACCGCCGAATGGGGCGCGATGGTGGCCGTGGGCCGTAACTACGTCCTGGACCAGTGGTGGTACTGCGCCTTTCCCGGTGCGGCGATTTTGATTACCGCCGTGGGCTTTAATCTGTTTGGCGACGGTATCCGCGATCTGCTGGATCCGAAGTCAGGAGGCAAACAGTAATGACCGAACCGGTACTCAATATTGAAGACCTGCACCTGAGCTTCCCGGTTTTTCGCGGGGAGGTCCACGCCCTGAACCACGTTTCGCTGGAGATCGGCAGGGGCGAAATTGTCGGCGTGGTGGGCGAATCAGGGTCGGGCAAATCCGTTACCGCCATGCTCGCCATGCGCCTGCTGCCGGAGGGCAGCTACCGTATTCATCACGGTCAGGTGAGATTACTCGGTGAAAACGTCCTGACGGCGTCCGAGAAACAGCTTCGCCAGTGGCGCGGCGCTAAAGTGGCGATGATTTTTCAGGAGCCCATGACCGCCCTCAACCCGACGCGGCGGATTGGCAAACAGATGGTGGAGGTGATCCGCCAGCATCAGCCGCTTTCCCGGCGCGAGGCGCAGCAGAAGGCGATCGCCCTGCTGGAAGAGATGCAAATTCCGGACGCGAAGGAGGTCATGGCGCGTTATCCGTTTGAACTCTCCGGCGGCATGCGCCAGCGGGTGATGATCGCCCTTGCCTTCTCCTGCGAGCCGGAGCTGATCATCGCCGACGAACCGACCACCGCGCTGGACGTGACCGTCCAGCTCCAGGTGCTGCGGTTGCTGAAGCATAAGGCGAAGGCCAGCGGCACCTCGGTGCTGTTTATCAGCCATGATATGGCCGTAGTGTCCCAGCTCTGCGACAGAATGTACGTAATGTATGCGGGCAGCGTGATAGAGAGCGGCGCCACGCAAACGCTGATCCACCGCCCTGTGCATCCCTATTCTATCGGCCTGCTGCGGTGCGCGCCGGAAAACGGCCAGCCGCGCGACCTGCTGCCCGCCATTCCCGGAACGGTGCCCAACCTGAGCCAGCTTCCGCAGGGGTGCGCTTTCCGCGAGCGCTGCTTTGCCGCGGGGGCAAAATGCAGCGAAACGCCGCGCCTGCAGCCGCATGGCGCAGAGGGCCAACTGGCTGCCTGCTGGTATCCACAACGGGAGAAACACCATGTCTGATGTACTGCTGGAACTGGATAGCGTGCACGTGAACTTTGCGGCGCGCAAAAACTGGCTGGGCCGCGTGACGGAACGGGTCCATGCGCTCAACGGGCTGGATCTCCAGATCCGTCGGGGCGAAACGCTGGGCGTTGTCGGAGAATCCGGCTGTGGGAAAAGCACGCTGGCGCAGCTGCTGATGGGGATGCTTAAACCCAGCACCGGCGCATGCCAGCGTGCCCACCACGCCGGTGGCATGCAGATGGTGTTTCAGGATCCGCTCTCCTCGCTCGACCCGCGATTGCCGGTCTGGCGCATCATTACCGAGCCGGTGTGGGTGCAAAAACGCAGCAGCGAGCGCGAGCGCCGCCAGCTGGCGGCAGATCTGGCGCTGCAGGTGGGCATTCGCCCGGAATATCTCGACCGCCTTCCACACGCCTTCTCCGGCGGGCAGCGCCAGCGCATTGCCATCGCCCGGGCGCTTTCGTCCGCTCCGGATATCATCGTGCTCGATGAACCCACCAGCGCGCTGGATATCTCCGTGCAGGCGCAAATCCTCAACCTGCTGGTGACGCTACAGCAGCAGCGTAATCTGACTTACGTACTGATCTCGCATAACGTCTCGGTGGTCAGACACATGAGCGACCGCGTGGCGGTGATGTATCTCGGACAGATTGTGGAGCTGGGCAGCGCCGCGAAGGTACTTGGCGAACCGCGCCACCCCTATACCCGCCTGCTGCTCGATTCGGTTCCCCGCACCGGAGAGCCGCTGGATGAAACGCTGGCGTTACGCAAAACGGAGCTTCCCGGCAACCGTCACCTGCCAGAAGGCTGTTTTTTCCGCGACCGCTGCCCGATGGCCGCGCAGGGGTGCGAACATCCTCAGCCGCTACAGCCCTCTCGCGAGGGCCGTCACGTTCGCTGCTGGCGCAGCCTGGGTTAAATTTGCGCCATCCCGCCGTCCACAAACAGCTCGGTGGCGTTGATAAAGCTGGCCGCGTCGGAGGCCAGAAACGCCACCGCTTTACCCACCTCGCCCGGCGCGCCTAAACGTCCGAGCGGCACCTGCGCGGCCAGCGCGTCGTACAGCCCCTGGCGATGTTCTTCCGGCACCAGATCCCCTAAACCTGGCGTTTTGATCGGGCCCGGGCTTACGACATTGACGCGGATCCCACGGCCCTGCAAATCCAGCGCCCAGGAGCGGGCAAAGTTACGCACCGCGGCCTTACTGGCGCTGTAGACGCTGAAATTGGCCGTCCCCTTAATCGACACCGTCGAGCCGGTCAGAATGATCGACGAGCCGGTTGATAACAGCGGCAGCGCCTTCTGCACCGTGAACAGCACCCCGCGAACGTTGGTGCCAAAAATCCGGTCAAACTGTTCTTCGGTGATCGCGCCCAGCGGCAGCATATCGCCGCCACCCGCATTGGCGAACAGAATATCGAGACGGCCTTCTTCTTTTGCTATCCGGGCATAAACCGCATCTAGATCGGCAAGCTTAGAGACGTCCGCGCGAATGCCCACTGCGTCAGAAGCAATCTCTTCTACCGCGGCGTCAAGTTCGGCCTGACGACGCCCGGTGATGTACACCTTCGCGCCCTGTGCCGCCAGCTCCTGCGCCGTGGCAAGACCAATACCGGTGCTGCCGCCGGTGACCAGTGCAATTTTTCCTGAGAGAGTCGTGTTCATGTCATTTACCTTTTTGTGTTTGCGTTGGACAGACTTTATCCCTTGCGACATTTATGAAAAATGGGCAAAAATGAAAATGACTATTCACCTATGGAAATAATCAGAGGTCATCATGGATCAGCTAATGGCGATGCGCGCCTTCACGCGGGTGGTGGAATCCGGCAGTTTTACTCGCGCGGCGGACTCGCTGAATATGCCGATCGCCACGCTGAGCAAACTGGTTAAATCCCTTGAGGCGCACCTGGCGATACGTCTCCTTCACCGGACGACTCGTCGGGTGGTCACGACGCCTGAAGGGCTGGAATACTATGAAAAAGCGCGCCGGGTGCTGATTGATATCGAAGATATCGACACCTCGTTTCGCGTTTCCCGCGCGACGCCCAAGGGACATTTGCGGGTTGACGTGGGCGGTTCCACCGCACGGGACGTGCTCATCCCCCTGCTGCCGGATTTTATGCAGCGCTACCCGGATATCCGTATCGATCTTGGCGTGGCCGATCGTCCGGTCGATCTTATCAGCGGTAACGTAGACTGCGTGATCCGCGGCGGCCCGCTGAACGATTCAACGCTTATCGCACGTCATCTCGGTGACGCTCAGATGGTCACCTGCGCGACGCCGGGTTACCTTAAAAACCACGGCGTTCCGGCCTATCCGCAGGAGCTGCGCAACGGCCACAAGCTTGTTAGTTATCTCTCTCCCGTCACCGGGCGGCCGTTTCCGTTTCGCTTCCGGCAGAACGGCGAGGCGCTGGAAATCACTCTTCCGCACTATCTCGGCGTCAATGAAAGTAACGCTCATCTGGCGGCTGCCGCGGCGGGTCTGGGGATCGTTCAAACTTTTGAGTATTCAGCAAAGACCTATTTGCAGACGGGAGCGCTGGTGGCGATTCTGGGTGACTGGCAGCCTGCCGCGTACCCGTTTCACGTGGTCTACCCGCAGAACCGGCATTTGACCCACAGACTGAAGGTGTTTATCGCCTGGCTGGCGGAGGTGTTCCCCGCCGCGCTGAAGGGATAGCCGGGCGCAAACCCGGCGGGAAGTTAATTTAGCTTATAGTCCAGGGTGATCTCGGCTTTCAGAAGCTGTGAAACCGGACAGCCCGCTTTGGCTTTCTGAATAATGCCGTCAAACTGCTGTGGCGCAATGCCCGGTACGGTGACCTTACTTTGCAGCGCAACCTTAGTGATGGCAAATCCGCCGTCGGTTTTATCCAGAGAGACGTCCGCGGTGGTATCAATAGAGTCAGCGGTATAGCCCGCTTCGCCCAGCATCAGCGACAGGGCCATGGAAAAACAAGCCGCATGTGCCGCACCGATGAGCTCTTCCGGGTTGGTCCCCTTTTCACCCTCAAAGCGGGTGTTAAAGCCGTAAGGCTGTTGGTTGAGAACGCCGCTCTCGGTGGAAACCGTTCCTTTCCCGCGCTTAATGTCGCCAGACCAGTGTGCCGAACCGTGCTTATGAATCGTCATTCTTGCTCTCCTTTTGGCTTACAAAGGGTTAAGTATAGACTATGCATCTGACACGCCCTGGAACACAGACGATTCCGTGCCTTTCACCTGCTGTACCGACCACAAGGATAATGATATGACGCTAAAAATCAGGATGGCCGTCGCGGTAGCCACGCTGGCTCTCTCTCTTTCTTCACTGGCTAAAACGCCGGAAAACTTTATCTATACCAGCTCAGGCGACCTCGACGCGGCGCTCCCGCTGGTTGCGCGTGGCGACATCGGCGGCGTGCAGATCGTGTACAACTGGCGCCTGCTTGAACCCGAGAAGGACAGCTATGACTTCTCGCGGATTGAGCAGGATCTGGCGCGTCTTAAGGCCGCCCGGAAAAAACTCTTTATTCAGATCCAGGATCGTTTCTTTGAGCCGGATGCTCGCTACGTTCCGGACTATCTGATGCACGATAAGCAATACAGCGGCGGGATTGCGCCGCAGTTTGATAACCCCGGCGAGGGCAAGCCTGTTGGCGCAGGATGGGTTGCGCGTCAGTGGGACCCAACGGTGCGCCAGCGCTACCAGGCACTGCTGGCAGCGCTCGCAAAACGCTTTGATGGCAAGGTATATGGCGTAAACCTGCCTGAAACCGCGATTGATATTGACGAGAAAAATCCGCCAGCGGGCTTCACCTGCGACAGCTATTTCGCGGGTGAGATGGAAAATCTGGCCTTTGCGCGCAAGGTTTTTCAGAAATCACATGTGGTGCAGTACGTGAACTTCTGGCCGTGCGAGTGGGATAACGACCACAACTATATGGGACGTCTTTTTGCGTATGCCAGCGCCAACAATATCGGCCTGGGCGGGCCGGACATTGTGCCCAACCGCAAGGCGCACATGAAGAATGCCTATCCCTTCTTCCATAAAAATAAACAGGCGCTGCCGCTCATCGCCATGGCGGTTCAGGAGCCGACTCTGACCTATAAGGATCCTCAGACCGGAAAACCGTTCACCAAAGCCGAGTTTGTCCGCTTCGGCGAAAATTATCTCGGGGCCGATATTATTTTCTGGAGCACGGCCTCTCCCTGGCTAAAGGCAAAATAATCGCCCCTCAGGCAAGGTGGCGGGACAGTTCGTCAAGAAACACGCGCAGCGCGGCAGGCTGGTATTCCCGTGACTGATAAATGCCGTGGATGGCAAGCGGTTTCGGCTCCAGCGACGCCAGTACCGGCACCAGTAATCCCTGCTCAAGCGCGGCGCGCGCTTCGCGCTCCGGCAGCATGGCGATGCCGCAGTGCTCGATCGCCGCGTTCATGAGCAGTGAAGAGATACTGGCGCTCAGGTTGCCGCTGACGGCCACGCTCAGGCTTTCGCCTTCCGGGGTCAGGAAGTGCCAGGACTGCCCGGCGAAAAAGCTGTAGTGCAGGCAGTTATGCTGCGCCAGTTCTTCGGGGCTGACGGGCGTGCCGTGCTGTGCCAGATACGCCGGCGAGGCGCAGAGCACCGATCGACATTCCCCCAGCCGGCGGGCGATCATGCCGGGCTCCGGGTTATCGGTAATGCGCACGGCGACGTCAATGCGCTCTCCCACCAGGCTGACCGGATGGTTGTTCACGTCCAGCTCAATGCGCAGCTGCGGGTAGCGCGAGAGCAGGCCGGGCAGGACCGGCGCAATCAGGTGCATGGCGGTAAAGTGCGCGCAGGCTACCCGCAGCGTGCCGGACGGCAGATCTTTTTCCGACTGACCTTCGATTTCCTGCGAGATCTGCGAGAGAGTCCGCGTTTTTTGCAGCACCTTTTCCCCTGCCGCCGTCAGCGTCAACTTGCGCGTGGAGCGGTTTACCAGCCGCGTCCCCGCCCACTTCTCCATTTGTTCAAGGTAACGGCTCACCATCGGCCGGGAAATGCCCAGCGCGCGGGCCGCCGCGCTCAGGCTTCCCAGCTCGCATATCCGGTTATAGACCTGAGCGGCAATAACGCGATCCATATAAGCTCCATCTGCTCGATTTATGAAACTAAGCATGTCTTGTTTCAGGAATTCTGGCAAATGAGAATATCCGTACAATAGAAACATTACTGAACAACAGAGACAACAGCATGAAACTCACTCATATTGCCCTGCTTTCCACCCTTTTCGCTCCGGCCGTTTTTGCCGCGCCGTTGACGATTGATACCTATAACCCGCAGGAAAAAGGCATTTTCGCGGTCTCCTCCACGCTCGTTTCCGGCCCGAAAGAGGCGGTGCTGTTTGACGCGCAGTTCAGCGTGAAGGATGGCGAAGCGCTGGTAGAGAAAATTCGCCGCAGCGGTAAAACGCTGAATAAGATTGTGATCACCTCCGGCGATCCGGATTTCTATTTTGGCCTGCAGCCGCTGGTGAAGGCCTTCCCGAATGCCAAAGTGGTGGCCACGCAGCAGGTGGTTGACCATATTAAGGCCACCAAAGACGCCAAGCTCGCCTTCTGGGGCCCGCAGATGAAAGACGGCGCGCCAACTGAACTGGTGGTGCCGCAGGTGCTCGCCTCTACCACCTTTATGATTGACGGGGAAAAGGTCGATATCGAGCAGCCGGACAGCTACGCGGCCTACGTGTGGATCCCGTCCGTGAAAACCATCCTCGGCGGCACCGGGGTCTCCTGGGGGATTCACGTCTGGACGGCTGATACCCAGACGCCGGCTCGCCGTCAGCAGTGGCAGCAGACCCTGGACAACATGGCCGCGCACAAGCCGGAACGCGTGATCCCAGGCCACTATCTGGGCACACCACCGTCCGGAACCGGGGCTATTGATTTTACCCGTGGCTATCTGCAGCATTTTGAACAGGCGTTATCGGCACATAAAAACTCTGCGGGCGTCATCGGTGCAGTGAAAAAACAGTATCCGGATCTGGCAGAAGAGAGCTCTCTGGAATTAAGCGCAAAAGTGAATACCGGCGAAATGAAGTGGTAATTTAAAAACGGCTCCTGCTATATTCCCGCGATAGCAGGAGCACCGCCATAATATCCGCACTGCCTCACGCCAATATATCCCTACGTTTTAAAAACGCATAAAAGCATGCACTTATGTCATTTTTATTTCTAAGATGAATCTGAGACACAACCGGGGAAATATTTGCCATTCTGTTTATGAATTAAATTTTTTGCGAGCCGTACCATTAAACAGACAACGACACGGAGGCAGCATGTTTACTTATTACCCGGCTAATACCACAGCAGCACAACCTGAACTCGTTAACGCGATTGCGCAGGGTCTTCACGCTGAGCACGGTGCTGTGACTGAAGATGACATTTTAATGGAACTGACCAAGTGGGTGGAATCCACGGATAATGACATCCTCAGTGACATCTACCAGCAGACCATTAACTACGTCGTCAGCGGGCAAAGCGCACCTTTGTAAAAACCTGCTAAGCTGGATCTGCAACCTAAGGGGTTACATTTCGTTTGCGAAAGCAAACTGGTCCTTAAAACTATCAACAGGATTGAGGAGTTAACATGAAATCGAACCGTCAGGCACGCCACATTCTGGGACTGAACTACAAGCTTTCTAATCAGCGTAAAGTGGTGATTGAAGGCGACCACGAAACGCAAGTCACTCACGCCACCGGCAGAAAACGCCACGCGGGCAAGTAAGTTCCCGACTGAGATCCAGAACACCATCGGCAAAACCGATGGTGTTTTTGTTTATGTGTTGCGGTAATTAATATTTAGCTCCTTTATAATACCGCCCGACCGCACCCCGTAGCACAGGCCAGAAAGATGACAAACAGCAGTGTCAGGGACGGATCTTCAAAAAAAGAGTGAGTGACATGGACAACAAACTGAAAAAACATCGTTCCTTATACATCCCATACGCCGGCCCGGTTTTACTCGAATTCCCCCTGCTCAACAAAGGCAGCGCCTTCAGCATGGAAGAGCGCAGCAGCTTTAACCTGCTTGGCCTGCTGCCGGAAGTGGTTGAAACCATTGAAGAACAGGCGGAGCGCGCGTGGATCCAGTATCAGGGCTTCAAAACCGAGATCGACAAACACATCTACCTGCGCAACATCCAGGACACCAACGAAACCCTCTTCTATCGCCTGGTGCAAAACCATCTCGAAGAGATGATGCCGGTGATCTACACCCCAACGGTGGGTGCGGCGTGCGAACGCTTCTCTGAGATCTACCGTCGCTCACGTGGCGTCTTTATCTCTTATCAGAATCGTCACAACATGGACGACATTCTGCAGAACGTGCCGAACCACAATATTAAAGTGATTGTGGTGACGGACGGGGAACGTATTCTCGGCCTCGGCGACCAGGGCATTGGCGGGATGGGGATCCCAATCGGTAAACTCTCTCTCTACACCGCCTGCGGCGGCATCAGCCCGGCGTACACCCTGCCGGTGGTGCTGGATGTCGGCACCAACAACCAGCAACTGTTGAACGATCCGCTGTACATGGGCTGGCGTCATCCGCGCATTACCGACGACGAGTACTATCAGTTTGTCGACGATTTCATTCAGGCCGTGAAGCACCGCTGGCCGGACGTTCTGCTGCAGTTTGAAGACTTTGCGCAGAAAAACGCGATGCCGCTGCTGAACCGCTATCGCGATGAGATCTGCTCCTTTAACGACGACATCCAGGGCACCGCAGCGGTGACCGTGGGCACGCTTATCGCCGCCAGCCGCGCGGCCGGTAGCCAGCTGAGCTACCAGAAAATCGTCTTCCTGGGCGCAGGCTCTGCGGGCTGCGGCATCGCCGAGCAGATTATTGCCCAGACGCAGCGCGAAGGCTTAAGCGAAGAGCTGGCCCGCTCCCGCGTCTTTATGGTTGACCGTTTCGGCCTGCTGACCGACGGTATGCCGAACCTGCTGCCGTTCCAGACCAAGCTGGTGCAGAAGCGCGAGAACCTGAAGAACTGGGACACCGACAACGAAGTGCTCTCCCTGCTGGACGTGGTGCGCAACGTGAAGCCAGATATTCTGATCGGCGTTTCCGGGCAAACCGGTCTCTTCACCGAAGAGATTATTCGCGAGATGCACAAGCACTGCGAGCGCCCTATCGTGATGCCGCTTTCTAACCCGACCTCCCGCGTGGAAGCGACGCCGCAGGACATCATCGCCTGGACCGAAGGTAACGCGCTGGTTGCCACCGGCAGCCCGTTCGATCCGGTGGTATGGAAGGATAAAACCTATCCGATCGCCCAGTGCAACAACTCCTATATCTTCCCGGGCATTGGTCTGGGCGTGATCGCCTCCGGCGCGTCCCGCATTACCGATGAGATGCTGATGTCAGCGAGCGAAACCCTTGCGGGCTATTCGCCGCTGGTCAACAACGGCGAAGGGCTGGTGCTGCCGGAACTGAAGGACATTCACAAGGTGTCGCGCGCTATCGCGTTTGCGGTGGGTAAAATGGCGCAGCAGCAGGGCGTGGCGGTGAAAACCTCTGCCGACGCACTGCAGCAGGCTATTGATGATAACTTCTGGATGCCTGAATACCGCAGCTATCGCCGTACCTCGATTTAATTAGCTCCGACCCTTCCCTCTCCTCAAAAGGGAGAGGGAACGTGAACACCCTCCTCCCTTTATTTTCTTTGCCGCTTCTACGGCATTCCTCTTCCCCTTATTAAAAAAATAAATATTTCAACAACTATTCATACCCCATTGAAATATAAAAATTTCGCATAACACTTTTTGTCTAACAAACGTATTTTTTTAAGAGTTTAGTAACGTTTTGCATTACTAATAATTGCGAGGAAAGTAAGGAGCGGTTATGTACTATAAAAATGAAGTGATAAGTTATTTGCAGGCGAATAACATCCTTGCGTTAAAACTCGAGCATGCATTAACGGGTGTAGGAAAAGCCGTATCAAATCAGATTGAAACGATCGGCGCAGGTGCAACGCGCGCGCTGTATTATACCTCCTGCTTTACTGATGAATATCAAGACGTATGCCAGAAACAAAAGTCCGAAGACATCCGATTTGCTAAAGGTGTTTATCATATTATATGGCATAGAGATGTTGTATGTGAAATGCTCAACATCTACTTTGAAGAAGTATTCCGACACAAAACCTCCGATCAGCTAGAGCACATCAAACAATTGCTGATGACAGTAAATATTCATATCGCCGCAAGTTCACTTACAAACGCCGGATTTGCTTTAGCAACAGCATCATATGTTGCTGCATGTATGAATCTAAGCCTTGAACTTAGTGCACTGGCTGGGCGAAGAGCGGGACAGATTGTTGGAGGTATTGGCCTGTACGGCATTGTTCAGAAAGCAGCAGATAGTTCGCATCGCCTTCATATTACTTATCCAGCGTACTACTCAGCGCTATACGCTAAAGAGCTGGAAATGTTGTACTTCTTGATAGAGCCATTGTTTAAACGGGCTGAAACTTTTAAAGCACAATGGGTATCGGATAGTGAGATTGCAGATATCATAACAAAGATGGTTCAGTAATCATGATGCATCTTATTAAAAGATTTTTCAGGCGGATATTCTTTTCATTGATATCGATGTACGGCCCTTCGCTATTGACACTTTTATTTGCAATTGTCTTTTTCCAACTTTGCCCTGACGGGCCAATATGGCCTGTTCCTATATTCTTCATTTTTGTGATGGTTATTTTATCGCTATATGAAATTGTAAATCTCAAACGTTAGCTTTATCGTAATTTATCTATAAGGAAATAGTATGTCTACACCAGCACACTTATGGCTTGAAGATGAGAACGGTTCTCCGGTAATCGGTAGCTGCATGATGCCACTTCGCCTGGGGTCTATCGAGTTAAAATCCTTTTCTCACGGTGTCACTATCCCGGTAGATCCAAGCTGGGGAAAACTAACAGGAACGCGAGTCCATCGCCCTATCACGATAGTAAAGGAGTTTGACCAAACAACACCACTTTTGTACCGCGCTGTCTGTGAAGGCCGAACCATGAAGAAAGCCACAATTAAAATGTACCGTATTCTGGAATCAGGTATTGAGGCCGAGTATTTCAATATCATTCTGGAAAACGTCAAGTTTACAACTGTTGCACCCTACCTGTCTCCTAACGGTATAAGCAGCACACATCTTGAAACGCTCGAATTACGTTATGAAGCGATTACCTGGAAGTATACGGAGGGTAATATTATCTATCGTGATTCATGGAACGATCGTTGTTGTGAATGATGACGAAGGCGGCATTTGCACTGGCTGCAATGCTGCCCCTCTGTTTGGTATATGCAGGAAAACGTTGTATAGTGATAGTCACCTACAAACTCATAACATATAAGGAGGCCAATTATGCTGTACTGTGAAATTTTCAATGTTTCACATACATTTGGTGATCGCACCAGCTCAAGCGTTATCGGTATCGTGCTGCGATAACTTCTGCTTGAGCGAAGACACCAACCCCTGAAATCCCTTCTCTCGGGCTTACTGAGTTATCGTCAGCGATGTTTGACGAGGCATAAACATGCCTGTAACTCTTGGGTAAGCAACAATGAGCACTTTACTCACTGCACAATCTTTACGCGTTGATACGGCGTTTGGCACGCTCTTCGACTCACTCTCCTTTACGCTGAAAAAAGGCGACCGCATCGGCCTGCTGGGCGACAACGGCTGCGGCAAAAGTACGCTTTTGAAGGTGCTGGACGGAACAGATATCCCAGCCGCCGGAACGGTAGCGCTGGCCGGGCACTGCCTGATGGCGCGCGTGGAGCAACATCTCCCGGACGCCATTTTCCCGCTGACCATGCTGGATGCCGTACTCGCGCAACTGCCTTTAGCTGAGCACGACAGCCTGCGCTGGAAAGCTGAAACGCTGCTGGCGAGCATGGGCTTCACGCCGCAGGATATGACGCTGCAATCCGCCACCCTGAGTGGCGGACAGCACACCCGCCTGCTGCTGGCGCGGGCGTTGATTCACGAGCCGGATCTGCTCCTGCTGGATGAACCCAGCAACCACCTGGATCTGCCGACCATGCTCTGGCTGGAACACTTTTTACAGAACTGGTCAGGCAGCTTCGTGCTGGTTTCGCACGACAGACAGCTGCTGGATGCCGTCACAAACGGCAGCTGGATCCTGCGTGATAAGACGCTGCACTACTTTGCCCTTCCCTGTACGGCCGCCCGTAAAGCGCTTGCAGCAAAAGACGAAAGCGATGCGCAGCGCCACAAGGCGGAGCAAAAGGAGATCGACCGCGTGACCGCCAGCGCAAAGCGGCTGGCGACCTGGGGTAAGGTTTACGACAACGAAGACCTGGCCCGCAAAGCCAAACAGATGGAAAAACAGGTCGAACGACTCAAAGAGAGCCAGACCGCGCTCACGGCGGGCAGTCCATGGACGTTAACCCTGCGCGGCGACGCGCTGCGGGCGGACCGTCTGCTGGAGATGGAAAACCTCAGCGTCCCGCCTGCGCCCGGGCTACCGCCGCTGTTTAACATCGAAACGGCGCGGCTGAAAAGCGGCGATCGCGTGGCAATTGTCGGTCGTAACGGCTGCGGTAAATCGTCGCTGATGAAGCTTATCTGGCGACATTTTGTGGATGAACCGACGGACAGCGGGCTGAAAATCCATCCGCGCGTCTCGCCGGGCTACTACGACCAGACGCTGCATCAGCTGCCTGATGACGCCACGCTGCTCGACGCGCTGGAACCTTTCGCCCCCGATCCGCAGCACAGGAAGATGGCGCTCATCAGCGCCGGGTTCCCGTGGGCGCGCCACGGGCAGAAAGTCAGCACGCTCAGCGGTGGCGAACGCTCGCGCCTGCTATTCGTGGGCCTGACGCTTGCCCGCTACAGCCTGCTGATGCTGGATGAACCCACCAACCATCTCGACATGGAAGGCAAAGAGGCACTGGCGGAAACGCTGCAACAGTTCGAAGGCGGCGTGCTGCTGGTCAGCCACGATCGCCAGTTAATTAGCCAAAGCTGTAACCGTTTCTGGCTGATTGAGGACGGCTGGCTGAGCGAGTGGCACGATGCTGAAGCCGTGTTTGAGCGGCTGCGTGAAAGCGCGGGGCTGGGGACATCCGCCGCGCCTGTCGTCACCGCTGGCGAGGTTCAACCCTCGCCGTACGACGATCTGCTGGAGCGGCTGATCGCGCTGGAAACGCTGCTGGAAGACGATCTGGCGCGTAAGCCGAAACATCAGAAGCCGCAGCTGCAGGCGCAATGGCGAAGAGAAATTGAGGAGATTGAAGCCCAGCTGTAAATCTGCGCCCGGCGAGCGCCTCGCCGGGCCAGCATTTTCCCCCTTAATTATTAGAGGATCGCCGTATTCTTAATCTGAAATCGAATCAAATGATGACATTATGTTGCCGCAGCCTTGCATTACCAGGCTAATGTATTAATCCT
Source organism: Enterobacter cloacae complex sp. P27C (assembly GCF_014895705.1). NCBI lineage: Bacteria > Pseudomonadati > Pseudomonadota > Gammaproteobacteria > Enterobacterales > Enterobacteriaceae > Enterobacter > Enterobacter cloacae complex sp. P27C. The sequence goes on from NZ_JADBQB010000005.1 coordinate 191,737, forward strand.
TAAGGGGTACTACACCTGCTATGCAGATTCTTATCATGAACAAGGAGATACACATGAAGGCTGCTGTTGTTACTCAGGATCATCAGGTCAATGTCACTGAAAAAACCTTACGCCCGCTTAAGCATGGGGAAGCCCTGCTGAAAATGGAGTGCTGTGGTGTATGCCATACCGACCTCCACGTGAAGAACGGTGATTTTGGCGATAAAACCGGGGTAATCCTGGGCCATGAAGGTATTGGTATCGTGAAAGAAGTCGGCCCTGGCGTGACGTCGCTGAAAGTCGGCGACCGCGCAAGCGTGGCCTGGTTCTTTGAAGGATGCGGTCACTGCGAATACTGTAATACCGGTAACGAAACCCTGTGCCGTGACGTGAAAAACGCCGGTTACTCCGTTGACGGCGGCATGGCGGAAGAGTGCATCGTCACCGCGGATTACGCGGTAAAAGTGCCGGATGGTCTGGATTCGGCGGCGGCCAGCAGCATCACCTGCGCCGGTGTCACCACCTACAAAGCGGTGAAAATCTCCGGCATAAAACCGGGCCAGTGGATCGCGATTTACGGTCTGGGCGGGCTGGGCAACCTTGCGCTGCAGTACGCCAAAAACGTGTTTAATGCCAAAGTCATCGCTCTGGACGTTAACGATGAACAGCTGAAGCTGGCCGCGAGCATGGGTGCGGATTTAACCATCAACTCACGCAGCGAAGATGCCGCTAAGATTGTGCAGGAAAAAACCGGCGGCGCGCATGCCGCAGTCGTCACCGCCGTCGCAAAAGCGGCCTTCAACTCGGCGGTAGATGCCGTGCGTGCCGGTGGCCGCGTGGTCGCCGTTGGCCTGCCGCCGGAAGCGATGAGCCTGGACATTCCGCGCCTGGTGCTGGACGGTATTCAGGTGGTAGGTTCGCTGGTTGGCACCCGTCAGGATCTGCAGGAGGCCTTCCAGTTTGCGGCCGAGGGCAAAGTAGTACCGAAAGTGACGATGCGTCCTATCGAGGACATCAACGCCATTTTTAAAGAGATGGAACAGGGCCAGATCCGTGGCCGTATGGTGATCGACTTACGCTCGTAAACACCTTTTGCCGGGTAGTGGCTACGCCTTACCCGGCTCATTGCTACGACGAACGACGAACTGAAATCCACTCCTGAACCTCAATCTGGAAGGTGTCCGGCGCTTTTCGGTACATTTTACGCGCCAGGTCGAGAATAGTATGACGCGCCAGCTCCTCTTCCATCCGCTGCTGCGCGCTATCCATGACTGAACGTACTCCGCACGGGCCGTCGCAGACCCAGGCAGGCGGTGCTTCATCAAACACGGCCAGCCGCTGGCGCACTTCACGACATTCGAACATGTTTTTCTCGCCGTCAATGGCATGCGCCACATCCAGCACGCTGATCAGCTCCGCCGGACGCGCCAGCTTAAAGCCCCCGCCCTTGCCTTCCGTACTGATGACCAGCCCGGCACGTGACAGGCGTGTGAAGATTTTGCCGAGGTAGTCATACGGCACGCCCTGCAAAGCAGCCATCTCACGGACGCTCATCTCACGCTCGTTGCCCTTCGCATCCACCATACACATCAGGCTGTGAATGCCGTATTCCACACCGGAACTGTAAAACGCCATGGTTAACTCCGAATTAGTGTTCGGAGCATTATAACGATTTTTAACTCAGAAAGAAGTTGTCGGAGTTAACTCCGACAAGTATAGTGGCAGTTATGTCAGGCATGAAGCCTGGCGGGAGAAAGGATAGAATATGAAAAAGCAGATTTTAATCGTAGGCAGTGGTTTTGCGGGTATGTGGGCAGCCGTGAGCGCGGCACGTCTCTCTGAGAAGCAGGGTAATAACAGTCTGGAGATTGCGGTTCTGGCCCCCTTACCCGAACTCCGCGTTCGGCCACGCTTCTATGAGGAGAAGGTGTCAACGCTGGTCGCCCCGTTGACTGACCTGTTTGCCGAGCTTGATATCACATTCATTGCCGGACACGCGGAACAAATTGATACCACGGAGAAAACCGTTTTATACCGGATGTCCAATGGCGCGCATGCTACGGCTTCCTACGATAGGCTGATCCTCGCTACGGGCAGCCAGACCAAACGCCCACCGATTGCCGGCCTGGCTGACTACGCCTTTGACATCGACCAGCTGGAATCCGCACAGGTATTTGAGCGTCACCTTGATTCACTGGCGTTACGTCCCTCCACGCCCGAGCGTAACACCGTGGTAGTCTGCGGAGGCGGCTTTACCGGCATCGAGCTGGCAACGGAGCTACCTGCCCGACTGCGTGCCCGTTTTGGCGACAATACGGAGATTAAAATAGTCGTAGTTGAGAGAGGACCAGTCATTGGCGGCCGTTATAGCGACGCATTGCGTAAAACAATTGCAGAGGCGAGTGAGGCGCTGGGCGTTGAATGGCGGCTGAAGAGTGAAGTTGAAGCCATTGATGCTCACGGCGTAACGCTGAAAAACGGTGAACGTATTGCTGCTGCGACCGTCGTCTGGACCGCAGGCGTCGAGGCAAATCCTCTCAGCCTGCAGATAGGCGGTGAACGCGATAGCCAGGGCCGCCTGGTTGTGACAGAGACGTTGCAGGTCCCCGCATATCCTGACGTCTATGCCACCGGCGATATGGCTCACGCCAAAACAGACGATGCGGGCAACACGGCGCTGATGACCTGCCAGCACGCGATCCAGCTAGGGAAATTTGCCGGTCATAACGCTGCCGCCAGCCTGCTGAACGTTGCTCCTTACCCTTATCGTCAGGTGAACTATGTTACCTGCCTGGATTTAGGCGCGTGGGGTGCGGTTTATACCGAGGGCTGGGAACAGGCCGTCAAATCCGTTCGCGACGAGGCGAAGAAGATCAAAATCGCCATCACTAACGAGCTGATCTACCCTCCAGCAGCGGATAAAGCAGTCGCCTTTGCCGCCGCCGACCCGCTGGCGAAATTCGTTTAGGCCCCGCCATCGCCCCGCTAACGGGGCGTTTTTATTTTCAGTTTCCGGCAATCCTTATCTCAATTCCTTCGTTCCCTTGTTTTCCCCCGCGCCCGATGATGAATCCGACGCTAACAAGAAGATAACAAAGGAATTCACCATGCAAACCCCATTTCGTCTGCCGCTGCTGACGGCGCTGATTCTGACGACAACCGCAGCCTGGTCCGCCGATGCGCCGGTCAAAGGCGGCACGCTGATTTATCTGGAACAACAGGCGCACACCAACCTCTATCCGCCTGCCGGCGGCTTCTACCCGAACGGCGGCATTCTGAACCAGATCACCGACAAACTGACGTGGCAAAATCCAAAGACGCTGCAGGTCGAACCGTGGGTGGCCGAAAGCTGGACCACCAACGCCGATAAAACCGAATACACCTTCAAAATTCGCCCGGGGATCACTTTCTCCGACGGCACGCCGCTGGACGCCAACGCCGTAGCAAAAAACTTTGACACCTACGGTTTGGGCAACAAGGCGCAGCGCCTGCCGGTGTCAGAAGTGATCAATAACTACGATCGCAGCGAAGTGGTCGACCCGCTGACCGTGAAGTTTTACTTCAAAAAACCGTCGCCGGGGTTCCTGCAGGGCACCGCCACGATTGGCTCGGGCCTGGTCTCGCTCAGCACGCTGAAGCGCAACTTTGAAGAGCTGGGAGACGCCCGGCATATCATCGGCTCCGGCCCGTTTGCGGTGAAGGACGAGAAGCTCGGCCGCGAAGTGACGCTCGAGGCCCGTAAGGACTACCAGTGGGGACCCAAAAATCTGGCGCAACAGGGTCCAGCCAATCTGGACGGCATCAAGTTTATCGTCACCCAGGAGGACAGCGTGCGCGTCGGTGCCCTGCTGGCCGGTCAGGCCGACTTTATTCGCCAGGTGCAGGCGTATGACGAAAAGCAGGCGACAGACCATGGCTATAAAATCTACGCCGCCCCAACGCGCGGGGTGAACGACAGTATCAGCTTCCGCCCGGATAATCCGCTGGTCTCCGATATTCGCGTGCGCCAGGCGCTGCTGCATGCCACGAATGCAAAGCAGGTGGTCGAGACCCTCTTCTCGGCCAACTATCCGCAGGCGAAGTCGGTGATTGCCGATTCCGCCGCGGGCTTTGTCGATCTCAGCGACAAATTGACCTTTGACCCGGCAAAAGCCAACCGGCTGCTGGACGAGGCGGGCTGGAAAGCGGGCAGCGACGGGATCCGCGCCAAAGACGGCCAGCGGCTGGCGCTGACGGTATATGAATCCCTGCCGCAGCCGCAAAACAAAGAGGTGCTGCAGCTGGTTGCCCAGCAGTGGCGTCAGGTGGGCGTAGTGCTGAACGTAAAAGCCGGTGACGCTGGCAGCCGCACGCTGGATAACCTTGATCCACAGAAAACCCCGTTAACCGTCTCCGAAGTGGGCCGCGCCGATCCGGACGTGGTAAAAAGCATGTTCTACCCCGCTAACCGCGACGCGCTGCTGCAAAAAGGCGGCTCCAGCGACAAGGTCAAAAGCTTCCGTGACGACAAGCTGAATGCGCTGCTGGTAAATATCTCCTCAGAGATCGATCCGCAAAAACGCCTGCAACTGACCGGCGATGCCCAGCGCTACCTGCTGGATAACGCCTACGTCATTCCGATTTTCGAGGAGCCGCAGGTCTTTGCCGGTGCGCCGTGGCTAAAAGGCGTCAATTTTGAAGCGGTCGGCCGCCCGTCGTTCTACGGCGCGTGGATTGAGAAACACTGAGGAGATGACGATGCGCCACGCACTTCTTCAACGTCTTGGTCACGGGCTGCTGGTGCTGTGGGCCGCCTTTACCCTCTCGTTCGTGTTGCTCCAGGTACTGCCTGGCGACGCGGTGCTGATTAAATTTCAGAACCCGGACCTGGGCCTAAGCCCGGCGCAAATCGAGGAGATGCGCGTGGCCTACGGCGCGGACAGCCCGCTGTGGCAGCAATACGGCCACACGCTGCTGGCGATGCTGCGCGGAGATTTCGGCTACTCGTTACAGGCCGGGGTGCCGGTCAGCGAGCTGATTGCCAGCAATCTGCCGGATACCCTGAGCCTCGCCCTGCCCGCGTTTGTACTCGCGGTCCTGCTGGCGTTTGCGCTGGCCTTTGCATCGCGTCTGCCGGGTCTGCGCTGGCTGAGTAATACCCTCCAGTCTCTGCCGGTCCTGTTTATCTCCTTACCCACGTTCTGGCTGGGGATTGCCCTTATCCAGCTCTTTTCTTTCCAGCTGCGGCTGATCCCGGTGATTAACCCGACGCCGCTGCAGGGGCTGATCCTGCCGATCGTCACCGTCGCGATCCCGATCTCCGCCCCGCTGGCGCAAATTCTGATGCGCAGCCTGGACCAGGTGGCGATGCAGCCGTTTGTCGCCGTCGCCCGCGCCAAAGGGCTGAGTGAAACCGCCGTCCTGTGGCGCCACGTCACCGGCAACGCGCTGCTGCCGGTACTCAATATTGCCGGGCTACTGCTGGGCGAACTGATTGCCGGAGCGCTGATCACCGAAACCGTATTTGGCCGCAGCGGGCTCGGGCAGCTGACCCAGCAGGCGGTGAACAACCAGGACATCGCCGTGCTTCAGGCGGTGGTCATGATTTCCGCTCTCGGCTTTGTCCTGATCAATCTGCTGGTGGACCTGCTGATGCCGCTGCTGGATCCCCGTCTGCAAACCGTTACCGGAGGTGCATCATGAGCCTGGTCGATTACGCTGCCGCCGCGCGAAAACGCGTTCCCGGCTGGCAGGGCGTCGCGTGGCAGCCGGGACTGTGGCTGGCGTGGGCGGTGATTATTCTCGCGATTTTTGCTGCCGTAGCCCCCGGCCTGTTAACCCACTACAGCCCGATTGAGGGCATCGCCGGAGCGCAACGTCTGGCACCGCAGGCGGGCCACTGGCTCGGCACCGATCAGCTTGGCCGCGATGTTTACACCCGCATTGTGTATGGTGCGTCCCACTCCCTGAGCGCAGCGCTCGCTGCCGTCACGATGGGACTGGTGGTAGGCACCGGTCTGGGGGTTGTCGCCGGGGCGTTCGCGGGACGCGTCGAGTCTTTCCTGATGCGTTTTGTCGACGTGCTGCTGTCCATTCCGTCTCTGCTGCTCTCGCTGACGGTCATTATTCTGCTCGGGTTTGGCACCGTTAACGCCGCCATTGCCGTCGGCGTGGCCTCCATCGCCAGCTTCGCCCGCCTCGCGCGCGGTGAAGTGGTGCGCATCCGCCATACGGATTATGTCGAGGCGGCGTTTGGCAGCGGCGGGACGTTCCTGGCGGTCCTGTGGCGACATATCCTGCCCAACGCCTTAACCGCCGTCCTCGCCTTTGCCACGCTGCAGTTTGGTCAGGCCATTCTGGCGCTTTCCACGCTGAGCTTTCTCGGCTACGGCACCCCGCCGCCCGTTCCGGAATGGGGCTTATTGATTGCCGAAGGTCGTAACTATCTCTCTACCGCCTGGTGGTTAACTACCTTCCCCGGCGTGGTCGTCATCGCCGTCGTGCTTGCCACCAACCGTATCAGCCAGCAGTTCAGCGGAGGCCTGAAATGACCGTACTCTCGGTAGAAAACCTGACCATCAGCTACCGTACCGCGCGCCAGTGGCGCGAGGTGGTGCATAACGTCAGCTTCACCCTCCGACGGGGGGAAATGCTGGCCTTTGTCGGTGAATCCGGCTCCGGCAAAACAACCACGGCACAGGCGATCATCGGTCTGCTGGCGGATAACGCCCGACGCGATACCGGGAAAATCGTGCTCAACGGCGAGGAGATTAGCCGGTGGTCAGCGAAGCGTCTCGATACCCTGCGCGGCGCGCGAATCAGCCTGGTTCCGCAGGATCCGGGTAATTCACTCAACCCGGTAAAGACGATCGGCGTACAGGTCGGGGAAATTATTCAGCAGCACCAAAAGGTAACGGCACTCCAGCGCGACGAGCAGGTGCTCGCCCTGCTGACAAAGGTCGGCCTGAGCCATCCCGAACAGCGCATGAAGCAGTATCCGCATCAGCTCTCCGGCGGGATGAAACAGCGCGTGCTGATTGCCATCGCCATTGCGCTGCGCCCGGACGTGATCGTTGCCGATGAGCCCACCAGCGCGCTGGACGTGACGGTGCAAAAACGCATTCTCGATCTGCTGGATATCCTGCGCCGGGAATCGGGTACTGCGGTTCTGTTTGTCACTCACGATCTGGCGCTGGCTGCCCAGCGCGCGGACAGGCTGCTGGTGTTTCGCAACGGTGAGGTTCAGGAGCACGGCGACACCGCCGACATTGTCCGCACGCCGCAACACGCCTACACCCGCCAGCTGTTGAGCGATCTCCAGGGCCAGCGCCTGACCATCGCCCCGGTAGCTGGCCTTCCGCTGGCGTCACCGGCCATTCGCGCCCGCGCCATCAGCAAACGGTTCTCGCTGGGCAAAGGTCATCACCTTCAGGCGCTGGATCGGGTGACGTTTGACGTCAGGCGCGGCAGCACGCATGCGCTGGTCGGTGAATCCGGCTCCGGGAAAACCACCCTCGCCCGTATTTTGCTGGGTTTTGAACAGGCGGACAGCGGACAGGTCATTATTGATGATATTGATGCCACCGACCTGAGCCGCGAGGCCCGACGCCAGCTGCGCCAGAAGATCCAGTTTGTCTACCAGAACCCGTTCGCCTCTCTCGACCCGCGTCAGACGCTGTTCGAGATCGTCGAAGAGCCCCTGAAGAATTTTTCTCGCCTGAGCAAAGCGGAGCGAAAGGTCCGGGTGGAGACCGTGGCGCAGCGGGTTGCCCTGCCCGTCGAACTCCTGAGCCGTACCGCCCGGGAGCTTTCAGGCGGGCAGCGCCAGCGCGTAGCCATTGCCCGGGCGCTGATTCTGGAGCCGACTATTCTGGTGCTGGACGAAGCCACCTCCGCGCTGGACGTCACCGTACAGGCGCAGATTCTGGCACTGCTTCAGCAGCTGCAGCAGCAGCTGGGATTGACCTACCTGTTCATCACGCACGATCTCTCTACCGTTCGCCGGATCGCCCACAGCGTCACGGTGCTGCGCAGCGGTCAGGTGGTCGAACACGGTGACGTCGAGACCTTATTCACGTCGCCACAGAACGACTATACCCGCGAGCTGATTGCCGCCATTCCCCATTTTTCACCCGCTACGGAGGAGTTCGCATGACGCGAAAACGACTGGGATTTTTCACCCGCCTGCTTGACGACGCCACGCCAAAGGAGCGCTATCGTCTGGCAACCGAACAGATCCGCCACGCCGAACGCCACGGTTTTGACAGCGCCTGGATTGCCCAGCACCACTTCCACGAAAGTGAAGGCGGCCTGCCGTCGCCGCTGCTGTTCCTGGCCCACGTTGCGGCGCATACCGAAACCATCCGCCTGGGGACGGCCATCATTACCCTGCCGATGGAAAACCCGCTGCGCGTGGCGGAAGATGCGGCGGTGCTGGATTTACTCGCCGATGGGCGTCTCGAAGTCGGTTTTGGTTCGGGCGGCACGCCGACCTCTTTCCTGCCGTTCGGACTAACGTTTGAACAGCGCGGCGCGGCCTTTGCTGACCATTTGCATGTGATCCAGAGCGCCTGGCGCGGGGATTCGCTCACCCATCCGGATAACCACCTTTATCCGCCAGCGCCACAGCTGGCTGAACGGATCTGGATTGCCACCTTTTCCGTCGACGGTGCCGTTCGCGCCGCGCGGGCCGGCCACGGTTTGATGCTCTCCCGCACGCAGCCGCGCCCGGCAGACCAGTTGGATTTAACGCTCGACGCGATCCAGAATCCGATTGTGGATGCCTACCTTGAGGCACTGCCCGCCGGTATCGCACCGCGCATTCTGGCCTCCCGTACGGCATTCGTCGCCGACAGCGATGACTACGCGCTGAAGGTCGCCACGCCGGGTCTCACCAGGCAGGCCCAGCAGCATCGCGCTGCCGGACACGCGGTCAAAGGTGACACTGTCACAGATTTTCGTCGCCAGTTCGACGCCCATATCGGTTCGCCAGAAACGGTGCTGCATTCGCTGCAGGCTGATTCCGTTCTCCGGCGCGCCACGGACATCTCATTCCAGGTCCATTCGGTTGAGCCCACCCATCGCGACACGCTGCGCTCCATCGAACTGATCGCCGAACATATTGCCCCCTATTTACGTTGAGGAGAGACCTATGGCATTAAGTCACGACATTCTCGCCGAGCTGGCGGAAATTAAACCCGGTTCCCCTCTGGCAGAGGCGCGCGCCACGCGGGACGCCGCCACGCGCCACGCACAGGGCAGCTACGAAATCTTATTTACCCAGCAGGATAGCGATTTTGCGCTGGACGAGCGGTTCGCCGTCGCGGCAAAAGTCGCCCGGTGGCACAACGCGGAAGCGCTGGCGGCACACTATGCGGGGTTTGGCCTGGCGGACCCGACCTCAGGCCGTCTGACTCCGGCGCTGAATTTTGCGCGCCTGCTGACGTTCTCTCCCGTCGAAGCCACGCCGTCCGCGTTGACGGCGCTGACCCGGGCGGGCTGGAGCAAGGAAGGCATTGTTACCCTGGCGCAGCTTGTTGCGTTTATCAGCTTTCAGAGCCGACTCGTCGCCGGGCTGCGGCTGCTAAATGACAAGCCGGTGGTGGCAAGCGATGTGCCGGTGGCGGCAGGCATCTGGCATACAACCGCAACCACGGTCTCCGGGAAGACGGCTCCCGTCGCGTTCACCCAGCAGGAGCTGGGCTGGGAGCCGTGGATCGACGCCAAACCGCTGGCGGACTTCCATGATGACGAGGTTGCCGTTCTGGCGAAATTTGGCCATACCGATTCCGACTACTTCCGCCTGCTGGGGCGCAACCTGCCGGTGCTTGAACAGCGCACGTTGACCGATAAAGGGATTTTTTATACGCCGGGGGGGTTGCCGCGCGCCGAGCGCGAGCTGGCCGCAACGGTAGCCAGTAAAATCAACGGCTGCATCTACTGCGCCTCTGTCCATGCGCGCAAAGCCAGCCAGCTGTCAAAGGATGACGCGGCGGTAGAGGCCCTGCTGGCCGTGCGTCCGGGACAGTCCCTGAGCGAGGGGCAATCTGCGCGCTGGCAAGCGGAAATTAATTTTGCGGCAGCGCTGTCGGTTACCCCGCCTGCCGCCACGCCGCTGCACCTCGCCGCTCTGGAAAAAGAGGGGCTGGACACCTTAGCCCAGCTGGACCTGGTGCAGTCCGCTGCGTTCTTCGCCTGGGCCAACCGCCTGATGCTGACGCTGGGTGAGCCCTGGCTTGCCTGAATGCAATCAGGCTAGCGCGCGAGCGTTAGCCTGAGCCTGTCTGGCCCGCAGGTAACCGTAGATCAACAGCGCGCTCATGGCCGAGAACGAGAGGAACGCCGCAGGCAGCGTGACGTAGCGCCAGCTAAAGCCGAGGGTAATCATCATCCCACCAAAGTACGCCCCGATCGCGCTGCCGAGATTAAACGCCATCTGCCCTCCGGCCGCCCCCAGCATCTCACCGCCCTTCGCATTTTGCAGAAGCAAAATTTGCAGCGGTGCAGAGAGCGCAAACAGCCCGGCACAGCAGATAAAGCCCATCACCAGCGAGGCCGTTTTCAGTTCGCCCAGGGCGAAAAGCAGCAGCAGCGAGGCGACAATCACCATATCGGTGATGGCCGCAATGCGCAGCGGGCTAAAGCGCCCCGAGAGTTTGCCGCTCAGCAGATTGCCCAACACCATGCCAAGGCCCATCAGCATCATGATGGCCGTCATCATCCCTTCGGAAAAGCCAGAAACGTTGACCATAAACGGCTTAACGAAGCTGAACCACGCGAACACGCCAGCATTACCAAACATGGTGGCGGCAAAAATCAGCCAGGGTTCCGGTTTCTTCAGGAACTGAAACTGCTCGGACAATTTGATTTCTGATTTGTCATGGATGTCCGGCACCCAGAGCAGAACCGAGAGGATAACCAGCGCGTCGAACGCAGCAATCAGGAAAAAGGTGTAACGCCAGCTGAACTGGTGCCCCAGCCAGGTGCCGAGCGGGACGCCCACCAGGTTGGCCACGGTCATCCCGGCGATCATCCCGGCCACCGCGACCGTCACCTTCCCGGGTGGCGCAATTTTAGAGAGGATAATCGCCCCGACGCCAAAAATGGCCCCGTGCGGAAAACCGGAGATCAAACGCCCCAGCGCCAGCCAGAAATACGACGTAGAAAACGTAAACAGGGCATTTCCGACTGCGCACATGGCAACCAGAAACAGCAGCGTCGTTTTTAACGAGAACTTGCCGGAGAACAGCGCTACAATCGGCGCGCCAATCACCACACCGAAGGCATAAAACGAGATCATATTCCCGGCGGAGGGAATCGAAATACCGGTGTCATGCGCCAGCTCGGTTAACACCCCCATAATGCCAAATTCAGCCATACCCAGGCCAAATGTGCCAAGCGCCAACGAAAATATTGTCTTTTTCATGCCTCAACCACCGGTTAATCATTCGCGAGGGCATTATTAAATAATCTTGTATGGTGAGCCAGTTCAAATCAGCTGGCTGACACGTTAATCCATTAATTCAGGTGGATTACACTTCATAGTGCGGCCTCGCTTTTTCCACGCCGGACAACCTGAGGATGACAATCATGGGAAGCAAAAAGAAAACCCCTGTCGCTGTTGATGTCGCATCGAATGCCCCCCTTAAGACCAAAGAGTATGAAAAAGAGCTCCGCCGCCTGCACGTCGAACTGGTTAAGCTCCAGCAGTGGGTCGTCGCCAAAGGATTGAAGGTGTGCATTGTTTTTGAGGGACGCGACGGCGCCGGCAAAGGCGGCACCATTAAAGCGATCACCGAGCGCGTCAGCCCACGCGTGTTTCGCGTTGTTGCGCTTCCTGCCCCAACGGATAAAGAGAAAAGCCAGCTCTACTTCCAGCGCTATGTGCCTCACCTGCCCTCGGCGGGTGAAATCGTGATCTTCGATCGCAGCTGGTATAACCGCGCGGGCGTGGAGCGGGTGATGGGGTTCTGCACGGAGGAACAGGCGGAGAAATTTTTGGACGGCGCGCCGGTTATGGAAAAAGCGATGGTCGATGCCGGGATTATCCTGCTGAAGTACTGGCTGGAGGTGACGCCGAAAGAGCAGGAGCGCCGCCTGCGCGACCGCATTAACGATGGGCGTAAGATCTGGAAGCTGTCGCCGATGGATATTAAATCCTTTAACCTCTGGGACGAGTACACCCGCGCGCGCGACGCCATGTTTGAAGCCACTGACACCGCCTGGGCACCGTGGTTTGTCGCGCGTTCTGAAGATAAAAAACGCGTGCGTCTGAATATTATTTCGCATCTGCTTTCGCAGATCCCGTATAAAGAAATTCACCTCGACAAGGTGGATTTACCTAAGCGCAAAATCGGCAAAGTTAAACCCACGAAATACCCGTTCCGGTATGTAGAGGAGCGATTCTGATATAATTGGAAGGCGGCTCGCAGAATATAGATTACCAGGGGATACAGTATTGTTTTTTGTTGGCGGCGGTTGATAATGACCGCACCAACAAAGGAGATAACGATGAAACATACCACAGAAGCAGAGCTGGGCCAGAACATCACATCGCGTAAGCCCTTGTGTCATGCAGAACAAAACTCAACCAGGCGGCGGCAGCCATCAGAAGAGGATCGTGCATTTATACGGGCAATGAATGATTTTGTGGAGAAACACGGAACCATCACTGATGATGAGTTTTTCAGGGTGCTTTAATGCTGAGACAATTTAATGTTTACCGTAATACATCTGCGGCTACACGGGACAAACTTCCCTATTATATGCTCATTCAGGATGATTGTTATGATGATCTTGCCACACGCGTAATTGTGCCACTCGCGAGAAATAATAAGTTGCCGTTATGGAAGAGCCATCTGGCTCCGGGCGTAAATATCGACTTTGAAACGTTTCTGATTTATTCACCGATGATAACCAACCTTAACAACAACAAAATCAATCCTAAAGACTATGTTTGTAATTTACGTAACGCACGTCATGACGTTATAGCGGCAATTGATCGTTTATTGACTAACACATGAAGGCCCGCGCAAGCGCAGCGCCGCCGGGCAGAGCCGACGGCGCAGGTCTTACTTCATCCCTTCCGTACTTTCCTGTTTCGCCTCCAGCCGTTCCACATCACGATACCAGCGCGGGTGATGTTTCTGCGCCCAGCGGCGACTCACCTTCCCTTCAATCATCCCTTTGATCGACCCTTTAACCCAGAACGCCATATACATATGGATCAGGATGGCATGAATCAGGATGATGGCCGACGTCGCGTGAATTAGCAGCGCGTAACGCACTACCTGGATCGGGAAGTACTGTGCAAAATAAGGACGCCAGATCATCACCCCGGTCACCAGCAGCACAAAAATCATGCTCATGATGGTCCAGAACATCATCTTCTGTCCGGCATTGTATTTCCCCACCTTCGCGACTTTATGCTCGTTACCCTTCAGGACTTCGACAATCCCTTTCACCCACGGGATGTCCTGCTTGTCCGGAATATTGTGATGGACAAAGCGCACGAACATAAACATCAGCACCACGAAAATCAGCACGCCGAAGAACGGGTGCAGAATGCGCCCCATCTGCGGCGTACCGAAGGTTTCGGTCAGCCACTGCAGCGTCGGGAAGAAGAACGAAATACCGGATACCGCCACCAGGAAGAAGCAAATGACCACCGTCCAGTGACAGGCGCGATCGACAAATTTGGTGCGCACTATCATTTTCGACTTACTCATGATGCTCCTCCTCGTCGTCATCCACCTCTTTATTCGGGCCGATACCGATGTAGTGATAGATCAGCCCCGCAAAGGTGGCGATAAAGCCCGCCGCAGAGAGCGGTTTAAGCGCCCCTTTCCACAGGTTGATGGAGGTATCGATCGCCGGATCTTTCGGCAGGTTGTGATACAGCTCCGGCTGGTCGTTGTGATGCAGCACGTACATCACGTGCGTGCCGCCCACGCCCTGCGGGTTGTAAATGCCTGCCTTGTCGTAGCCGCGCGCTTTCAGCTTGTCCACGCGCTCTTGCGCCACGTCGAGCATCTCTTTTTTGGTGCCGAAGTGGATCGCACCGGTCGGACAGGTCTTCACGCAGGCAGGCTCCTGCCCAACGCTGACGCGGTCCACGCACAGGGTGCATTTGTATACCCGGTTATCCTCTTTATTGAGGCGCGGGATATTAAACGGACAGCCCGCGATGCAGTAGCCGCAGCCAATGCAATTATCCTGCTGGAAGTCGACGATGCCGTTGGCGTACTGAATAATGGCGCCAGCAGACGGGCACGCCTTCAGGCAGCCGGGATCTTCACAGTGCATACAGCCGTCCTTGCGGATCAGCCACTCCAGCCTGCCGTTCTGGTCGGTTTCGCTAAAGCGCATCACCGTCCAGGATTTGGCGCTCAGATCCGCCGGGTTATCGTAAACCCCGACGCAGTGCCCCACCTCGTCGCGGATATCGTTCCACTCCGAACAGGCCACCTGGCAGGCCTTACAGCCCACGCAGGAGGAGACGTCGATAAGCTTGGCGACCTCTGCCTTATAGTCCCGCGCGCGGGGCGCGGGGGTGATCGGGTTGGTCGCGGAGCGTTTAATAATGTCTTGTGTTTCCATCGCCATTTAATCGCTCCTTACGCTTTCTCGATGTTGACCAGAAACGCTTTGTACTCCGGCGTTTGCGAGTTGGAATCGCCGACGTTTGGCGTCAGGGTGTTGGCGATATAGCCTTTCTGCGCCACCCCTTCAAAGCCCCAGTGCAGCGGAATACCGACGGTTTCCACCTGCTGGCCGTGCACGTTCAGACTTTGCAAACGACGGGTCACCACCGCCACGGCGCGAATAAAGCCGCGCTTGCTGCTCACCTTGACGCGATCGCCGTTGGCAATGCCTTTCGCCTTCGCCAGCGTTTCGCTTATCTCCACAAACTGTTCCGGCTGCGCGATGGCGTTAAGCCGCGCGTGCTTGGTCCAGGTGTGGAAATGCTCGGTCAGGCGGTAGGTCGTCCCCACGTACGGGAATTTGTCCTTTTTGCCTAAGCGCAGCACGTCCTCTTCGTAAATGCGCACCACCGGGCTTGAGACCACGTTCGGGTGCAGCGGGTTGGTCCCCAGCGGCGTTTCCATCGGCTCGTAGTGTTCCGGGAACGGCCCTTCTGCCAGCTTGTTGAGGGCGAACAGGCGCCCCAGCCCTTCCGGCTGCATGATAAACGGCCCGGTGTTGCTGCCCGGCGCGGCGGTGCTGTAGTCCGGAATGTCGTTCCCCGTCCACTTCGCCCCGTTCCACTGGATCAGCATGCGCTTCGGATCCCACGGCTTGCCGTTCACGTCGGCGGACGCGCGGTTGTACAGCACGCGACGGTTCAGCGGCCACGCCCATGCCCAGCCCAGGGTGTTGCCCAGGCCTGACGGGTCAGCGTTATCGCGGTTGGCCATCTGGTTACCCTGCTCCGTCCAGCTGCCGGTGTAGATCCAGCAGGACGATGCCGTTGTCCCGTCATCGCGCAGCAGCGCAAAGCTGTTCAGCAGCTGGCCTTTTTTCGCGACCAGGTTGCCGCTCGCGTCATACAGATCCGCCAGCGCCACGCCGTTGTTCTCTTTCGCGACTTCCTCAGACTCAGGACGATCCGGCTGCTTGTAGTGCCAGCTCATCTTCAGCAGCGGCTCAGCGCCTTTGCCGCCTTCGGTGCGGTACATTTCGCGCAGACGATGATAAATGCCGGCCAGGATTTCGCCGTCGTTACGCGCTTCGCCCGGTGCATCCTGCCCTTTCCAGTGCCATTGCAGCCAGCGGCCGGAGTTGGCAATAGAGCCGTCCTCTTCCGCAAAGCAGGTGGACGGCAGGCGGAACACTTCGGTCTGAATCGACGCCGGATCGACATCGTTGGATTCCCCGTGGTTCTGCCAGAAGGTGGAGGTCTCGGTCACCAGCGGATCGATAACCACCATGTACTTCAGCTTGCTCAGGCTGCGCACGACTTTGTTTTTATCCGGGAATGACGCCACCGGGTTAAAGCCCTGGCAGATATAACCGGTGACGTCGCCCTTATCCATCATGTTGAAATACTTGATGACGTCGTAAGCCTGATCCCACTTGGGCAGCCACTCAAAGCCCCAGTCATTCTCCTTCTGCGCCGCGTCGCCGTAGAAGGATTTCATCAGGCTGACGTAGAACTTCGGATAGTTGCTCCAGTAGTTCACCTGGTCCGGCAGCGTTGCTTTTGGCGTATTAGCTTCAAGATACGCTTGCAGACTGGCCTGCTTTTCCGACGGCAGCGTCAGGTAGCCCGGCAGGCTGGTGGAGAGCAGGCCGAGATCGGTTAAGCCCTGAATGTTAGAGTGTCCGCGAAGGGCGTTCACGCCGCCACCGGCCATCCCCATGTTGCCGAGCAGAAGCTGGATCATCGCCATGGTACGGATGTTCTGCGCGCCCACGGTGTGCTGCGTCCAGCCCAGCGCATACAGGAACGTGGTGGTTCTGTCAGCGGCGCTGGTGGACGCCAGCACCTCGCACACCTTCAGGAAGTCCGCTTTCGGCGTGCCGCAGATGTTCTCCACCACGTCCGGCGTATAGCGGGAAACGTGCTGCTTCAGCAGGTTCCACACGCAGCGCGGATGCGTCAGCGTTTCATCCCGCATCGCATAGCCGTTTTCATCGAACTGATAGTTCCAGGACGTCTTGTCGTACTGACGTTTTTCAGCGTCATAGCCGCTGAACAGTCCGTCATCGAAGGCAAAATCATCCCGCACCAGCAGGTTCGCATTGGTGTAATGCTTAACGTAGTCCGCGTTAATTTTGTTGTTTTCGATCAGGTACAGCAGCACGCCGGAGAGGAACGTAATGTCCGTACCGGAGCGGATCGGCGCATAGATATCCGCCACCGATGCCGTACGCGTAAAGCGTGGATCGACGACGATAAGCGTCGCATCGTTGTTGTTTTTCGCTTCCATCGCCCAGCGGAATCCCACCGGATGGGCTTCAGCGGCGTTACCGCCCATCACCACCACGACGTTGGCGTTTTTAATATCAACCCAGTGGTTGGTCATCGCACCGCGACCAAATGTTGGAGCAAGACTTGCTACCGTTGGTCCGTGTCAGACGCGCGCCTGGTTGTCTACCGCCAGCATGCCGAGAGAGCGCACAAATTTTTGCGTCAGCATGCCGGTTTCATTGCTTGCCGCAGATGCGCACAGCATCCCGGTAGAGAGCCAGCGGTTGACCGTCACGCCCTGCTCGTTCTTTTCAATAAAGTTGGCGTCACGGTCGGCTTTCATCAGTTTTGCAATACGGGAGAACGCCTCATCCCAGGAGATGCGCTGCCATTTGTCGGAGCCCGGCGCGCGGTATTCCGGGTAGCGGAGGCGGTTTTCGCTGTGGACATAGTCCAGCAGTCCCGCCCCTTTCGGGCACAGCGCCCCACGGCTCACCGGATGATCCGGATCCCCTTCAATATGGTAAATCGCTTCTCTGGCGTTTTTCGCGCCATCGCCCAGGCTATACATCAATAGCCCACAACCCACGGAGCAGTATGTGCAGGTGTTACGAATCTCTTTCGCACGCAGCAGCTTATAGTTGCGTGCCTGAGCCAGCGCCATTTTGGGAGCAAATCCCAGCATTGCGGCTGTGGTTCCGGCCATACCGCCCGCGCAGATTTTGAAAAATTGTCTGCGGCTGACGTCCATTGTTGTCCTCGTTATCTGATAAGACTTCGCGCCGCAAACTAACATTAAAGCCCCTGTTTTTTTTGCGTCAAATCAAGGTCGCCTGACGTCGCCCCCTTAATAGTCACCGCTGCCGCGTTTGAATACCCCTTAAGGGTTAAACACGTAAGAGAATAATTCGCGACAGGGTCAGAATTAATGCTATACATTTTCCCTTTGATTTTATTAACGATGAAAACGTAATGGACAGAAAGAGAGCAACGCTCACGGGGCTGGCGGCGATACTGCTATGGAGCACAATGGTGGGCCTGATTCGCAGCGTAAGCGAGGGGCTGGGGCCCGTCGGCGGCGCGGCGATGATTTACACCCTCAGTGGGTTATTGTGCCTGGTAACGGTAGGATTTCCTGATATTAAACGTTTTTCACCCGGGTATCTTATTGCAGGCAGCGTACTGTTTGTCAGTTATGAAATTTGTCTGGCGCTGTCGTTAGGCTATGCCGCCACGCGAGCGCAGGCCATAGAAGTCGGTATGGTTAATTATCTCTGGCCGAGCCTGACGATCGTCTTTGCTATTTTATTCAACGGACAGAAATCAACGCTGTGGGTCGTCCCCGGTTTAGCTATCGCTCTGCTCGGAGTGTGTTGGGTATTAGGAGGTGAGCAAGGATTACACATTGATGAAATAATCCGCAATGTCGTCTCTAATCCCCTTAGCTATACGCTTGCTTTTGCCGGAGCATTTATCTGGGCCGCCTACTGCACCGTAACCGCCAAATTTGCCAAAGGGCAAAACGGTATTACCCTCTTTGTTTTGCTCACTGCGCTGAGCCTGTGGGTGAAATATACCATTAGCGATCAGCCAGAAATGGTGTTCAGCTTTCCGGTTATCGTGAAGCTCGTTATGTGCGGCATTGCGCTTGGGTTTGGCTATGCAGCATGGAATATTGGTATTCTGCACGGTAACGTCACGGTGCTGGCTGCCGTATCCTATTTTACTCCCGTGCTCTCCGCCGCGCTTGCAGCCGTGCTGCTAAGCTCCCCCCTCTCTTTTTCGTTCTGGCAGGGCGCGCTGATGGTCTGCGCCGGGTCATTGCTCTGCTGGTACGCTACACGAAAATAGGGTTCAGATTTATGCCGGGTTCGATTAAATCCGGCAGAAAAATTAACATAAATTTAATATGTGATCACATCGTAATATATTAATCAGAACATTAGTGCATTTGTTGATGTTCTGTTTATATTATCTTCCTTCGTCAATTACCCCGACATCAAATTGACATAACCTGACACCGCTGCGTAACTACTTCCCTGCGAATATTACCGCTATTAATAACACGAAATGCAATAATATTCGCCATCATGGTTGCCAAAAAAATCAACTCATTCTGATTAAATAATCGCCGCAACATTTTATTCAGCCGTCATTAACCCGATCTCGATCACACTAAATGAAATTATTACTCATATTTTGAAACTTATTATTGAAAGACAACTACAAGATTTTTAAAAATAGCACGCCGTTGACGAACAGCCTCGTTAAGAAATCGCTCGCGATGGTTCAGGAAATACTGAAAAAAATTATAAGGAATATTTAAGATGAAACTTAAATTAGTTGCAGTGGCAGTCACTTCCATGTTGGCAGCAGGCGTTGTAAACGCAGCTGAGATTTATAACAAAGACGGTAACAAGCTGGATCTGTACGGTAAAGTGACAGGTCTGCACTATTTCTCTGATGACGCAGGCGCAGACGGTGATAAAACCTACATGCGTATCGGCTTCAAGGGTGAAACCCAGGTTAACGACCAGCTGTCCGGTTACGGCCAGTGGGAATACCAGATTCAGGGTAACAAGGACGAAGGCGACAACCAGTCCTGGACCCGTGTGGCCTTCGCAGGTCTGAAGTTCGCTGAAGCCGGTTCATTCGATTACGGTCGTAACTACGGCGTGATTTACGACGTGACCTCCTGGACCGACGTTCTGCCAGAATTCGGCGGTGACACCTACGGTGCCGACAACTTCCTGCAGTCTCGTGCAAACGGCGTGGCAACTTACCGTAACCAGGACTTCTTCGGTCTGGTTGACGGCCTGAACTTTGCCCTGCAGTACCAGGGTAAAAATGGCAGCGTAAGCGGTGAAAACACTAACGGCCGCAGCCTGCTGAACCAGAACGGCGACGGCTACGGCGCGTCTCTGACTTACGATCTGGGTGAAGGCTTCAGCGTCGGTGGTGCAATGTCCTCTTCCCGTCGTACCGCTGACCAGAATGCAGCTGGCGTATACGGTGAAGGCGACCGCGCTGAAGTGTACAGCGGCGGCGTGAAGTACGACGCGAACAACGTTTACCTCGCGGCGCAGTACTCTCAGACCTATAACGCAACCCGTTTCGGCACATCTAACGGTAACCGCAGCGACATCTACGGCTTTGCAAACAAGGCGCAAAACTTCGAAGTTGTGGCTCAGTATCAGTTCGACTTTGGCCTGCGTCCATCCATCGCTTACCTGCAGTCTAAAGGCAAAGACATCGAGAACTTCGGCGACCAGGATCTGGTTAAATACATCGATGTTGGCACGACCTATTATTTTAACAAAAACATGTCCACCTACGTGGATTACAAAATCAACCTGCTCGACGACAACCAGTTCACTCGCCAGGCAGGTATCGGTACCGACAACATCGTGGCGCTGGGTCTGACCTACCAGTTCTAAGATTTGTCAGTACAAAAGCCAGCGTAACACGCTGGCTTTTTTTATCTTCCGCTTTTACCCGACAGACAACTCCCCGCCTGCCGCCCGACGCAGCCAGGTTTGCAGCAGCTTGCCGTCTTCGGTCATCTCTGAATCTGAACGCACGCAGAGGTAATAATCGCGCCCGTCATCAATCGGTAAGTCAAATATCTTGACCAGCTCGCCGCTCTCAAGATATGGCGCAATCAGCGGCTCACGCATGAGCGCACATCCCAGCCCTGCCTGAACGCCCGCCAGCGTCAATAGCCCGTCTTCAAACAGCGGGCCGCTGCGCCGGAGTGGACGTTTTACCCCCTGCAACAAAAACCACTGCGTCCAGCTCGTACGCTCTTCATCGTGCAGCAGCGGCATTTGCAGCAGCTGTTCAGGCGTGTCGATATGGCCATGAACGCGCAAAAACGCGCGGCTGCATACCGGCACCATCTGGCCGGAAATCAGCTTTTCACTCTGATACCCCGCCCACTGCCCGTTACCAAAACGAATCGACATATCCGACGCGTCGCTCAGATAGTTACGGTGGTTGGCATACACCACGTTGATCTCGGTTTGGGGATTGGCGCGCATGAACGCAGGCAAGCGCGGGATAAACCACCCCATACCAAACAGCGGAATCAGGCTGATGGTGACCTGACGCGTTTGCGCCTGCTCCGCCAGGTGCTCCGTCGCCTGGCGCAACACGTTAAAGGCCGCTCGGATCGAGCGGTAATATTCCCGCCCGTGCTGGCTCAGCACCAGCCTGCGTCCCTGACGTTCCGTGAGCGGCATTTGCAGGTATCCTTCGAGCACCTTGAGCTGATGGCTGACGGCCGACGGAGAGATATCCAGCTCCTGCGCGGCCAGCGTGACGCTCCCCAGCCTGGCGATGGCCTCGAATGCACGTACGGCCCGAAGCGGCGGATCGTTTGCCAGGCGGCTCTCTGCAAACGCCGTCAGGCTCGCCAATTGTTCTGTATTATTCATATGTTGATTTCTTTAGGCTTTTCACCAAAAAGCAGGCATTAACTATTTTCATTTAAATCATAAACATAAGACAATATTTATTTATCATAAGAAATAATAGATGCGTATTTTACAATTTAATTCATTTATTGGATGGTAGCCGCAGAACGAGCACTTTGCGGGTACAGACGTTGGATACACTCATACAACAACTGATCAACGGTGTGATGCTGGGAAGCATCTACGCGCTGATCGCGCTGGGCTATACCATGGTGTATGGCATTTTGCGCATTATTAACTTTGCCCACGGCGATATTCTGATGGTCGGCGCGCTCACCACGCTCTCCGCCATTAACGCCCTGAATAGCACCTTCCCGCATATGCCGCTGCTCTTGCAGCTCGGCGTTGCCCTGATGAGTGCCATGGCCGTTTGCGCCCTGCTGGCCATGGCCGTGGAGCGCTTTGCCTACCGTCGACTGCGCAATGCTCCGCGCCTGGCGCCGCTGATCTCGGGTATCGGCGTCTCCGTCCTGCTGCAAACCGTAGCGATGATTATCTGGACGCGCAACCCGCTGATGTTTCCGCAGATCCTGCCCATGGATCCGATTACCGTGACGTCAGGAAGTGAAATGCACCCTCCCGCCATCGTGACCGTTACCGGTATTGTCACCGTGGCGCTGGCGCTGGCGGTGATGACCGGGCTGTGGCTGCTGGTGGAATACACCCGTCTGGGGCGCGGCATGCGCGCCGTGGCGGAAAATCCGCGCGTGGCCACGCTGATGGGGGTTAACCCAAACGCCATTATCACCCTGACGTTTGCGATTGGCGGGGCGTTTGCCGCGCTGGCAGGCGTAATGATGGCAAGCAACTACGGTAACGCCAGCTTCTCGATGGGCTTTTTACCCGGGATCAAGGCCTTTACCGCCGCAGTGCTTGGGGGCATTGGTAACATTCGGGGTGCCATGATTGGCGGCATCCTGCTCGGCATTATCGAAGCGCTGGGCGCAGGCTACCTGGGTGAACTGACCCACGGTGTATTTGGCAGCAACTATCAGGATGTCTTTGCCTTTATGGTGCTGATCCTGGTGCTGGTCTTCCGTCCGGCTGGCCTGCTGGGCGAGCGCGTAGCGCACAGGGCGTAAGGAATACCATGACAACACTTCAACTCCAGGCCCCGGCGGCGACGCGCAAATTCTGGTCAGGTATGAGCCTGTTCTGCCTCGCGCTGCTGATAGCGCCCGTGGTGGCCACGCAGCTCGGCGGCAACTACTGGGTGCGCGTTATCGACTTCGCCCTGCTCTACATCATGCTGGCGCTCGGGCTTAACATTGTGGTCGGCTATACCGGCCTGCTGGACATGGGCTTTATCGCCTTTTACGCCGTCGGCGCCTACCTCGCGGCACTGATGGCCTCCCCACACCTGCTGGAGGTGTTTCCGATCCTCAGCGTCTGGTTCCCGGACGGGCTGCACACCTCGTATCTGCTTATTATTCCGCTGGCGGCCCTCGTGGCGGCAGTCTGCGGGATTTTACTCGGTGCGCCTACGCTGAAGCTGCGCGGGGACTACCTGGCGATAGTGACCCTCGGCTTTGGCGAAATTATCCGCATCCTGATGCGCAACCTCGACCGTCCGGTAAACATCACCAACGGCGCAAAGGGCATTACCGGGGTGGATACGCTGAACCTGTTCGGCCTGAAGTTTAGCGGCGTCTACCACTGGTTTGGTTTCAAAGTGCCCGCCCTGTGGCTGTGGTACTACCTGCTGATGCTGGTGATTGTAGCGATTATTTTTGTCTGCCTGCGCCTGCAGCATTCCCGTATTGGCCGCGCCTGGCACGCCATCCGCGAGGATGAAGACGTGGCCCGCGCGATGGGCATCAACGTGCGAAACTATAAGCTGCTCGCCTTTGCGATGGGCGCCTCCTTTGGCGGCATAGCAGGTGCGCTGTTCGGCGCGTTTCAGGGCTTTGTCTCCCCGGAATCCTTCACCTTACAGGAATCGATTGCCGTACTGGCGATGGTGGTGCTGGGCGGTATGGGGCACATACCGGGCGTGATCCTGGGCGCGGTACTGCTTACCGCCCTGCCGGAACTGCTGCGCAGCCAGGCAGCGCCGGTTCAGCAGGCGCTGTTCGGTACGGTACTGATTGACCCGGAAGTGCTGCGCCAGCTGTTTTACGGTCTGGCACTGGTGCTGGTCATGCTGCTGCGCCCGTCAGGCCTCTGGCCGGTACGCCACAAGGGGGTGAAGGCATGAGCCTGTTAACCGTACGCAACATGTCAAAACGCTTCGGCGGGCTGACTGCCGTAGATGACGTTTCGATTACCGTGAACAGAGGGGAAATCTACGGGCTGATTGGCCCCAACGGCGCGGGAAAAACCACCTGCTTTAACCTGATCACCGGGCTTTATCCGGCGGACAGCGGTGAGTTTTCGATTGCCGATAAGCCCTACTTCCCAAAGCACATAGAGAAAGTCACCGCCGCCGGGATTGCCCGCACCTTCCAGAACGTGCGCCTCTTCAACGAGATGTCGGTGCTGGAAAACGTGATGGTGGGCCGCCACGTGCGCACCCGTAACGGCCTGTGGGCCGCGCTGAGCCGCCATAAACGCGCCCGCGACGAAGAGAAGCAGACCCGCGAGCTGGCCTGGCACTGGCTGGACTATACCGGCATTGCACAGTTCGCCCACTATCGCGCCTGCGATTTGGCCTATGGTCATCAGCGTCGCCTCGAAATCGCCCGCGCGCTGGCGACGGATCCGCTGCTGCTGGCGCTGGACGAGCCCGCCGCCGGAATGAACGCGGCGGAAAAAGTGGCGCTCGGCGAGCTGCTCATCCGCATCCGCGATGACGGCAAAACCCTGCTGATGATTGAACATGACGTCAAGCTGGTGATGGGCATCTGCGATCGCCTGACGGTGCTTGATTACGGTAAAACGCTCGCCAGCGGTACGCCGGAAAGCGTGCGGCGCGACCCGGCAGTGATCGCCGCCTGGCTTGGAGGTAACGCCCATGTCTGAATTACTGAAGGTAGAACGTCTGGACGTGCATTACGGCGGCATTCAGGCCGTACGCGATGTCTCCTTTACCCTGCACGAGGGCGAACAGGCTACGCTGATCGGCGCTAACGGCGCGGGGAAAAGCTCCACCGTGCGCGCCATTACCGGGCTGGAAAGCTTTAGCGGCAGTATTGAATTCAACGGTAAGCCGGTCCGCAAACAGAGCCCGGAGACCCTGCTTCGCGACGGACTGGTCATGGTCCCGGAGGGCCGCGGGATCTTCTCCCGCATGACGGTACTGGAAAACCTGCAGATGGGCGCCTGGCTAAGACGTGACGCTGTCACCATTAAGCGCGAGATGAACGAGATTTTCGAACGCTTCCCGCGTCTGGGCGAGCGCCAGCACCAGCTTGCCGGGCTGCTGTCCGGCGGCGAGCAACAGCTGCTGGCCCTTAACCGCGCCCTCCTCAGCCGCCCGCGCCTGCTGATCCTCGACGAGCCGTCGATGGGCCTTGCCCCGAAGATGGTCGAGAACATATTTGCCGTTATTGCCGGGCTGCGCGAGCGCGGCGTCGCCCTGCTGCTTATCGAACAAAACGCCCGGCTCGCGCTGGAAGTGACCGACAGCGCATGGGTGATGGACAGCGGCAGCATTGTTCATCATGGCGAATCGACAGCGCTGCTTAACGACGACCAGATTGCACACATTTATTTGGGCGAAATGCCCGTTTAACCACACCAGCCAACATCAGGGAAATACAATGAAAACAGTAAAAATCAGTGCGCTCAGCGCCGCTATTCTGCTCGGCGGTCTTGCCTCAACGTCCTCGTGGGCCGCCGACGGCGAAACCGTGGTGATCGGTCTGGCAGGCCCGCTCACCGGCCCGTCCGCCCGTATCGGGAAAGATCTGGAGAACGGCGCGCAGCTGGCTATTGACGACATTAACAAGCAGCATCCGACCATCGGCGGCAAAGCGGTCACCTTCAAACTGCAGTCCGAAGACGATCAGTCTGACCCGCGCACTGCCGTAGCCGTCGCGCAGCGTCTGGTGGACAGCGATGTGGCGGGCGTGGTCGGCCACTGGAACACCGGCACCAGCATTCCAGCGGCCCGCGTTTATCACGATGCGGGCATCGCCCAGGTGGCACCGGTCGCGACCGGTCACGCCTATACGCAACAAGGTTTTGATACCAGCTTCCGCGTGATGGGACACGACGATGACGGCGGCCAGCTCGCCGGTCAGTACGCGGTTAACACCCTGAAAGCCAAACGCATTGCGGTAATCGACGACCGTACCGCCTTCGGTCAGGGGCTTGCAGACCAGTTTATTAAATCGCTGGAAGCCCAGGGCGTGAAAATTGTCGACCGTCAGTATGTGGATGACAAAACGGTCGATTTCAGCGCCGTGCTGACCGCCATCCGCAGTAAAAACGCCGATCTGATCTTCTTCGGCGGCGTCGACAGCCAGGCCGCACCGCTGGCTCGCCGCATTAAACAGTTGGGCATGAATGCCACGCTGATGGGCGCAGGCGGATTCGTCAGCCAGACGTTCCTGAAGCTGGCGCAGAAAGAAGGCGAAGGCGTTGTGGCGCTGGAGCCGGGCCTGCCCGTTGACCAGATGCCGGGTGGAAAGGCATTCGAACAGGCCTACCAGGCCCGCTACCACACCCATATCGAACTGCACGCCCCGTTCGCCTATGACGCCACCCGCGTGCTGGTTGCGGCGATGGAAAAAGCAGACTCCGTTGAGCCATCAGACTATCTACCCGCCCTGCGCGCCATCAGCTATTCCGGCGTTACCGGACAGATCGCGTTTGATAAAGAGGGCAACCTGAAATCGCCGTCGTTCACGGTCTATAAGGTTGTCGACGGCAAATGGCAGCCGCAGACCGTGCTGGGCGGCGCAAAAGCGAAGTAACGCAGTGAGGCAATGTGATGAGTGATAATAATGAGCTGGGCATTCTCGCCCGCCGCAAAATTGAAGCTGAAATTATTAAGCCAATTTATGAAATCCTGGTGCGCGAGATAGGGAAAGCCCGCGCCCAGGCGGTGATTGGCGAGGCCATTGAGCAGGCCGCGATTGACGCTGGTAAAGGGTTTGCCAGCAAAGAACCCAACGGCGCGAACATCAAGAGCTTTATCGCCCTGCAGTATCTGTGGGAGAAAGATAACGCCCTGGACGTGAAGGTGATCGACGCTGACGACCAGCAGTACAACTACAACGTGACCCGCTGTCGCTACGCGGAGATGTACCACGAGATGGGGCTGGGCGAGATTGGTCACCTGCTCTCCTGCGCGCGCGATGAAAAATTCATCGTTGGCTATGCGCCGGACGTAGAGCTAACCCGCACCACGACCATTATGCAGGGCGGTGCGTGCTGTGATTTCCGCTACCGCAGCGGTAAGGACAAGTCATGATCCGCGTCAACGCCGAACGGCTGTGGTCAACGCTTGAGATGATGGCGCAGATCGGCGGCACGCCCGCCGGTGGCGTCACCCGTCTGGCACTGAGCGAGGAAGATCGTATTGCGCGTAACCTGCTGCGCGACTGGGCGCTGGACGCCGGTTTTACCTGCGACGTCGACAGCATGGGCAATATGTTCATCCGCCGCGCGGGGAAAAACCCGCAGCTTGCGCCGGTCCTGACCGGTTCGCACGTGGATACCCAGCCGCTGGGAGGGAACTACGACGGGGTTTACGGCGTGCTGGCCGGGCTGGAGCTGCTGCGCACCCTCAATGACCATCACCTTGAGACGGAGCGTGACATCGTGCTGGTCAACTGGACCAACGAAGAAGGCGCGCGCTTTGCGCCAGCCATGCTCGCTTCAGGGGTCTGGACGGGGCAATTTAGCGAAGCGTACGCCCATGCCCGCGCGGATAGCGACGGTATCAGCGTGGGTGAAGCGCTGGAAAGCATCGGCTACCGGGGTGAAGCCCCTGCCCGTGCGTTTCCGGTTCACGCCTGCTACGAGCTGCACATCGAACAGGGCCCGATTCTGGAAGACGAAGCCCTGGATATCGGGTTAGTCCGCGCGGCAATGGGCCAGCGCTGGTTTACCCTGACGCTGGACGGGTTTGCCGCCCACGCGGGCACCACGCCGATGCACAGCCGACGCGATGCGCTGACCGCGTTCTCGGAGCTGGCGCTGAAGGTGGAGGAGATTGGCTATCGGCACGCGCCGGACGGACGTGCGACCATCGGTATGGCGCAGGTTACGCCAAACTCGCGCAACGTCGTGCCGTCTCGGGTGGTCTGCAGCGTGGAGTTTCGCCATCCGGCGCTGACGGCATTGGAAGCCATGGAGGCGGCGCTGCATAAGGTGGCTGAAAGCCTGAGCCTGCGCGGCGTGGCGGCTGTCGTTGAGCGCATTTTTGACTACGCGCCCATCGCGTTTGATGCCGAATGTCTGGCCCGCACGGAGAAGGCCGTGGCGGAACTGGGCTACTCGGCGAAACCGATGGTCTCCGGCGCGGGACACGACACCTGCTATGTGAGTAAAATTGCCCCTGCCAGCATGATTTTTATCCCCTGCGTGAAGGGCATCAGCCATAACGAAGCGGAAAGGATCCTGCCAGAGTGGTCGGAGAAAGGGGCGAACGTGCTGTTGCACAGCGTCCTGTCCGCGGCCCAGGAAAAATAAACCGGGTGGCGCGGCTCGGACAACCGCGCCCGTAGGCCCGGTAAGCGCAGCGCCACCGGGCGTGTTTTACGGCTTCGGCACCTTCGCCAGGCTGAACCAGATCCCCACAGCCAGCAAAAGCAGCATTCCGCCCGCACTCCCCAGCGCCACGCTGTGGGAGGTAATAAACGCACTTTTCGCCGCCTCAATCACCGGCTCCGCGAGGGACGGCGTCAGCTCCTGCGCCACCTTCATCGCTTCACCAATGGATGACGAGGCTTTATCGACGAGCGAGGCATTCAGCCCCTGCGGCAGGTCAATGGACGCCGAGAAGCTGCGGGTCAACAGCAGACCAAAAATAGCGATCCCCAGCCCGGCGCCCAGTTCATAGGACATGGTTTCAATCGCCCCTGCGGCAGCGGCTTTCTCCTTCGGCGCGGCAGCCATAATGGCGGAGGTCGAGGCCAGCAGCGCGCTGGCGGCACTGAAGCCGAGCAGCACCATCAGCCCCCACGCCTGCCACTGCTGCGTACTGAAGTCGAGCATCGACAGGCCGATGAAGCTGACGGCGCTGAGCCCCATGCCGCCAGCCGCGACGATGCGTAGCCCTAATCGCCCAACCAGCACGCCCGCGATCGGCCCGCTGAACCCGCTGGCGACCATCAGAGGCAGCATAAACATACCCGCTTCAAACGGCGTAAAGCCGTGGACAAACTGTAGCTCCTGCGCCATCAGCAGCTCAAA
Source organism: Enterobacter cloacae complex sp. P27C (assembly GCF_014895705.1). Lineage (NCBI taxonomy): Bacteria > Pseudomonadati > Pseudomonadota > Gammaproteobacteria > Enterobacterales > Enterobacteriaceae > Enterobacter > Enterobacter cloacae complex sp. P27C. The sequence continues at coordinate 220,387 of NZ_JADBQB010000005.1, forward strand.
CCCGACCAGGGCAATCATGGCGGTCATCGCCATTACCACGCCGCTCAGAATGATGCGATGGCAGAACAGGCGCATATCGATCATCGGCACGCGGGCGCGCAGCTGAATACGCACGAAGATAAACAGCAGCACCGAGCCGGTCACCAGCGCGGAGGCAACCAGCCACGGCGACAGGACGCCTTTGAGCGCGGTTTTGGCACTGTAGACCAGCAGCAAAATCGCCACAATCAGCATGATGGCATGACTGATATTCAGCGGCTGCTCCGGTCGGCCCTGCTGACGGGGCACAAAACGCGCGGCCAGCGACACCACTACCAGCACAATCGGCACGTTGATTAAAAACACCGATCCCCAGTAAAAATGCTCGAGCAGCATACCGCCAATCAGCGGACCAAACGCCGCCCCGCCGGAACCCACTGCCGCCCAGACGCCGAGCGCGATGTTGCGATCTTTCGCGTCGGTAAACAGCGTGCGGATCCCCGCAAGCGTAGCCGGAATGATCATTGCCGCACCGATCGCCAGCGAGGCGCGCGCCGCTATCAGCCACCCTGCCGACGGTGCAAACGCGGCCGCCAGGGACGACAGGCCAAACAGCGTGCTGCCGATCATCAGCAAGCGTTTAAAGCCAATGCGGTCACCCAGGGCACCCATCGGCAGCACCATCCCCGCCATCACCAGCGAGTAAATATCAATGATCCACAACAATTCGTTTCCGCTGGCACCCAGCGTCATGCTCAATGTCGGCGCCGCCACGTGCAGCACCGTCGCGTCAATCGCCACCGGGATGTACACCAGCACGATAATTACTAACGCTAACCACTGACGAAACATAAATTTCCTTTTCATTTTAAACATGGACACATGTCCAGAATCCGATCCTACGTAAAGTTGAACAACTGTCCAGCTTTTTGTTACACTCGTTTCGGTCTTATTGAGAGTTGAGAAAAAATGCGCTATTTGAGCAAGGAAGAGCGGCGGGAAGCGATCTTACAGGCTGCGATGCGCGTGGCGCTGGCCGAGGGGCTGGCAGCCATGACGGTACGGCGCATTGCCGCAGAAGCGGGCGTCGCGACCGGGCAGGTCCACCACCACTTTGCCTCCGGCGGCGAGTTAAAATCGCTGGCGTTTGTGCGCGTGATCCGCGAGCTGCTGGATGCCGACGTGGTGGGTGAAAACGCCGGCTGGCGGGAACGGTTGCACAGCATGCTCGGCAGTGACGACGGTGGGCTTGAACCTTACATTCGTCTTTGGCGGGAAGCCCAAATTCTTGCCAGCCGTGATCCCGAGATCAAAGCGGCTTATGTCCTCACCATGGAGATGTGGCATCAGGAAACCGTGGCGATTATCCGCGCCGGGGCTGATGCCCACGCGTTCACGCTTACCGATCGGGCGGAAAATATCGCCTGGCGTTTAATAGGGCTGGTTTGTGGCCTGGATGGGATCACCGTATTAAATATGCCTGAAATGGACGATGCGGCATTTAATAAACATCTCGACAAACTTATCACGCTGGAATTGTTTTAATACTCCTTCCGGAGTATAAATTACGCAAAATGTTACAATTAGTAACACATTAAGCGAGCCCTTATTTTCATTCTAATCTCGGGGGTTCGCTTTTTTATCTATCCTTTCAGATGTATCCCAAAGCATCCCAAAAAACCAATAACACTTCTTTAATCATCTTTTTGTTTTTACTTCATTTTTCTCTCAAACATGGTAAGCAAGAGGGCGATATGTCGCAACAAAGTGATAAAAGTAATCCCCATCTGTTGAGTAACTGGAAACCTGAAAACGCGCAATTTTGGGAGAATAAAGGAAAACATATTGCACGAAGAAACCTATGGATTTCTGTAGCTTGCCTGCTATTAGCGTTTTGCGTGTGGATGTTATTTAGCGCCGTTGCGGTCAATCTGAATAAAGTCGGATTTAATTTCACCACCGATCAGCTTTTTATGCTAACGGCATTACCTTCACTCTCTGGCGCGATATTGCGCGTCCCCTACTCGTTTATGGTGCCAATATTTGGCGGACGCTACTGGACGGTATTGAGCACCGTTATCCTGATTATCCCCTGCGTCTGGCTGGGGATAGCCATTCAGAACACCGCGACACCTTACTGGGTCTTTATCGTGATTGCCCTGCTCTGCGGTTTTGCCGGGGCCAACTTTGCCTCCAGCATGGGTAACATCAGCTTCTTCTTCCCAAAGGCCAGACAGGGCAGCGCGCTGGGCATCAACGGCGGGCTGGGAAATCTGGGCGTCAGCGTGATGCAGCTGTTTGCTCCGCTGGTGATTTTCCTGCCAATGTTTACCTTCCTCGGCGTGCACGGCGTACCGCAGGAAGACGGCTCAACGATGTGGCTGGCCAATGCGGCCTGGGTCTGGGCGCCGCTGCTGCTGCTGGCAACCCTTGCGGCGTTTTTTGGCATGAACGATATCGCCAGCTCTAAAGCCTCTATCGCCAGCCAGCTGCCGGTACTGAAGCGCTTTCACCTCTGGCTGCTGAGCCTGCTCTATCTGGCGACCTTCGGCTCGTTTATCGGCTTCTCGGCGGGCTTTGCCATGCTGTCGAAAACCCAGTTTCCGGACGTGAACATCCTGCACCTCGCTTTCTTTGGCCCCCTGATCGGCGCGCTGGCGCGTTCGGCGGGCGGGATGGTCTCTGACAGGCTGGGCGGCGTGCGCGTCACGCTGATTAACTTCGTCTTTATGGCTATCTTCAGCGCCCTGATCTTCCTGACGCTCCCCGGCTCTGGCTCCGGCAGCTTTATCGCCTTCTACCTGGTCTTTATGGGCCTGTTCCTCACCGCCGGGCTGGGCAGCGGTTCGACCTTCCAGATGATCGCGATTATCTTTCGCCAAATCACCCTTGACCGCGTCAAAAAGCAGGGCGGCACGGATGATCAGGCGCAGCATGAAGCGGTGACGGAGACCGCCGCCGCGCTGGGCTTTATCTCCGCCATCGGTGCCGTTGGCGGGTTCTTTATCCCTAAGGCGTTCGGCACATCGCTGGCAATGACCGGTTCGCCGGTTGGGGCTATGAAGGTCTTCCTCGTGTTTTACATCGTCTGCGTGTTGGTCACCTGGCTGGTGTATGGCCGTAAATCCTCAAAAAAATAAAAACTACATCTTCGCCGGAGCGTGATGCATCGCACTCCGGCCATGCTATCGAAGCAGGAGAAATGTCATGAGCAAACTGCTGGACCGCTTCCGTTACTTCAAAACAAAAGGCGACAGTTTCGCCGATGGGCACGGGCAGGTGTATCACACCAACCGCGACTGGGAGGACAGCTACCGCCAGCGCTGGCAGTTCGACAAGATTGTGCGATCCACCCACGGGGTAAACTGTACCGGCTCCTGTAGCTGGAAGATTTATGTCAAAAACGGCCTGGTGACCTGGGAAACCCAGCAGACCGACTACCCCCGCACCCGCCCTGACCTGCCCAATCACGAGCCGCGCGGCTGCCCGCGAGGCGCAAGCTACTCCTGGTACCTCTACAGCGCCAACCGCCTTAAGTACCCGCTGGTGCGCCGCAGGCTGATTGAACTCTGGCGCGAGGCGCTGGCGCAGCATACCGATCCGGTTCTGGCCTGGGATGCCATCCAGAACGATCCGCAAAAGGCGCAAAGCTACAGGAAGGCGCGTGGTAAAGGCGGGTTTATCCGCTCAAACTGGAAAGAGCTGAACCAGCTGATCGCCGCCGCTAACGTCTGGACCATCAAAAACTACGGCCCGGACCGCGTGGCCGGTTTTTCGCCTATTCCGGCGATGTCGATGGTCTCCTACGCCGCCGGAACGCGCTATCTCTCCCTGCTGGGTGGCACCTGCCTGAGCTTCTACGACTGGTACTGCGACCTGCCGCCGGCGTCGCCGATGACCTGGGGAGAGCAGACCGACGTGCCGGAGTCCGCCGACTGGTACAACTCCAGCTATATCATTGCCTGGGGCTCGAACGTGCCGCAGACGCGTACTCCGGACGCCCACTTCTTTACCGAGGTGCGCTACAAAGGCACCAAGACCGTTGCGATTACGCCGGACTTCTCGGAGGTCGCCAAGCTCAGCGACCAGTGGCTGGCCCCCAAACAGGGCACCGACAGCGCTCTCGCCATGGCGATGGGCCACGTCATCCTCAAAGAGTTCCACCTCGATAACCCGAGCGATTACTTCCTTAACTACTGCCGCCGCTACACCGACATGCCGATGCTCGTACTGCTGGACGAGCAGGTTGACGGTCGCGTGGTGCCTGGGCGTATGCTGCGCGCCTCGGACCTTGTCGACGGGCTGGGGGAAGCCAATAACCCAGAGTGGAAGACCGTCGCCTTCGATATTGCCGGTAACCTGGTGGTGCCAAACGGCTCGATCGGCTTCCGCTGGGGGGAAAAAGGCAAATGGAACCTGGAGCCTCAGGCTGCGGGCCATGAAACAGAACTCACACTCTCTCTGCTGATTACCCACGACAGCGTGGCGGACGTCGCCTTCCCCTACTTTGGCGGCAACGAAAACCCGCATTTTCGCAGCGTGAAGCAGGAGCCGGTGCTGACGCGCCGCGTGCCGAGCAAAACCCTGACGCTCGCCGACGGCAGCCAGAAACGAGTGGTCAGCGTTTACGATCTGGTGCTGGCTAACTACGGTCTCGATCGCGGCCTGGAGGACAGTAACGCCGCAGACAGCTATGACCAGATCAAAGCCTACACGCCCGCCTGGGGCGAGCAGATCACCGGCGTGCCCGCGTACCTGATCGAAAAAATTGCCCGCGAGTTCGCCGACACGGCGCACAAAACGCACGGTCGCTCGATGATCATTCTGGGTGCCGGGGTGAACCACTGGTACCACATGGACATGAACTACCGCGGGATGATCAATATGCTGGTCCTCTGCGGCTGCATCGGGCAGAGCGGCGGCGGCTGGTCCCACTATGTCGGTCAGGAGAAGCTGCGCCCGCAAACCGGCTGGCTGCCGCTGGCCTTCGCGCTGGACTGGAACCGCCCGCCGCGCCAGATGAACAGCACCTCGTTCTTCTACAACCACGCCAGCCAGTGGCGCTACGAGAAGCTCACCGCGCAGGAGCTGCTCTCCCCGCTGGCGGACGCGTCGAAGTTCACCGGACATCTGATCGACTTTAACGTTCGCGCCGAGCGCATGGGCTGGCTGCCGTCGGCCCCGCAGCTCAACCTCAACCCGCTGCATGTCAAGGCGCGTGCGGACGCGGCCGGCATGACGCCGCAGGAGTACACCGTTCAGGCGTTGAAATCGGGCGATATCCGCTTCGCCTGCGAACAGCCGGACAACGGCAAGAACCACCCGCGCAACCTGTTCGTCTGGCGCTCTAACCTGCTCGGCTCGTCCGGGAAAGGCCACGAGTACATGCTGAAATACCTGCTCGGCACCGAGAGCGGCATTCAGGGGGAAGATTTAGGCTCAACGGACGACGTGAAGCCTGAAGAGGTGGAGTGGCAAACCGCCGCCATCGAGGGCAAACTCGACCTGCTGGTGACGCTTGATTTCCGCATGTCCAGCACCTGCCTGTTCTCCGATATCGTCCTGCCGACCGCCACCTGGTATGAAAAGGACGACATGAATACCTCGGACATGCACCCGTTTATTCATCCGCTTTCCGCCGCCGTTGACCCGGCGTGGGAATCGCGCAGCGACTGGGAGATCTACAAAGGCATCGCCAAAGTCTTCTCCGAGGTGTGCGTTGGCCATCTGGGCACAGAAACCGACGTGGTGCTCCAGCCGCTGCAGCATGACTCCCCGGCGGAGCTGTCGCAGCCGTTTGATATTCAGGACTGGCGCAAAGGGGAATGTGACCTGATCCCCGGTAAAACGGCGCCGAACATTGCCGTGGTGGAGCGTAACTACCCGGAAACTTACGAACGCTTCACCGCGCTCGGCCCGCTGATGGACAAGCTCGGCAACGGCGGGAAAGGCATTTCGTGGAATACGCAGAACGAGGTCGATTTCCTCGGCAAGCTGAACTACGTCAAGCTCGACGGCCCGGCGAAAGGCCGCCCGCGCATTGAAACCGCCATTGACGCCTCGGAGGTGATCCTCGCCCTCGCCCCGGAAACCAACGGACAGGTGGCGGTGAAGGCCTGGGAAGCGCTCGGGGAACTGACCGGGCGCGACCACACCCATCTGGCGCTGAACAAGGAAGACGAGAAAATCCGCTTCCGCGACATTCAGGCGCAGCCGCGCAAAATCATCTCCAGCCCGACGTGGTCCGGCCTTGAGAGCGAGCACGTCTCCTATAACGCGGGCTATACCAACGTCCACGAGCTGATCCCGTGGCGCACCCTTTCGGGCCGCCAGCAGCTGTATCAGGATCATCCATGGATGCGCGCCTTCGGGGAGAGCCTGGTGGCCTATCGCCCACCGATTGATACCCGCAGCGTGACCCACATGCGCGAGATCCCGCCGAACGGCTTCCCGGAAAAAGCGCTGAACTTCCTGACGCCGCACCAGAAATGGGGCATCCACTCCACCTACAGCGAAAACCTGCTGATGCAGACCCTGTCGCGCGGTGGGCCCATCGTCTGGATCAGCGAAACCGACGCGCGCGAGCTGGGCATAGAGGACAACGACTGGATCGAAGCCTTCAACGCCAACGGCGCCCTCACCGCCCGCGCGGTGGTCAGCCAGCGCGTGCCGCCAGGCATGACCATGATGTACCACGCCCAGGAGCGCATCCTGAACATTCCGGGGTCAGAAGTGACCGGACGGCGCGGCGGGATCCACAACTCGGTCACCCGCGTCTGCCCAAAACCGACACACATGATCGGCGGCTATGCCCAGCTGGCGTACAGCTTCAACTATTACGGCACCGTCGGCTCGAACCGCGACGAGTTCATCATGATCCGCAAAATGAAAAACATTAACTGGCTGGATGGCGAAGGTCGGGATCAGGTACAGGAGGCGAAAAAATGAAAATACGCTCACAGGTTGGCATGGTTCTGAATCTCGATAAATGCATCGGCTGCCACACCTGCTCGGTCACCTGCAAGAACGTCTGGACCGGGCGCGAAGGGATGGAGTATGCGTGGTTTAACAATGTGGAGACCAAACCGGGAATTGGCTACCCGAAAAACTGGGAAGATCAGGAGGAGTGGCAAGGCGGCTGGATCCGCGGCATACATGGCAAGCTGACGCCGCGCCTCGGCGGCAAAATGGGCGTGCTGTCGAAGATTTTCGCCAACCCCGTCCTGCCACAGATTGACGATTATTACGAACCCTTCACCTTTGACTATCAGGATCTGCACCGCGCGCCGGAGGGGGATCACCTCCCTACCGCGCGCCCCCGCTCGCTGATCGACGGTAAGCGGATGGACAAAATCGTCTGGGGGCCAAACTGGGAAGAGCTGCTGGGCGGCGAGTTCGAAAAGCGCGCCCGCGACCGCAACTTCCAGAAGATCCAGAAGGAGATGTACGGCCAGTTTGAAAACACCTTCATGATGTATCTGCCGCGCCTGTGCGAGCACTGCCTGAACCCGAGCTGCGTGGCCACCTGCCCGAGCGGCGCGATTTACAAGCGCGAAGAGGACGGCATTGTGCTGATCGACCAGGATAAATGTCGCGGCTGGCGCCTGTGCATCAGCGGCTGTCCATACAAGAAAATCTACTTCAACTGGAAAAGCGGCAAGTCAGAAAAATGCATCTTCTGCTACCCGCGCATTGAGTCCGGCCAGCCGACTGTCTGCTCGGAAACCTGCGTCGGGCGCATCCGTTATCTCGGCGTGCTGCTGTACGACGCGGACCGTATTGAAGAGGCCGCCAGCACCGAGCATGAAACCGATCTGTACGAGCGCCAGTGCGACGTGTTCCTCAACCCGAACGATCCGGCGGTGATTGAGGAAGCGCTGAAGCAGGGCATCCCGCAGAACGTCATCGACGCCGCGCAACGTTCGCCGGTCTACAAGATGGCGATGGACTGGAAGCTGGCCCTGCCGCTGCATCCGGAATACCGCACCCTGCCGATGGTCTGGTACGTGCCGCCGCTGTCGCCGATTCAGTCCTACGCGGATGCGGGCGGCCTGCCGCAGAGTGACGGCGTCCTGCCTGCCGTGGAAAGCCTGCGCATTCCAGTGCAGTACCTGGCAAACATGCTCAGCGCGGGCGATACCGGCCCGGTGCTGCGCGCCCTGAAGCGCATGATGGCGATGCGTCACTATAAACGCTCCCAGACTGTGGAAGGCGTGACCGATACCCGCGCCATTGAGGAAGTGGGCCTGACCGAAGCGCAGGTTGAGGAGATGTACCGCTATCTCGCCATCGCTAACTACGAAGACCGCTTCGTGATCCCGACCAGCCACCGCGAAATGGCGCGCGACGCCTTCCCGGAGAAAAACGGCTGCGGCTTCACCTTTGGCGACGGCTGCCACGGCTCCGACACCAAATTCAACCTCTTCAACAGCAGCCGCATCGACGCGATTAACATCACCGAGGTGCGCGAACACGGGGAGGGAGAATAATGCAGATCCTTAAAATCATCGCGCTGCTGATTGAGTATCCCGATGAGCTGCTGTGGGAAAACCGCGATGAGGCGCTTTCCCTGGTTGAGCAGGACGCGCCCATGCTGCTGCCGTTTGCGCAGCAGCACCTGAGCGCCCCGCTGCTGGATAAGCAGGCCGAATGGTGCGAAGTGTTTGAACGCGGGCGCGCAACGTCCCTGCTGCTGTTCGAGCACGTTCACGCCGAGTCCCGCGATCGCGGTCAGGCGATGGTCGACCTGATGAGCCAGTATGAGAAAGCCGGGCTGGAGCTGGACTGTCGCGAGCTGCCCGACTATCTGCCGCTCTACCTGGAATACCTCAGCCTCGTCACCGACGACGAGGCGCGTGAAGGATTGCAAAATGTCGCGCCGATCCTGGCGCTGATTGGTGGTCGCCTCAAGCAACGCGGCGTGGCGCATTACCAGCTGTTTGACGCCCTGCTGACGATGGCCGGTACGCGGCTTTCCAGCGACAGCGTGGCGAAGCAGGTGTCCGGTGAAAAACGGGATGATACCCGTCAGGCGCTGGACGCCGTGTGGGAAGAGGAACAGGTGAAGTTTATCGAAGACAACGCCACATCGTGCGACAGTTCGCCGATGCAGCAATATCAACGACGCTTTAGCCAGGACGTCGCGCCGCAGTACGTGGACGTCAGCGCCGGAGGCCCAAAATGACGCACTACCTGAACGTGTTTTTCTATGATATTTACCCGTATATCTGTGCTACCGTTTTTTTCCTCGGCAGCTGGCTGCGCTACGACTACGGGCAATACACCTGGCGGGCCTCATCGAGCCAGATGCTCAGCAAGCGCGGGATGAACTGGGCCTCTAACCTGTTTCATATCGGGATTCTGGGGATCTTCTTCGGCCACCTGTTCGGCATGTTAACCCCGCACTGGATGTACGCCTGGTTTTTACCCGTCGCGGTTAAACAGCAGCTGGCCATGATTGCGGGAGGCATTTGCGGCGTACTGACGCTGATTGGTGGGTCAATGCTGCTGATCCGCCGCCTCTTCAACCAGCGGGTACGCGCCACGTCCACCACGCCGGATATTATCATCATGAGTATCCTGCTGCTTCAGTGCATCCTGGGGCTGTCGACCATTCCTTTCTCCGCGCAATATCCTGACGGAAGCGAGATGATGAAGCTGGTCGGCTGGGCGCAGGGGATCGTAACGTTTAAGGGGGGCTCGTCGGAGATGTTGAGCGGCGTCGCGCCGATCTTCCGCGTGCATCTGGTGCTGGGGATGACGATCTTCCTCATCTTCCCGTTCACCCGTCTGGTACACGTGTGGAGCGCGCCGTTTGAATATTTTACCCGTCGGTATCAGGTGGTGAGATCGCGCCGTTGATTTTGTCAGGTGCGGCTACGCCTTACCCGACCTACGGGCCCGGTATGGCGAAGCCGCCACCGGGCTATTTCCCCGCCTGCGGATGCGTCTCAAACCCTGCCATCACTGCCGTCAGCTCGGCCAGTGTAAAGCCGTGCTTCGGATCATCAACGCCAAGGCCAAACCGCTCCTGCATCAGCTTATACAGCGCCTCCGCATCCGGCAAATGGATCTGCTCCTCCACGTGACCGTTCTGCCAGTGGGTAAAGTTGAAGTTAGTCAGCGTCAGCTTGCCGCCGTCCGGCAGGTGGCGACACATCAGCAGATGATGACGAAAATGGGACTGCGGCCAGTGCGCCGACCAGAAGTTCCCCATCACGTAATCGCTGAAATACTGCGTCGTCAGGTCAAAATGGTACATCGACTGCCAGTGCTCGTGGTGACGGAACTGCAGCACCCAGTCGTTGCCTTCGCTCAGCAGTCGGTACATACCGTGCGGCGTCCCCTGCTCCTCGTTGGCGAGCAGGCGAATCGGCGCCGTCAGCGTCTGTCCACCAAACCCCACGTCGGCAATCCAGCGCTCGCCGTTCAGCTCAACCAGCAGCAGGCGGTGCGTGCGCGGCGGCATCTGCGACGGATTTGCCAGTACGACCCGCCCCAGCACGCTGCGCACGTTAAACCCGACTTCACGCAACACGCGTTCGAAAAGGCCGTTTTGCTCAAAGCAATATCCTCCGCGTCGCGCCGTCACCAGCTTGTCGACCAGACATTGATCGTCAAGATGGATTTCGCGCGGCAGGACGACATCAATATTTTCGAACGGGATCGCACAATTGTGGTGTAAATGCAGCGCGCGCAGGGTGTCTATATCAACCCTTGTCGGTTGCGCCCACCCAATGCGGGCAAAATAGTCAGTCAGAAAGGGGGACATACATCATTTTCCTTTGATTGTGATGTTCTGTTTATAAACTAATTTTACGCACTCACTTTGATTTACGTGCTTTTTCGTCATACTCATCGTTACAGATGAGGAGATCCTATGAGCCACTTTCGCCCTGTTGAATTACGTCATGCCAGCCGCCTGTTGAACCACGGCCCTACCGTGCTTATTACCAGTCGGGATGAAAACCTCGACAGACGCAACGTGATGGCCGCCGCGTGGTCCATGCCCGTTGAGTTTGAACCGCCGCGCATCGCGATTGTGGTGGATAAAAGTACCTGGTCACGCGAGCTTATCGAGCGCAGCGGAAAGTTTGGCATCGTCATCCCCGGCGTGGCGGCAGCTAACTGGACATATGCTGTCGGCAGCGTCAGCGGGCGCGACGAGGACAAATTCAACTGCTACGGGATCCCGGTCGTGAACGGCCCTGAGCTCGGGCTGCCGGTGATTGAAGAAAAATGTCTGGCGTGGATGGAGTGCCGATTACTTCCCGTCACCTCTGCGGCAGAGAAATACGACACGCTGTTTGGAGAAGTGGTTTCAGCGGCAGCCGATGAGCGCGCGTTTGTCGCCGGGCGCTGGCAGTTTGACGGGGATAAGTTGAATACGCTGCATCATCTAGGGGCTGGGACGTTTGTGGCGAGCGGGAAGATGGTGAAGGCGCTGGATTGAGATAACCTTCCTCTATGGGCTGAGGCATGCCCAGTAATTTTAAGCAGAAGCAATAAAGTTGCTTTCATGATGGCTGTAGGCTTTCAGCGACGCCCTGGTCCGGCTGTAAATCGCCGAAGCGTTTCCGTAAGGCCGGGGCGAGGCGCAGGGATGCGCCGAGAGGGCGTGGCCTGCAGGGATGCAGGCTCATGCCCGACCCGATAGCCTGAAGGAATAAGCTGAGGGCACCGCGAAGCGGCGATTTACCGCCGGGAGCCCGGGTTGCCAGGGCGGCGGCGATTGAGCCGCCCTGGCACGTTCACAGGTATTGTCGTTACAGAGTAGCAAGGAACATAAAGTGAACGGAATGACCACGAGTGTAGTATGTTCCCCCTCACCCCAGCCCTCTCCCTCAAGGGAGAGGGGTTGTCCGTGCAGGCATTATTTGTAGGAAACCGACCGTATCACTTCGCACGCCGCGCAATAATCTCATCCGCAACATTCCGCGGTGCCTCCGCAAAATGGTGGAATTCCATCGTGTACGTCGCGCGTCCCTGGGACATCGAACGCAGCGTCGTGGCGTAGCCAAACATCTCGGCCAGCGGCACATCGGCGCGGATAATCTGGCTTCCGTACTGCTCCGCCATTCCCTGCACCATGCCGCGTCGGGAAGAGAGATCGCCCATGATGTTCCCGGCGTACTCTTCCGGGGTTTCCACTTCCACGTGCATGATCGGCTCAAGGATCACCGGATCCGCCCTGCGAGCGCCCTCCTTGAAGCCGAGGATCGCCGCCATGCGGAACGCCATCTCCGAGGAGTCGACGTCGTGATACGAGCCAAACGTCAGCGTCGCCTTAACATCTACGACCGGATAGCCCGCCAGCACGCCGCTGTTCATCGCTTCCCGCAGCCCTTTCTCTACGGACGGGATATACTCGCGCGGTACCACGCCGCCCTTGGTGGCATCTTCAAATACAAAACCACTTCCGGGCTCCAGCGGCTCCAGGCTCAGGACCACATGACCGTACTGCCCTTTCCCGCCGGACTGTCGGACAAATTTCCCTTCAATATCCTTCACCGCCTTGCGCAGGGTTTCCCGGTAGGTTACCTGCGGACGACCAATGTTCGCCTCGACGCCAAACTCACGCTTCATGCGGTCGACGATGATCTCGAGGTGTAGCTCACCCATCCCGGAGATAATGGTCTGACCGGACTCCTCGTCAGTGTGCAGGCGGAAAGACGGGTCTTCCGCCGCCAGACGCTGCAGCGCAATGCCCATTTTCTCCTGATCGCCTTTGGTTTTCGGCTCAATCGCCAGCGAGATCACCGGATCCGGGAACTCCATGCGCTCAAGCGTAATGACGGCGTTCGGATCGGTGAGCGTGTCACCGGTGGTCACGTCCTTCAGCCCCACGCAGGCCGCGATATCGCCCGCGCGCAGTTCATCCACCTCATGGCGATCGTTGGCATGCATCAGCACGATGCGCCCGATGCGCTCTTTCTTCTCTTTCACCGGGTTATAGACCGCGTCGCCTTTGCGCAGCACGCCAGAGTAGACCCGGATAAAGGTCAGCTGCCCGACGTACGGGTCGCTCATCAGCTTGAACGCCAGCGCCGAGAACGGCTCATCATCACTCGGATGACGCTCCGCGTGCTGTCCTTTTTCATCAACGCCGTCAATGGCCGGCACGTCCAGCGGGGACGGCATCAGCTCAATCACCGCATCCAGCATGCGCTGCACACCTTTGTTTTTAAAGGCGCTGCCGCACAGCATCGGCTGGATTTCGCCCGAGATGGTGCGAATGCGCAGCCCCTGGATAATTTCCGCCTCCGTCAGGTCGCCCGTTTCCAGGTATTTGTCCATCAGTGCATCGCTGGCTTCCGCCGCCGCGGAGACCATTTTTTCCCGCCACTCCTGGGCGGTACTGACTAAATCGTCCGGCACGGGGGCATAGGTAAACACCATACCCTGCGTCGCATCGTCCCACAGAATGGTGCGCATCTTGATGAGATCCACCACGCCGATGAAATGATCTTCGGCCCCCACCGGGATGACAATCGGCACCGGATTGGCCTTCAGGCGCTCCTGCATCATACGCACGACGCGGAAGAAATCGGCACCCGGACGGTCCATTTTGTTGACGAAGGCCAGACGCGGTACGTGATATTTATTGGCCTGACGCCAGACGGTTTCCGACTGCGGCTGCACGCCACCCACGGAGTCATACACCATCACCGCGCCGTCGAGCACGCGCATGGAACGCTCCACCTCAATGGTGAAGTCCACGTGCCCCGGGGTGTCGATGATGTTGATCCGGTGCGGCTCAAAGCCTCTGTCCATGCCTGGCCAGAAGCAGCTGACCGCCGCGGACGTAATGGTGATCCCGCGCTCTTGCTCCTGCGCCATCCAGTCGGTGGTTGCCGCGCCATCGTGTACTTCACCCAGCTTGTGGCTCATCCCGGTATAAAACAGGATGCGCTCAGTGGTGGTGGTTTTACCGGCATCGATATGCGCGGAGATACCGATGTTGCGATAACGTTCGAGAGGAATGGGTCGGGGCATGATATTTCCTTAGTCACTATGACGTGTTTGTGACGACCGGGATGGTCGTGCATTGGTTCGTTTGCTATAATAGTCCTATTGTACGAGTATTATCGAACTATTTTTTAAGGGTTGACCTATTGTTGATATAGCTCAATCTGACATCACGCGCAGGAAAACGATGATCCCTAACCACCCTGAAACTGAACAAATACTGCTGGAAAATGTGCTGTTTGCCCTCGGCAACCCGCTCCGGCTATCGATTATTCGCCGACTCGCCGACGGCAGCGAACTCAGCTGTAACGCGCTGCGCCCGGAGGACGTGGTGAAATCCACGATGACCCACCACTGGCGCGTGTTGCGCGACAGTGGGGTCATCTGGCAGCGTCCGCAGGGACGAGAAAATATGATTTCACTGCGTCGGGAGGATCTGGATGCCCGTTTTCCCGGGCTGATGGAAATACTGCTAAAGGCCAAAAGCGCTGCCGGAAACTAGCTCCAGCAGCCTTTTGCGTGGCGTTTTAGTGCTGCATGCCCGACTGCTGCGAGAATTCATCGTCGGTTAAGCCAGCCCGAGGGGGCGCGGAGATTTTTTTACGGGCATATCTGTCCGGCACGCCCTCAGGACGCGTCTTGAAGCGACGGTGCAGCCACATATACTGCTCCGGCGCCATCAGCACCGCGCGCTCGATCGCCCGGTTCATCTGGGTTGCAACAGACTCTTTATCCGCACCCTGCAATGACGCGCTGATATCTTCAAGAATAATCAGCTCGTACCCTGTACCGTCCTCTCTGCGGCGCGGCACAAACGGAATAACGGCAGGCTTAGCGCTTTTGACCAGCATATAGCTGCCCGCCGTCGTGGCGGCATCCGGGACGGCGAAGAATGGCGCAAACACGCTGTTGGCTTTGCCATAGTCATGATCCGGCGCGTACCAGAGAATTTCATTCTGCTTCAGGGCACGGATCATGCCTTTTAAATCATGACGATCCAGCATGGTTTTATTCGAACGCAGACGACCGCGCGTTTGTAGCCAGTCCAGGAGCGCATTATTGTTGGGACGATAAACCCCAATACCGGGGTTAAGCATGCCAAATATCCGCGCGCCCAGCTCAAGCGTCAGAAAATGCATGCCAACCAGCACCACGCCCTTTCCCTGCGCCCTGGCCTGCTCCATATGTTCGTAACCGCGCACGGTAAAGCATTTACGCACCCGCCATTCAGGCCAGAACCACGCCATGCCGGTTTCGATAACCCCCATTCCCACGGATTCAAAATTTCGCTGCAGCAAAGATTCACGCGCTTCTGCTTCCATCTGCGGGAAGCACAGTTCCAGATTACGGCGGGCAATCTCGACACGGCGCGGTAGAAGGCGCATGGCTAACCGGCCCAGAGCGTGTCCGAGTCTGAACAACAGCGGGTAAGGCAGCAGCATGATAAGCCACAGGGCGGCGATGCCTGTCCAGCTTAGCCAGTATCGCGGGTGGAAAAAAGCAGGTGAAAACCGGGGTAATTTTGTCATGAGAAAATTATCCTTTAATTTGACTGTCCTTAATTGATTCTGTTGTCGATCTTTCCTAAGGATTGATGAAATGTCGGTCGTGAACGTTAAGTGTAACGGATCAGATAAAACTTATTTTTATCGTTTTTTGCGAAAAGAAGGCGTAAGCGGCAGGAGAAACCGGGTAGGACGATGACCTCACCCGGCGAAAGATTACAATGAATACCCGGGCTTTTTAATCAACTCGTCCAGCTTCGGTCCGATTTCGGTATCCCAGACCTGCGCCTTCCAGTCTTCCGGGTTTACCTGGTTCAACGCCACCGATACTGAACCGTCTTTGCTGTTGAAATGGCGAATTATCACCTCGGCGATATCTGCCGCCAGCGCGGTTTTTTGCTCGTCGTTAAGATCGCGGGGAAAACATTTGATATCTACGTGTGGCATATGCAGGCTTCCTGTTATGTGTGAGCATTCCACGTTATCAGATAATGTTGTTTGCCTTTAACACCTTGTGCAGTTCCGGCAGCTGACACACGGTATCCGCAATCGCCGTAAGCTTCGGCGTATTTGTCGCAAACCACTCATGGCGAGGCCCCCAGGTGCGAGCCACCGCAATATACACATCCAGCAGCGTCAGCCGTTCACCCAGCGCAAACGGCGCGGCCTTAAGCTGATTTTCAAACCATAGATAGAGGGATTTCCGGTACTCAATGCAGTTTTTCTGCAGCTGTTCCGGCGCATCAGGCACCCAGCGTTCGGGATAATCGGCATAGGTAAAGGTGGGATAGACGTTCGCCACGAACCAGATAAGCAGACGCTGAAACTGCTGACGCTCAGCCTGCCCCACGGGTGGGGCGAGATCGGGACATCTGTCGAGAACCATCAGGGCAATCGCCGCCGTTTCGGTCATGATGGCGCCATTTTCCAGCTCCAGCGTGGGCACCTGGCACAGCGGGTTGAGTTTTTGCAGCAGTTCACGCTGCGAGCCGGGCTGGTCAAACCCGTCAACGTTCACAAATTGATAAGGGATATCAGCCAGGGTCAGCATCACTTCACTGATTGCCGAGCCCCAGCCGGGTACGCCATAGAGTTTCATCATGTTGCCCCCTCAGGAGTGAAAATCCTAAGTGTAGAGCACCATTAGTAGGTTATCCCAGGCGGGTTGACCTCCGATTGCGCCACCGCTTCGCCCTGTTCGCCCCAGCGCGCCAGCACTTTCTGGTACTCTCCGCGCTCAATCGCCCCGTTCAGCGCGGCCTGCAGCGCGTACACCAGCCCATTGCCTTTTTTGGTCGTGGTGGCGACATAAGCTTTTTTCGGACCTAAACCGACCACGCGGGTTTTGCCGGTGAGCGCCGCTTTATAAGCTGAAACCGACTGAGGGCCAAAGAACACGTCCGCCCTGCCGGACTGGATATAGAGATTGCCCGAGGCATCGTCGTGGAGATAGACCGGCAGCGCAGGCGCTCGCCCCGCCTTTTTATTCTCTTCGTTCCAGCCCAGCAGGATGCGCTCCTGATTGGTGCCCGAGCCGACAATCACCTTTTTTCCGGCCAGATCTTCCGCGCTTTTGATTGATTGAATCTCGCTGGTGGACTTCACCGAAAACGCCAACGAATCGACGCGGTAGGTCGCAAAATCAAACTTCTCTTTACGCTGTTCGGTCACCGCAATGTTCACCAGCGCCACGTCGTAGCGCCCGGAAGCGATGCCCAGCGGCCAGTCTTCCCACGCCGTTGGCACCAGCTTTAGCTTCAGCCCCAGGCTGCCCGCCAGCAGGCGTGCGATATCCGGGTCGCTGCCAATCCGCGTGCGGTTATCGCTGGCCAGCAGCGCCAGCGGCGGGGAGTTCAGCATCGAGACGGCGACCGTCAGCGTACCCGGCTCAACGAATTTATAACCGGCGGGGATCTTCGCCACGGCCTGCCGATCCACCGTCACCGGCAGCGGCTGCTCGTTGGCTTTCAGATCGATGCTGGCGTGGCTTGCCGTTGTGAAGACCAGCCCCGCCAGAAGTCCGTATTTCATCTGCGCTCCTTACAGCACTTTTGACAGGAACTGGCGCGTTCGCGCATGCGACGGACGGTTCAATACCGCGTCGCTGCTGCCCTGCTCCACGATTTTCCCGTCGACCATAAACACCACCTGATCCGCCACCTCGCGGGCAAAGCCGATCTCGTGGGTGACCACCACCAGCGTAGTGCCGGACCGGGCCAGTTTTTTGATCACGTCCAGCACCTCTCCCACCAGCTCCGGATCCAGCGCCGAGGTAGGTTCATCAAACAGCATCACGCGGGGGCGTAACGCCAGCGCGCGGGCAATCGCAATGCGCTGCTGCTGCCCGCCGGAGAGATGGCGAGACCAGGCATCGGCTTTATCCCGCAGCCCGACCACATCCAGCAGGCTGTATGCCCTTTCCACCGCCTCTTTTTTGCTGAGCTTCTTATGCGCGATGGGCGCCTCAATCAGGTTTTCCAGCACCGTGAGGTGAGGAAAGAGATTGAAGTTCTGAAACACATAGCCCACGTTGACGCGCTGCTTGAGGATCTCTTTCTCCTTCAGCTCATAGAGCTTGTCGCCCTGACGACGGTAGCCAATGTAGTCCCCGTCGATTTGAATAAAGCCTTCGTCGACGCGCTCCAGATGGTTAATGGTGCGCAGCAGCGTCGATTTGCCCGAGCCTGAGGGCCCGAGAATGACCGTCACGGAACCGGGCGGGATCTCAAGCGAAACGTTGTCGAGCGCCTTATGGCGACCAAAATACTTGCTGACGCCGGTAATCGAGATATGTCCTTCAGGAGAGGCTTGCATGGATAGGCTCCTGTGCTGGCGTGGTGGTGACGGAACGGGTGCGACGGGCGGCGCGGTTCTGATTAACCGCAGAGCGGCGTTCGCTGCGGGCGAGTGCGCGTTCAACACCGTACTGAATAGCGGACAAGACGGTGGTAATCACCAGGTACCACGCGGCACCGACCATCAGCAACGGGATCACCTCCTGCGTGCGGTTGTAGATCATCTGGATGGTATAGAACAGCTCCGGCATTGCCAGGACATAGACCATCGCCGTCCCCTTGGCGAGGCTGATAATTTCATTGAACCCGGACGGCAGAATGGTGCGCAACGCCTGAGGCAGGATTATCCGCACCGTACGTCGCCAGGCCGGCAGGCCGAGCGCGGCGGCGGCCTCATACTGCCCATGATCGACGCCGAGGAATCCACCGCGAATGATCTCGGCGGTATAGGCGCTCTGCACCAGCGTTAGTCCCACCACGGCGGTGGAGAACTGCCCGAGCACGTTAATGGTCTCAAAGCTGCCCCAGCTAATGCTGGTGAACGGCACGCCGAGGGAGAGCGTGTCGTAGAGATAGGAAAAGTTGTAGAGAATGATCAGCACCACGATCAGCGGCAGCGAGCGAAACAGCCAGATATAGCCCCACGCCAGGCTGCTCAGCAGCCATGACGAGGAGAGTCTCGCCAGCGCCAGCATGCCGCCCAATACCACGCTCAGCGCGGTACCGATCAGGGTAAGCAGCAGAGTCTGCCCTACGCCTTCGAGAATAACCGGGTCAAAGAACCAGCGGGCAAACACCGCCCACTCCCAGCGCGGGTTAAAGGCGACGGACTGAATCACGATCGCCAGCACAAACAGCGCCACCGCGGCGCCGACGGTCCGCAGCGGATAACGCGCCGGGACCACCTTAATGGTTTCAACGTTGCTCATCGTCGTTCCTCATGCGGTTTTACTGAACGCTTCGCGTACCAGCGTTTTAGTGAAGCGCAGCCGACCATCAAACGGCGGCTGGCTGTACTCTTCCGGATCCCGGTTCAGATCAAACTGTGGCTGGTAGCCCTGGCTGAGATAGAGCCTGACCGCTTCCGGCTGGCGAAAACCGGTTGTCAGGTAGATCTGGCTGTAACCTGCCAGCACCGCCCTGCGCTCCAGCTCCTGCACTACGCGTCCGGCAAGCCCCTGCTGACGCAGGGTTTTGTCCGTCCAGATGCGCTTGATTTCCGCGGTGCGTTCGTCGAAGGGTTTGTACGCACCGGTGGCGATGATTTTTCCGTCACGCTCCAGAACGATAAACAGCCCCCGCGGCGCTAAATACCACTCGGTGAGTTCCACTTCCGCGTCTTTAGAGAAGTAGTCACCGTAGCGGGCGGCATATTCACCGAACAGCCCCTCGATAATGGGCTGAAGTTCGGCATCTTCCGGTGAAACGTCACGAAATTGTTCACGCATAGCGCCTCCTTAATCACCCAGGCCATCAGGATTCACTTCTGACTGCGGAATACGCTCAACGCCTTCCCCCCAGCGGTTCAGCACTTTGTCGTAATCGCCGTTTTTGATGACGCCGTTCAGCGCGGTCTGCACCGGCTCAACCAGCCCGCTGCCTTTCTTCAGCGTCACCGCAATGTGCGCCGCCTTCGGCCAGCCGCCGTCGACGCTGCCGACCAGTTTAGTTTTCCCGTTCAGCGCCGCCTTCCATGCGCCAATTACGTTCGGGCCAAAGTAGGCATCCGCGCGCCCGGACTGGAGCGCCAGCGTTTGCGCCGCATCGTCTTTGGTATAGATCGGGGTAAACGGTTTCAGCCCCTTCTTCAGGTTTTCAGCATTCCATGCCAGCAGGATGGCCTCCTGATTGGTCCCGGAACTAACGATAATCCGCAGCCCGGCGATGTCCTCAGCCTTCTGAAGCGATTCGATCGGGCTGGTCGATTTCACGTAGAAACCGAGGGAGTCCTTACGGTAGGTGGCGAAATCAAACTTCTCTTTGCGCGCTTTGGTAACGGTAATGTTGCTGATGGCGGCATCATATTTCCCGGACGCCACGCCCAGCGGCCAGTCTTCCCACGACGTTGGCACCACGTTCAATTCAAGCCCGAGGCTGTCGGCCACCAGACGGGCGACGTCAACTTCACTCCCGAGCAGCGTTTTGTTGTCGTCGGAAAATACCGTCAGCGGCGGTTGATTCAGGCCCGCCACCGCCACGGTAAATTTCCCCGGCACGGCGAAGCGATAATCTTTCGGCAGCTGCGCCACTGCATCGCTGTTTTTGGCGGTATTGATCGGCGTTTTATTGGCCTCAATGCTCACGCCGGTGCCGTTAATGTTCACATTCTCTGCCCAGACGGCAGGGGTAAAGGCCAGCGCGAGCGCCAGAATAAGCGATGTTTTCTGCATAGCGGAGTTCTCTTTTATTGTTGTGTGAACTGGTTTTTCGGTTGGTCTAAGCCAAGGCTTTCGCGCAGCGTAGTTCCCGGGTAGTCGGTGCGGAACAGGCCGCGGGCCTGTAAAACGGGCACCACCTGGTCAATAAAGCGCGGAAAGGTATCCGGCGTACCGCCCTGGATGATGAAGCCGTCTGCGGCATAGCCTTCAAACCAGGCCTGCAGACCGTCGGCGACCTCCTCCGGCGTGCCGGAAAAGCGCGGGCGCGGCGATGCGGCCTCAAGCGCCACCTGGCGCAGGGTTAAGTTGCGCTCGCGGGCATTTCGCTTAATTTCATCGGTGGTGCTGCGGAAGCTGTTTTTGCCTAAGTCACCGATATCCGGGAACGGCTCGTCGAGCGGATACTGGCTGAAATCGTGATGTTCAAAATAACGCCCGAGGTAATTGAGGGCATCGGTAACCGACACCAGCGCCGCCGTGGTTTGATACTGGTTTTCCACGTCATCGGCGTCTTTACCCACAATCACGCTGACGCCCTGGAAGATATGTAAATCTGACGCGCGGCGGCCGTTTGTTTCCAGCTGCTGCTTCACGTCGCGGTAAAACGCTTTTGCCTCGTCGAGCGTTTCGTGATGCGTGAAGATGGCGTCGGCATGTTTTGCCGCCAGCTTTTTCCCGTCGTCCGACGCGCCCGCCTGAAAAACAATCGGACGCCCTTGCGGGGTGCGACCAATATTCAGCGGACCGGCGACCTGGAAGAAGTCACCGTGGTGATCGAGGGTATGCAGCCTGGCCGGGTCAAAAAACTGACCACTCTCTTTGTTGCGAATAAACGCGTCGCCTTCCCAGGAGTCCCACAGCCCTTTCACCACGTCGAGATACTCATCCGCAATGCGATAGCGCAGCGCATGCTCGGGGTGTTTTTCGCGCGAGAAGTTCTTTGCCGACCCTTCCAGCGGCGAAGTCACCACGTTCCAGCCCGCACGTCCGTTGCTCAGATGATCGAGGCTGGCGAACTGGCGCGCCGTGGTAAAGGGTTCGCTGTAGGAGGTGGATAACGTTCCCACCAGCCCCAGCCGCGTAGTGATGCTTGCCAGCGCGGATAATACCGTTAACGGCTCAAAGCGGTTTAAAAAATGCGGAATGGATTTCTCATTTATATAAAGACCGTCGGCAACGAATAAAAAATCGAGTTTGCCCTCCTCCGCTTTTAACGCCGTCTCTTTTACAAATTCAAAATTAATGCTGGCATCCGCGACCGCCGCCGGATGACGCCAGGCGGACATATTGCCCGATGCACCATGCAAAATGGTCCCAAGCCGCAGTTGACGATGTGCAGACATATTTACCTCTCCAGAATTAAACGTGTTGCAGGGCTTTTTCCGCCAGCTGTGCAAAATAGCGGGCTGCGGGCTCAATCAGGGCTTCGTCAGGATTAAACGCCGGGTGGTGTAAACCATACGGGCTGTTGCTGCCGATGCTGACAAACGCGCCGGGAACAGACTGCAGGTAGACCGCAAAATCTTCCCCGCCCATATGCAGTTCCGCGTGCCGGGTTTCATAACCGGCCTCACGCGCGACCGAGGTGGCGAAGTCGGCCCAGCGCTCGTCGTTCACCAGCGCGGTGGGCCCGGCATACCAGGTGATGTCGATCTGCGCGCTGAAGGCGCTGGCAAACCCGGCGGCAATTTCGCCCACGCGGGCCTTCACGTTCTGCTGCACCTCCGTGCGGTGGGTGCGAAGCGTGCCCTCCAGCTCGACGCTTTCGGGCAGCACGTTCCAGGTGTTACCCCCTGCGATGCGCGTCACGCTCAGCACCACCGAATCCAGCGTGTTGACGTTGCGGCTGGCGACGCTTTGCAGCGCCGTCACCAGTTGGCTCGCCAGCACAATGGCGTCGTTGCCTTCGTGCGGGCGGGCCGCATGTGCGCCCTTGCCGGTGATGCGGATCACGAAGCGATCGACGTTGGCATAAAACGGTCCGCCGCGGGTGGCGAACTCACCGACCGGCAGGCCCGGCTCGTTGTGCATACCGAAAATGGCGCTGACGTCACGCAGGGCACCGGCACGCACCATGCTCTTCGCACCGCCAAAGTTCTCTTCGGCAGGTTGAAACAGGATACGCACCCTGCCGTTAAGTGAGGCTTCCCGCTCTTTGAGCTTTAACGCGGCGCCGAGGATCACGCTGGTGTGGATATCGTGTCCGCAGGCGTGCATCACGCCTGCATGCTGCGAGCTAAACGGCACGCCGCTGCGCTCTTCAATTGGCAGGGCATCAATGTCTGCCCGCAGCGCAATCAGCTTGCTACCGGTTCCAATTTCCGCCACCAGACCGGTCGGCAGATCGTAAGGCTGTGGGGGAATACCGGCATTCGTCAGCCACTGGCGCAGGCGCGCGGTGGTCTCCACTTCCTGGCCGGACAGCTCCGGGTTCCGGTGCAGCTCACGACGCCAGGCAATCAGTTGTTCGCCGAAGCTCATACGGTGACCTCCCTGTTAAGACGCGCCTCGGCCAGCAGACGCAGAGACGCGACGCGCGTTGCCCCCTCCGCGACCGGCGTGTCGATGATAAATTCGTCAATGCCCCACTGTTCGTGCAGCGCGTTAAGCTGTTCCAGCACCGACTCAGCTGTTCCCGCCAGCAGCGACTGGGCCTGACGGGCAATGCGTACCGGCTCGCTCCCCGCCTGACGGGCAAAGGCGTAGGCCTGCTCCTCACTGGCGACGGTTACGCGCTGGCCGTTTGCCAGCTCAACGCCCCACACTTCGACCTTCTGCGCCAGCCCGTCCGCTTCGGCCTGGGTCGGCGCGACAACCGCCTGCACCGCCACAATCACCTCCCGCGCGCTGTTCTTCCGCCAGATCGATACCACCTCGCGCAGCAGCTCCGGATCGCCGTTCAGGTGTGCGGCAAAGACGAAGTGCCAGTCGAGCGATGCGGCGAGCAGCGCGCTTTCGGGGCTGGCCCCCAGCAGGAAACCTTGTGCAGGGACCGGCGGCAACGGCGTGGCACGAACGGCCTCTTCCGCCGACTGGTTTTCAGGACGGATCCAGCGATCGAGCTGGTCCAGCTGTTCGGCAAAGCTGCCCTTTTCCTGCTGATTCAGGCCCTGCTGAAGCGCGCGGGTTGAGAGCGGCAAACCACCGGGGGCTTTCCCGACGCCCAGATCCACGCGACCCGGCGCCAGCGCGGCCAGAACGTTAAAGTTTTCAGCGACTTTATAGGGGCTATAGTGTTGAAGCATGACGCCGCCAGAGCCCACACGGATGCGCTTTGTTTGCCCGAGGATCCAGGCAATCAGCAGTTCCGGCGAGGGGCTGGCGAGTTGCGGGGTATTGTGGTGTTCGGCAATCCAGAAGCGGTGATAGCCCAGATTTTCTGCCTGTTGCGCCAGCGCTAACGTCCGCGCCAGCGCATCGGCAGCCGTTTCATTTTCAGCGATGGGGCTTTTATCCAGAATGCTGATTCGCCATGACATGTTGCGTTCTCGTTTGACTTAACATGTCGACATTATTAAAGGCGTATTTCACCACTGAGAAACAATTAATTTACATTTGGTTTGCCGGAAATCAGATATATAAAACCCTACTAAGAATAAGATTTTAAGGCGGCAATCAGCGTTTCCGCCTGCCCGCGGCGGGTAATATGGACGAAGCGGATATGCCCATATTGCGGGTTTTGCAGATCGGCTTCATAACGCGTGCGGTTGTTACGCCACGTTTTCATCGTCCAGATGAGAATCGACTCTTTACTGAAGAACGCGCGCCGGAAACTCTCTTTGTTCCCGGTTCCGGGCCAAAGCTCGTGTTTATGCCAGGCCCGTTTGATTGCCCTGTTGACGGCCTGCCAGAGGGTGCGGACAAACCCATAATCCACCCACACGACAACGTCTACATTACGCCATTTAACGGGCCGCGTGCGGTTATAGTTGCCGTCGAGTACCCAGTCTGGCGACGCCTGTAGCACCTGCTCAAGCTTTTCCTGAAACTCATCGTCCGGCGTTCCCTGCCATTCGGGTCGCCAGTAGAGTCTGTCCATCTCGATATAGGGAATAGCCAGTTCGGTCGCAATCTGCTTCGCCAGCGTGCTTTTTCCACTTCCGCTGGTTCCGATGACGTTAATTTTCACCTCAGCCTCCCTGTATTTACGAAAATGAGACCGAATCATAACGTTTTCATTCTGTTAACGAAATGCTTCCTGGTATTACCGCGGCGGTGTTACTCTCCTGTCTGGCAGTCTATTTATTCCCTGAGAAACGTCTGCAGCTGGCCAGTCTGGTGCTGCTGTTTGATCAACCGCGCCTGCAGCAGGCGATTGCCGTTTTTGGCGGTTAGCCGTTCGGGTACTGTTCGTCGGTCACTTTTTCCAGCCACGTTACCGGGCTGCCGTTTACCGCTTCGGCGATGGCGATATGCGTCATCGCCGTTTGCGCACTTGCGCCGTGCCAGTGCTTCACGCCGGGTGGGATCCAGGCGATATCGCCCTGATTCAGGATTTCCGCCTCTTCGCCCCACGCCTGTAACCAGCCGCGCCCCTGCGTCACAAGCAGCGTTTGTCCCAGGGGATGCGTATGCCAGGCCGTGCGCGCCCCCGGCTCAAAGGTCACGGTTGCCCCGCCGACGCTGGCAGGTTCGCTCGCCTGAAAGGGCGCGTCAATGCGAACAGCGCCGGTAAACCAGGCCTCCGGGCCTGTTGCTGAAGGTAATGAACCGCTGCGGATAATTTTCATCTTTTGCTCCTTGTTGACTGTTGCGTTAACAGTAGCGCAAAGCATTCTGGAGCATTAGGGTACATAATGAGATAGAACACATGACTCAAATTCATAAATAGAACCGCAATGCTAAAAGATAATTTCAACGACCTGCTCTCCTTTATGGTAGTGGCCCGCGAGCGCAGCTTTACGCGCGCAGCGGCGCAGCTGGGCGTCTCGCAATCGGCACTGAGTCATGCGATGCGCAAGCTTGAAGCGCGATTAGACGTTCGCCTGTTAACCCGCACAACCCGCAGCGTGGTTCCGACACCCGCGGGTGAGCAGCTCTTTTCGCGCCTCAGCCCGCATCTGCAGGAGATCGAACAGGAACTCACGGCGCTTTGCAGCACCCGCGACAAACCCGCAGGCGCTATCCGCATCGTCGCCGGCGAGCACGCGATGAACGCCGTGCTCTGGCCGGCACTGAAGGCTTTTATGCTGCAGTATCCTGAAATCAACGTCGAAGTGACGGTCGACAACGGCCTGACAGATATCGTCGATGGCCGCTTCGACGCGGGGGTACGCCTGGGTGAACAGGTGGCAAAAGATATGATTGCGGTGCGGATAGCGCCGGACATGCGCATGGCGGTCGTCGGCTCCCCGGATTACCTGGCTCGTTTTGGCGTGCCGCTCGTGCCGGAGCAGCTGGGTGAACACCGCTGTATCAATCTCCGCCTGCCCACCCGAGGGGCAGTGTATGACTGGGAGTTTGAGCGCGACGGGCGCGAGCTTCGGGTGCGGGTTGAAGGACAGCTTACACTGAGTAATCTGTCGCAGCGCATCGACGCGGCGGAGAGTGGCCTCGGATTAGCCTACGTGCCCGAGTCCTCGGTCCTGGACGCCCTTCAGTACGGACGGCTCGTCAGGGTCCTTGAGTCCTGGTGCCCCACGTTTGAAGGATATCACCTCTATTATCCAAGCCGTCGACAGCACACAACCGCGTTCAGGTTGCTTCTCGATGCCCTGCGGCAGTAAAAATTTATACCATCTGGTAATAATTAAGGGAATCTGATGATTAAATAAACAACGTCGCGATTGTTTTGACTAAAAACTCATCACGATTCAGCGTGTTGTGATCCCCCTCTGCTCTGACCACACGATTTCCTTCGACGTGCATCACTTTCGGCACGGTTATATTTTGCGTCGCTTATCAATTGCAGGTAGGATGCCTCGCCATGTTTCGCCTTATCCATACGCAGAATGACTGGGAAGGCGGCATGTGTTTGCGCAGAAGCAATCGTTTGTATTGCGCTCTGCCAGGCAGGACTATCACGATAATGGTTCAGACAGGCAAACAGGTAACTCAATGAAAACAAGCAATAAAAGCGCAGCCGATCATCACGCTGCGAAACGTCGCTGGTTGAACTCCCACGAAGAGGGCTACCACAAAGCGATGGGCAACCGTCAGGTTCAAATGATCGCCATCGGCGGCGCTATCGGAACGGGTCTGTTTTTAGGTGCTGGCGCGCGTCTGCAGATGGCGGGCCCGGCTCTCGCCCTGGTCTATCTGGTGTGCGGGATCTTCTCTTTCTTCATTCTTCGCGCGCTGGGTGAACTGGTACTGCATCGCCCTTCCAGCGGAAGCTTCGTCTCTTACGCCCGAGAATTCCTCGGTGAAAAAGCCGCCTACGTGGCAGGCTGGATGTACTTCGTCAACTGGGCGATGACCGGTATCGTCGATATCACCGCCGTTGCGCTGTATATGCACTACTGGGGCGCGTTCGGTGATGTGCCGCAGTGGGTCTTTGCCCTTGGCGCGCTGGCGATCGTCGGCACCATGAACATGATCGGCGTGAAGTGGTTCGCCGAGATGGAGTTCTGGTTTGCGCTGGTCAAAGTGCTCGCCATTGTGATTTTCCTGGTGGTCGGTACCGTCTTCCTCGGCAGCGGCAAGCCGCTGGACGGCAATGCTACCGGCTTCCACCTGATAACCGATAACGGCGGTTTCTTCCCGCACGGTCTGCTGCCTGCGCTGGTTCTGGTGCAGGGCGTGGTGTTTGCCTTTGCCTCTATTGAGCTGGTCGGTACCGCTGCGGGCGAATGTAAAGACCCACAAACGATGGTGCCAAAAGCCATTAACAGCGTGATCTGGCGTATCGGTCTGTTCTACGTCGGCTCCGTGGTGCTGCTGGTTCTGCTGCTGCCGTGGAACGCCTATCAGGCCGGCCAGAGCCCGTTCGTCACCTTCTTCTCGAAGCTCGGCGTGCCTTACGTGGGCAGCATCATGAACATCGTGGTGCTGACGGCGGCGCTCTCCAGCCTGAACTCCGGACTTTACTCTACCGGGCGTATCCTGCGCTCCATGTCGATGGGCGGTTCAGCGCCGAAGTTCATGTCGAAGATGAGCAAGCAGCACGTGCCTTACGCAGGCATTCTTGCCACGCTGGTGGTGTATGTCTTCGGCGTTTTCCTGAACTATCTGGTGCCGTCTCAGGTCTTTGAGATCGTTCTGAACGTGGCCGCACTCGGCATTATCGCTTCCTGGGCCTTTATCGTGGTCTGCCAGATGCGTCTGCGTAAAGCCATTAAAGAAGGCAAAGCCGCAGATATCAGCTTTAAGCTGCCGGGCGCGCCGGTGACCTCCTGGCTCACCCTGCTCTTCCTGTTCAGCGTGCTGGTGCTGATGGCGTTCGACTACCCGAACGGCACCTATACCATCGCCACCATCCCGCTGCTGGCCGTGCTGCTGATCGCTGGCTGGTTCGGCGTGCGTAAGCGCGTTCACGAAATTCACAGCACCGCGCCGGTTCATCCTGACGATGAAAAACACGACGCGCCGCTGGTGGAAGAGACCTCGCGTTAAGCATCAAACAGGTATTAAAAAGGGAAGGCATATGCCTTCCCTTTTTTTATATTACAGCGCGATACGAATCACATCGTCAGGCTGGGTCGCTTCCTGTTGGCGGGTAGATTTCTGCTTCACCGTCACGTAAAGCGTTTTGCCATCCGCAGAGAGCGCCAGGCTGTTCGGGTAGACCGGCGTATCGAACGTTTTCGTCACTTTGTAGGTCTTCGCGTCAATCACGCTCACCTTGCCGGCCTCACGGTGCGTCACGTAGGCTTCATTGCGAGCCGGATTAAACAGAACGGCCAGGGATTCAGGCGCGGCGATTTTCTCGATCACGCTGCCGTCTTTCAGGCTCACCGCCAGCACTTCCGGCTGTTTTGAATCGGTCAGGAACGCGCGCTGACCGGCGGTGTCCAGGCTCAGGTTCAGATAGAAGTGCTCTTTTCCGTCGTCCTGCACTTTTTTGCGGCTCAGGATTTTGTTGGTGGCGGTATCAATGGTGACCAGCTCACCGTCTGCATTGGTGGTGTACAGGCGTTTCGCCTTTGCATCCAGCGCCAGACCGGTACTGTATGTGCCGGTGTTGGCAATGGTCTCTTTCAGCTTCAGCTTTGCGCCATCCACGACCCAAATCACGCTCTCTTTGCCGACTCCGGTGATGTAAATCGTGTTGCTCGCGTCATCCGCCACCAGCTGGCGCGGCTGCAGCGGCTTGACGGTTTCACTGCGCTGGCGGCTATCAAGCACCAGTCGCCCTTTCACGTCGCCCGTTTTCGCATCAATGGCCGTCACTGCGCCGTTGATCGTATTACCCAGCCACAGGGTTTGCGTCGCGCCGTCGAGGGTGGCGCCAAACGGTTTGAGATCGCTATGAATGGCCTGCGTCACCTCAAGCGTAGCAGGATCGAGGCGATAGATAACGCCACCCTTGTCGAGTTTACGGCTTTGCGACGTCGCAACCCACAGGGCGTTCTCCTGCTGGCTGACCGCCATTTCATAGGCACCTTTACCCACCGCTTTACGCAGCATCTCTTCGGCGGCATGCGCCTGGAAGGTTCCGGCAAACAGTAAAGCGGCAGACAGCAGAGACGTACTCAGGCGTGGCGAGCTCAGATGGCGTAAAGACATAACAATTCCTTTTTTGAAAATTGGGGGTACTGCTGACATCGCTTCCGGCTGGCAACGTCATGGCATTGCCGTTTTGATAATGAGAATAGTAATCATTAATAAGTTAAAAGTGGAGTTTTTCTTTTCCCTATTGCCTTTCATTAACGCAATGTGCGGTTATAGTTTTCAAAACATTTACAAAACCTTTAACATGTATGGACATGTTCCATTTGGTTCGTTTATACATCACAACCGGTTTTACTCATGAAAATCATATCTGCCCGTAAGGCATCTCTCCCGCTGCTGCTGGTTCCCGTTGTTTTTGCGCCTCTAAGCGCGATGAGCGCAGAGGAACAGACCATGATCGTCAGCGCCACGCCGCAAACCGTATCAGAGCTTGATACTCCGGCGGCGGTCAGCGTCGTGAATGGCGAGGATATGCGCCACGCCGCGCCGCGCATTAATCTCTCCGAATCGCTTGGCAGCGTTCCGGGACTACAGATTCAGAACCGTCAGAACTATGCTCAGGATCTCCAGCTTTCGATGCGCGGGTTTGGTGCCCGCTCAACGTTTGGCGTGCGCGGCATTCGCATGTACGTCGACGGTATTCCAGCCACCATGCCGGACGGACAGGGCCAGACCTCCAACATCGATCTCTCCAGCATTGACAGCGTTGAGGTGCTGCGCGGTCCCTTCTCCGCCCTGTATGGCAACGCCTCTGGCGGCGTGATTAACATCAATACGCAAACCGGGCAGCAGCCGCCGACCATCGAGGCAAGCAGCTATTACGGCAGTTACGGGACATGGCGCTACGGCATGAAAGCCACCGGCGCAATGGGCGATGGCACCCATGCCGGGGACGTGGATTACACCGTATCCACCACCCGCTTCACCACTAAAGGCTACCGCGACCACAGCGGCGCGCGGAAGAATCTCGCTAATGCCAAACTGGGCGTACGCATTGACGATGCCAGCAAGTTAACGCTGATTTTTAACAGCGTGGACATGAAAGCAAACGATCCGGGCGGGCTGAGCTATCAGGAGTGGCAGGATAACCCGCGTCAGTCCCCGCGCGGCGATCAGTACAACACGCGCAAGACCATCAAGCAGACTCAGGCGGGGCTGCGCTACGACCGCCAGCTTAGCGCTCAGGACGATCTCAGCGTGATGATGTACGCCGGCGAGCGTGAAATGACCCAGTACCAGTCGATTCCCTACCAGCCGCAGCTGAGGCCTTCTCACTCCGGCGGCGTGATCGATATGCAGCGTCATTATCAGGGGGTTGATACCCGCTGGACACACCGCGGCGAGCTGCTGGTGCCGGTCACCTTCACCACCGGTCTGAACTATGAAAATATGAGTGAAGATCGTCGCGGGTACGAGAACTTCGTGATGAACAACGGCGTGCCGGATTACGGCGTGAAGGGTGATAAACGCCGGAACGAACGTAACCTGATGTGGAACGTCGACCCTTACCTGCAGACCAGCTGGCAGCTGACGCAGAAACTGTCCGTGGATGCGGGCGTGCGTTATAGCTCGGTCTGGTTTGATTCTAACGACCATTACGTTACGCCGGGCAACGGCGACGACAGCGGTGACGCGAGCTATCACAAGTGGCTCCCGGCGGGCTCCGTGAAGTATGCGGTGACGGACGCGTGGAACCTCTACGCTGCCGCAGGGCGTGGGTTCGAAACGCCAACCATCAACGAGCTTTCGTATCGCGCCGATAACCAGGGCGGCCTGAATATCGGCCTGCAGCCTTCCACGAACAACACGTATGAGGTGGGCAGCAAAACCCGCATTGGCAATGGCCTGCTGACGGCAGCGCTGTTCCGCACCGATACGGATGACGAGATCGTGGTGGATGCCAGCTCTGGTGGCCGCACAAGCTATAAAAATGCCGGAAAGACCCGCCGTCAGGGAGTCGAAGTGTCTCTCGATCAGCAGTTTGCTGAGAACTGGAAGCTGAAAATGGCGTGGACCTACCTTGATGCCACCTACCGGACCAACGTCTGCGGCGACGCGGACTGTAACGGTAACCGTATGCCGGGCATTGCCCGCAATATGGGCTATGCGTCGTTTGGCTGGCAGCCTGAAGAAGGCTGGTACGCGGGCTCGGACGTGCGCTACATGAGCGATATCATGGCCGACGACGAGAACACGGCGAAAGCGCCATCGTACACGGTGGTCGGGCTGAATACCGGGTATAAATTCAACTACGGCAACTGGGGGATGGACGTCTTTGGCCGCGTAGATAACCTGTTCGACAAAGAGTACGTTGGCTCGGTTATTGTCAACGAATCCAACGGGCGTTATTACGAGCCAGCGCCTGGCCGTAACTACGGTGTGGGTCTGTCGGTGTCTTATCGATTCGAGTAACAAATAAGTAAAGTTTATTTTATACCGAAAATAACGATCCTGATGGCAAAATGCCATCAGGAGTTATTCACCAGATAAATAAATAGACGCGGTATATAGTCGCTCTGTTAAATTATCTCTCAGTTAAAATATTGTCGCTGTAAAAGCGTATTCGCTTCATCAATCGATTTTTCAATCGCCTTCTGGCTGGCGTCGACATCCCGGCGTTCCAGGGCTGAAAGCAGTTCGTCATAGTGATACGTCGCTTCCTTAATGTCATTAAGCTCCTGGTGCAGATAGTTAATGCAAGGCCCGATGCGCACCCAAAGCTGTTCAATTAATGCATTCAGCGTGGGCATTTCCGCGTACTGATAAAGCGTAAAGCGGAAGATGCGATTTGCCTGCAATGCCTGCTGAACGTTCCCGTTGCGCATGGCCTCATGAAACGCTTCCGACAATTTGCGCAACGTCTCGATCTTTTGGTCAGACATATTCTGACAGGCTGCGGCAACCGCCATGGGTTCAAGCTGCTTGCGAATAGCGTTGATTTCGTTATAACGGTCCAGCGTCACCTCCGGCACCAGAAATGCCTGTGCTGGCGTGGCATGTAATGCCCCTGCTGACACCAGACGCAGCAGCGCCTCGCGCACTGGGGTAATGCTGGTTCCTAATTTGTCGGCGATCTCTTTCGTAATCAGTCGTGCACCCGGTTTAAGGGAGCCTGTAATTAACGCTCCTTTCAAACTGAGTTCAACTTGCATGGTAAGACTGATCCTTTGGGCTTTTTCTAAGTGATCCAAATCAAGCATGTTCAATTCCTGTAGCTAAAACTTAATGCTATTTTTAAACGCCAGTTTTAATAAAACGACGCTGGTCCGATATATCCTGTATCGTCATGCCTGGTGGTGGGAAGTACGTAAAACAGCAAAAAATGCAAAATGTGTTTTTTTTATCGGTTTCGGGCTCATCCGGGATGATGGCGCGAAAAGCCATGTCCGTTAATTAAAGACAATATATCGTATCTTCACAAATAAATATGGCGGGAAACCCCGCCATAGTGCCTTTTATTTATTGTCAGCCGCGACGCGAATCACGACTTTACCGAAGTTTTTTCCTTCCAGCAGGCCAATCAGCGCTTCAGGCGCGTTTTCCAGCCCGTCCGTCACCTGTTCACGATAGTGAATTTTGCCCTCCTGCACCCAGCGCCCCATCTCTTCCTGAAACTCATGAATGCGGTGGCCGTAGTCCTGGGCAATGATAAAGCCCTGCATCCGGATGCGTTTCTTCAGAATCGTCCCCATCAGAAGCGGCAAACGGTCCGGTCCGTCAGGCAGCCCCGTTGCATTGTAGCCGCTCACCAGGCCACACACCGGCACGCGCGCGGAGGTATTCAGCAGCGGCAGCACGGCGTCAAACACTTTCCCTCCGACGTTTTCATAGTAGACATCAATGCCTTTCGGACAGGCGCGTTTCAGCTGCTCAGCGAAATCCGCCGCGTGGTGATCGAGACACACGTCAAATCCAAGAACCTCAACGGCGTGGCGGCATTTTTCTGCCCCACCGGCTACCCCGACCACGCGGCAGCCTTTAATTTTACCGATCTGCCCGACGGTCGCCCCAACCGGGCCCGTCGCGGCGGCGACCACCAGCGTTTCACCCGCTTTCGGTTGTCCGATATCCAGCAACCCCATGTAGGCGGTAAAGCCCGGCATCCCAAGAATGCCCAGCGCCCAGGAGGGATGGGTGGGATTATCGCCCAGCTTGACCAGGCCGCTGCCGTCCGAAAGCGCGTACTCCTGCCAGCCGCTGTAGCTCAGCACCCATTCACCCGCTTTAAAGTCGGGGTGGTTTGACTGCTCAACGCGGCTAACCGTTCCCCCTACCATCACCGCACCAATCTCAACCGGCGGAGAATAGGATGGCGCATCGCTCATGCGGCCCCGCATGTAAGGGTCCAGCGACAGCCAGACGGTGCGAAGCAGCAGCTGCCCCGCCTGAGGAGCAGGAACGGGCTGCTCTTCCAGACGAAAATTCTCCGCCACCGGCGCGCCCTGTGGGCGAGAGGCCAGCACCCAGCGGCGGTTTTGCGAAACAGATTGATTCATCGGATTCTCCTTCTGGTACAAATGTCATTACAGCCTGGCTCACGATCGGCATTATCGCCTTAACATTACGAGGCAGACTGGTTAAGCCGGACCACAAGATAGATGCAGGTTTCATTCGTTTCGTTGATAAAACGGCAGTCGTTTGGCGGCCCCAGCTCCAGACAGTCTCCGGCCTTCATCTCGTGGCGAGTATCGCCCTCCTGGAATACCAGCTCGCCGGACTGCAGCCAGATCAGCTGCCGCGCGAGCGCGTAGGAGGACGCCGGCATCGGGACGTCGCTCCCCGCGGGCAGTTCAATCTGAACGAGGTCGATAGGCAGATCGGTACGGGGAGAAACGTGGCGACGAAGGTAGTGGGTTTGCGGATCGCGCCAGACGGGCTGGTTCGCCAGGCGCAGAAGTTTTCCCTCCTGCATCTCGGCTCTGGCAATCAGGGTCGACATGCTGATCCCAAACGCGCCTGACAGACGGGCAAGCAAGGTTGCCGTCGGGCTGCTGTCGCCGCGCTCTATCTTGTGGATCATGGCGCGAGATACGCCTGCCCGCTCGGCCAGCTCGCTAAGAGACCAGCCGCGTGATTCACGTTCGAGGCGAATTCTGGCGCTAATACGCTGATTCATTGTGTCTGTTATTGTGTTCATAACGTCATACTAAAGCGTATGAACGCCGTTTCAATGGGGCACATAATCATTCTCACGTAGCGCTCTGACGATACAGTTGTGTAATATCATATCTATAGCGTAATACTATAGTAAACAACATACAGAGGTTTAATCATGATCGTTCGTCACGCCTGTAAAGAAGACTGCGCTGCGATAGGAGAGATCTATAACCATGCGGTGCTGCATACTGCCGCGATCTGGAACGATAAAACCGTTGATACCGATAACCGAATCGCCTGGTTCGAGGCCCGCACGCTCGCGGGTTACCCGGTTCTGGTGGCTGAGGATAATGGTGCGGTTACCGGGTACGCCTCTTTCGGCGACTGGCGCGCCTTCGACGGCTTTCGTCACACGGTTGAGCATTCGGTATATATCCATCCGGAGCATCAGGGTAAAGGCATTGGCCGCACGTTAATGAAAGCGCTGATCAATGAGGCCCGCGCCATCGGCAAACACGTGATGGTGGCCGGCATTGAAGCGCAAAATAAGGCCTCGATTCACCTCCACGAAACGCTCGGTTTTGTGACTACGGGGCAGATGCCGCAGGTGGGAACCAAGTTTGGCCGCTGGCTGGACTTAACCTTTATGCAGCTGCAGCTGGACGAGCGCAGCGACCCGGACGCAATCCCATGAATCAGTCGCTGACGCTGGCGTTCCTGGTGGCGGCGGGGATCGGTCTGGTGGTGCAAAACACCTTAATGGTGCGTATCACCCAGTCCTCCTCCACCATTCTTATCGCAATGCTGCTGAACTCCCTGGTCGGCATTGTGCTGTTTGTCAGCATTCTGCTGCTGAAGCAGGGCTTCGCCGGGTTCAGTGAGCTGGCCGCAACGGTGCGCTGGTGGACGCTGATCCCGGGGCTCCTGGGGTCGTTTTTTGTGTTTGCAAGCATCAGCGGCTACCAGAACGTGGGCGCGGCAACGACCATCGCGGTGCTGGTCGCAAGCCAGCTGATTGGCGGGCTGGTCCTTGACATGCTGAGAAGCCATGGCATTCCCCTGCGCGCGCTGATCGGCCCGGTATGCGGCGCGGTGATGCTGGTCGTCGGGGCCTGGCTGGTAGCGCGACGCCAGTTTTGATTACAGTATGGTGCCGCCCTTGATCAGCTGTTCCTGGCGCGCATCCATCTCCTCTTTGTGCTGCTTACCGTGGTGCGAAATCGCGGTACGCAGACGCTGCTGTTGGGCGTAACGGTCTTCACGGCTGAGATCGGCATCATCGCTCAATGCAATCAGCAGTTCGTTCATGTGGGCGATGACGCTCTCTTCGATGGCGGCATCCACGCGGGCGGTAACTTCGTTTAAATGTGACATTGTCACTCCTTGTTTTTGCCGGGTGGTGGCTTACGCCTCACCCGGCAATAAATGCTTAGTTCAGCTTCGCTTTAGAGAAATCGCTGCCCATCAGGCTCACGCTGTATCCGGTCACGTTGCTGCGGGTTGCAAAGAACGTTTTGCCGTTTGCCAGCGCGATCCACGGTGCCTGCTGGTAGAAAATCTCCTGCGCCTGGCCGTACAGTTTCGCACGCTCGGCCGGATCGCTGGTCAGCTTCGCTTTTTGCACCAGGGCATCATAACCCTTATCGCACCAGCGCGCGGCGTTTGACCCGGTTTTAATGCTGTTGCAGCCCAGCAGCACATCGGCAAAGTTGTCCGGGTCGCCGTTATCGGACATCCAGCCGAACAGCGCGGAGTCGTGCTCGCCTTTACGCATGCCGGAGAGGTATTCGCCCCACTCATAGGAGACAATTTTGGCCTTCACGCCGACTTTCGCCCAGTCGCTCTGGATCATCTCCGCGATACGACGCGAGTTAGGGTTATACGGACGCTGAACCGGCATTGACCACAGCGTGACTTCCGCGCCCTTCTCCAGCCCGGCCTGCTTCAGCAGCGCTTTTGCTTTATCAGGATCGTAGCTGTAGTCCTGCAGATCTTTATTAAAGCCCAGCATATTTGGCGGGATCGGCGATTTTGCCACCGTACCGGAGCCCATAAAGACCGCATTAACGATAGCCTTCTTGTCGGTCGCGTAGTTTAGCGCCTGACGCACCAGCACGTTATCGAACGGCTTTTTCTCGGTATTAAACGCCAGATAGCCAACATTCAGCGCATCGACAGAGTGCAGCGTCAGGTCTTTGTTCTTTTTAATCACGTCAAACTGAACCGGAGACGGCGCAGGAATAATCTGACACTCGTTGGTCTGCAATTTCGCCAGGCGGGTTTCCACGTTTGGCGTGATGGAGAAGATAAGATGTTTGGTCGGCACCTCGCCATCCCAGTAGTTCGGATTAGCGACGTAGCGGATCAGCGAGTCCACCTTGTACTGCTGGAGCACATAGGGCCCGGTACCGATCGGCCAGGTATCGACGTTCTCAGGCGTGCCTTTTTTCAGCATCACATCGGCGTATTCGGCGGAGAGGATCGACGCGAAATCCATTCCCCAGTCGGCCAGGAACGCGGCGTTGGGTTCACTCAGGGTGAACTGGACGTGATAATCGTCGACCTTTTTAACGTCCTGAATCAGCTTATCGAGCCCGACATCGTTGAAGTATTCGTAGTTGCCCTGGGACACATTATGGTACGGGTGTTTAGGGTCTTTCTGACGCATCACCGAGAAAATAACGTCATCGGCGTTAAAGTCGCGCGTCGGCTTGAAGTATTTGTTGCTGTTGAACTTCACCCCTTTGCGCAGGGTAAAGGTATAGGTCTTGCCGTCCGGTGAAATCGTCCAGGATTCCGCCAGTGACGGTACCGGGGTATTTTTCACCGGGTCGAAATTGATCAGGCGGTTGTACAGAACCTGAGAGCTGGCCACGAACGACGGGCCGGAGCTGGCGATTTGCGGGTTGAACGACTCTGGCGATGCCTCGGAGCAGTAAATAAGGGTGTCGTTGTTTGCCGCCCATGCGGCACCGGCTGGTAAAAGAGCGCTCAGCGCAAGGGCGAGCAGCGTTTTCCCTGTAGACATAGTTATAACCCTGACAGATTTATTATATAGGTCAGTAATAACAGCACAGCCCTTATCACCTGGCAAATAACGAAACACTATCAGGTTATTCTAAAGGCGCGTTTTTTGCCGGTTTTACCTCCAGTGCAAAAATAGGTGATTTGCCTTAAGTTACGTTATTCGTCAAGCACAACCGTCACGATCTATGCCGCAAGAAATCGGCGCTTTTAGCGTCTCTTCCTCCGTTTGTTTGCTTCCTCGTTTCGTTAAAGTAACGGTGTGAAGAAGTATATGGGATCAAATCGTGGCAAAAACTCTTTTACGCAGCGGTAATCTGGATGATTTTCAGGCCGTTGGCGGCGGCGGACAGGCCGTTTTTGAATCAGCGTTACAAATCCGGGAAGCGCTTCGATTGCGCAAACAGCAGGCCATAGTGGACTGTCTGGCTATTCCTCAGGTCAACGACAGCGGCGACCGCGTGGACTGGTATTCCCCCGTTGAGGGAAGCGTCACCAGCTGGAAGGCGGCCAGTGAAGACGACCGCTACCGCGCCCTGCGCT
Source organism: Enterobacter cloacae complex sp. P27C (assembly GCF_014895705.1). Lineage (NCBI taxonomy): Bacteria > Pseudomonadati > Pseudomonadota > Gammaproteobacteria > Enterobacterales > Enterobacteriaceae > Enterobacter > Enterobacter cloacae complex sp. P27C. Next base: position 258,289 of record NZ_JADBQB010000005.1, read on the forward strand.
ATCTGGAAAACACGCTTGCCAGCGTTGAGTCGTTAAGCAAGAAATGCCTCCAGTCGCCCAAAACCGCGCAGCAGCTTTTCGGCTCGCTGCTGTCGAAAGCGTTTCAGTTTCCCGGCGAGAATTTTGTTTTCCTGGTCGCAGGAAAGCCGATTATTTGCTTCTGGGGTTTTGTAAACCTGAACGAAAATGCGCGCGACGATGTCCTCGACTGCCTGCGTGAAGCGTTGATCCCCGAGCCTGCCCCCGTTGTGATTGAAGAGCCCGAGCCAGAGCCCACTCCCGAACCGGCCATCACCTTTGAAAAAGCAGACGAGCCGCTGATTGCGCCCGTCGCCGCCGTGCGTATTACGCCGGAAGAACTGTATGAGCCGGAGCCCGCGCCGGTTGTTGCGCAACCCGCTCAGGAACCTGCGCCTGTTGCCGTCACGAAAAAACGTCGCGTTCCCCTGTGGACCCTGCCGGTTGCCGCCGTGATTGTGGCAGCCGTTGCCGCGCCGCTGCTGTGGCCAAAACAGGCCCCTTCGGCAGAGCCCGCTCCGGCACCGGCTCCTGAGCCCGTGGCTATTGCACCGCAGCCGATCAAAGCGGTAGAGCCGCTGGCTATGAATCTCCCCCTGCATCAGGCTGAGGTCGTCGCCAGTAAAGAAAAAGAACCCGCTCCTGCGCCTGAAGCCGCACCGGTGGTAATTGTTCCGATCCCGAAAGATGCCATGGTGATGGAAGCCGGTCAGGTGAAAGCCGGGTCGACGCGCTTCCTGAACGGTACCTGGCGCGCGGTTCTCGACGTGAAAGATCCGGTCACCGGCAAGCCGCCCTCAATGCGCTATCAAATCCAGAACAATAAAGGTTTCGCCCGCGTCGTGCACGGCGACAACATTGTCTGCCGCGCGGAGATTTTCTCCGGGCTGCACAGCAATGGCGAGCTGATGATTAAAAGTCGCGGCAATGCCCGCTGCACCGACGGTTCCCGCTACCCGATGCCGGAAGTCGCCTGTAAAGCCGGGGCCAGCGATATCGCAGAATGTCGCGCTCGCTATGACGCCAACACCGTCGTCCCACTGACGTTCAAGAAAGCAGGTGCCTGATCCTATGCTGGTAAATCTTTGCGACTATAAACAAAGCGTCACGCTTATTGCCAACAGCGGCGTGCAGTTCCTGGATTTCGGCCTGACGCCGCAGGACACCGCCAGCAACGGGCGCTTCGTACGTAAAACCGCGAACGGCCCCCTTTTGCGACTCGATTTCGACCTGGTGAACGGGCGCTATACCCTGCCGGGGACGAACGGCGGTCAGCCTGAAGTGGTTAAACCGGAAACCACCATTCCGCTGCATCAGTCCCTTGCCGTGCTGGACGGCGTCTGGCTTCCCGTGCCCTTCCTGCGCTTCAACCCGCCGCGGACCTTTGTGGAAGGACCGGATAACTGGGCGCGCGTTCAGGTGCGCAAGCTCGAGAAGCCCGATACGGCAGGCAACTCGCACCGCGTCACCCTCGCGCTCGACAGCCAGATCGCGGAGCATGCCACTTCAGCCCTGTCGCCGGTTGAAAACGATATTCTGAATGGAACCCGCTTTGCGCTGGCGTGGCGCGATAGTGAGGTAGAAAGCTTCCTCGACCAGACCTGGATTGACGGCTGGCTGCGCGAGGCATTTACCCAGTATGCCGACGGCGTTGAAAACCGCTCTGAACGCGACCTGCATCAGGCGATGCGCAGTTTTGAATATCAGGCCCACTGGCTCAATGTACTGACCATGCTCGGTGAACAGCTCACCATTCCGGAAGTGAAATTTGTCACCCACACGCTCAGCACGCCTGCCATTCCGGTCGATCTGATCCTCGACGTGGGCAACACCCACACCTGCGGCGTCATTATTGAAGACCACGGTGATGCAAACGACGGGCTTCGGCAGACCGCCGAGCTGCAGGTTCGTTCGTTAAGCGAGCCCCAGTTCCTGAACGAACCTCTCTTTACCAGCCGTCTTGAATTCTCCGAAGCGCGTTTTGGCAAACAGCACTTCTCGGTGGAAAGCGGTCGCGAAGATGCGTTTGTCTGGCCGTCGATTGTTCGCGTAGGCGATGAAGCCCGCAAGCTGGCGATGCAGCGCCTGGGAACCGAAGGTAACAGCGGCATTTCCAGCCCGCGCCGCTACCTGTGGGATGAAACGCCTGTCGTGCAGGACTGGCGCTTTAGTCAGATGAACGGCAAAACCCAGCGTGAACCGCTCGCCACGGCGTTTCCGCTGATGAACCTGATGAACGATGACGGTGAGCCGCTGTTTACGCTGCCGCAGGACGAGCGGCTGCCGGTCTTTTCGCCGCAGTACAGCCGCAGCACGCTGATGACGCACATGCTGTGCGAGCTGCTGGCGCAGGCGCTGGGCCAGATCAACAGCGTCGCCACCCGCCTGCGCCTGGGCTTCCCGGCCTCGCCGCGCCAGCTGCGCACCCTGATCCTGACCCTGCCCTCGGCCATGCCGAAGCAGGAGCGCGAGATTTTCCGTCGCCGCATGTTTGAAGCCATTGCCATCGTCTGGAAAGCGATGGGCTGGCACCCGCAGGATGAAGATTTTGCCACCCGCAAGCAGCAGGAAAAAAGCGTGGTGCCGGTCCCTGAGATCCAGATGGAGTGGGATGAAGCCAGCTGCGGTCAGCTGGTGTGGCTGTATAACGAAGCGATTTCCCGTTTTGGCGGCCAGACGGAAGCCTTTTTCGCCTCACTCGCCCGCACGGATCGTGAACCTGAGCCAGGCGTGCAGCCGGGCCGCGCATTACGCGTCGCGTCTATCGACATCGGCGGTGGCACCACGGATATGGCAATAACCCACTACCAGCTTGATGACGGCTCCGGTAATAACGTCAAAATCACCCCGCAACTGCTGTTCCGCGAAGGGTTCAAGGTGGCGGGCGACGATACCCTGCTGGACGTGATTCAGCGCTATGTCCTGCCCGCCCTGCAAACGCAGCTGCAGAAATCCGGCATTGCGGACGCCTCACTGCTGATGGCGTCGCTGTTCGGCGACTCCGGGCGTATTGATACCCAGGCGGTACTGCGCCAGCAAACGGCGTTTCAGCTCTTTATGCCGATTGGCCACGCCATTCTTTCCGCGTGGGAAGCCAGCGACATTGACGATCCGCTGGCGGGCCTGCATGCCACCTTTGGCGAGCTCCTTGCGCAGAAACCAACCCGCAACGTGATGAACTATCTTCAGCAGGCAATCGATCATGCCCTGCCGGCGGGCTCAGAGGCGTTCGACCTGTTCGCCGTGCCGCTGCACGTGAACTTCCGCGAAATGCAGGATGCAATGCTGGCCGGTCAGTTTACGCTGACCTCGCCGCTTCACGCGGTGTGTGAAGCGATTTCCCATTACAGCTGCGATATTCTGCTCATCACCGGGCGCCCGGGCTGCCTGCCGGGCGTTCAGGCGCTGATTCGGCATCTGCAGCCGGTGCCGGTCAACCGCATCGTCTGGTTGGATAAATATCAGGTTCACGAGTGGTATCCCTTCAGCCAGCAGGGGCGCATAGGCAATCCGAAATCGACCGCCGCGGTGGGGGCCATGCTCTGCAGCCTGGCGCTCGATCTGCGTCTGCCGCGCTTTAACTTTAAGGCCGCGGACATTGGCGCCTATTCCACCGTGCGCTATCTGGGCGTGCTGGATAACACCGTCAATACCCTGCGCGAGGAAAACGTCTGGTATCAGGATATCGATCTCGATAAACCCGGCGCGAAGCTTGACGCCCGTCTGCACTTCCCGCTGCGCGGTAACGTTACCCTCGGCTTCCGCCAGCTGGCGAACGCGCGCTGGCCCGCCACGCCGCTTTATACGCTCAGCATCAACTCGGCTGAACTGGCAAAAGCGATTGCCGGCGACGGCGTGCTGAACGTGCGGCTTAAGCTCTGCGGCGGCAGCAAATTAGAGGGCCCTGAGTCCTTCGAGCTCAGCGATGCCTGGCTTCAGGACGGCACGCCGGTTGCGCCTGACGCGTTAACCTTCAAACTGAATACCCTGGCCGATCGCCGACACAGCGGTAGCCACTACTGGATCGACAGCGGGAGCGTATACCTGAAATGACAGCGACCACGACCACCACTCAGGCCTTAATCGGGTGGATTAATGAGACGCGCCTGACCGCCCCTGTGCTGGATAACGATGCTGATGCCCTGCTTGCTCGCATCAACGCGGCGCAGGCGCGGGAGCAGGCCATTGAACACGCCCTGACCCGCCGGAGCAGCATTGGGCTTTACGGCCATTCTCAGAGCGCCAAAGCGCACCTGCTGCTGTCGCTGTGCGGCAGCGGTAACGGGCGCCTGAACGTGATGCCGGGCCAGCGCACCTTTGACTATTTTTCGCATATTAACCCAGGGCATGCCCTGACCAACATGGCCGTGCGCTTCACACGAGACACCCCGGAGGTAGCGGATGAGGCGTTTCCGCTGCGTCTGAGCCTGGTCACAGAGGCCGAACTGGTACAGCTGTTTATTGCCCGCACGACGCTGCACCCGCAGATGCGCGCGGTGGATAAGGCGGTCATTGAGACGCGTCTGGAGAAATGGCGCGGCCTTCGCCAGCCGCAGAGCGTGCCCGGCATCACGGCGCAGGATGTGGGTGCGATTTCGCGTTTCTGGCAAAGCACGGTACCCGCCGCGAGACAGCAAATTGATGACGCCCTGTGGCATGAGTTTGCCCAGCTGGTGCCATCGCTCGATCTCAGCACCCGCGCCAGCGTCTGGTCGCTACTGTGGGGCGAGCAACAGGAGTTAACCCAGCAGTGGCTGAAGCTTGCCCACGTGCTGCATCAGACCAGCCATGCGAGCGAGCTGGCTGCGCCGCTGAGCCTGCTGGTGGACAGCTTTGGTCTGCCTGGTGAAGGGTTCCTGACGCACGGTACCTTAACCCAGCAGGAAACTCAGGAGACGCTGCTTCATCCGCTGAACAACGGTGAAATGCTCAACGCCATCAGCATCCCGGTCGACGTGCTTGCCTTCCTTACCCGCGAGCTGGTCTTGCCGGTTGAGAATGGCGCGCTGGATAACGTTGATATCATTGATATTCCGGTCTTTGAATACGGCAGTGCCGATCCTTTAGTACAGGCTAAATGCCAGTGGCTGTTTGAACATTACCGCCAGCAGCTCCAGCCGGATGTGCTGGTTATCTGCAACGCGACAGCGCGGCACGAGCAGACGGCCCAAAAAGCAAAAGTGTTAATTAACTGGATTAAAGAGACCCAGCCTGCCGAGGAGTCTGCCCTGCCGGGGCTGGTGTGGGCGATCACCCCGCATGACGCTCGTTTCACTACCCGACAGAATCTCGATGAAGCCGTACAGCATCTGCTGGGCAAGCCAGGCCTGCGCTGGGGAACTCTGCAGGCGCTGGACAGCCACAGCATGCAGCGCGTCATTGAGTGGTTGTCTCAGGCGACGCTCCCGGCACAGCGGCAGAAGCGTCTCGGCACGCTGAAAAACCTGCTGCGGCAGGAGATCGCGTCGCTGATGCAAAGCTATCTGGCGCCGCTGGTTGAGGAACCGGGTACGCGACGTGCTCAGGCCGAAAACATGGTGCGCACGCTGCAAAGCAGTGCCGCCCGTCACGGCGAACTGCTTGAAGGCCTGCTGCCGCCGCTGAGAGCCTTTGAAACGCTGCTCGCCGTTCAGCAGCCGCGCGAGGAGCAGGTGAACGGGCTGTTCACGGACACCATCGATCTGTTCGCCGATAACGCCCAGGAAAGCGCAGGACGATTCCAGACAAAAGACAAAGCGCGCCTGGCGCACAGAGTATGGATAAATCATCTGCGCCAGTGGAGCCGCAATGAAGCTACCGCCGCCCGTCTTGGTCTGGAGCCCGCGGTGCTGCAGCAAATCGCGGATGTGCTGGTGGTAACCAGCTACCGGCTTAATCTGCCGCAACAGCTTCAGCGCATTGTCGACGCGGATAAAAGCAGCGCGGCGCAGCTGCATGCGGTGATAGGGAATTTCGTTGGCTGGCTGGGTTACGACCAGACCCCGTCAGCAGAACGCCCCGCAAGCCGCATTCGCAAAGGTCAGGCAATCTTTGTTACGCCCGTCGTCAGCAGTGCCGCACCGCGCCTGACGCGTCTGGGGGAGCAGCCTGTTCATGCGGCCACCGCGTACGTTTACGACTGGCTGGTTGCCCTCTATAGCCGGGCAATCGAAAACATTGATTATCAGCATCCGCATGATGTTCAGCCTGACGCACGTCAGGCACTGCGGGCTTTAATCCTGTAGCGGCCTTTCTTGCCGGGTAGCGCTGCGCTTACCCGGCATATATTCAGCAACGATAATCACGCCGCCATACACTCCGCTAAGGCCTGCGCCAGTGCCGACGGGTTTTCCCACGACATGGAGTGCCCCGCCGCAGGGATGATTTTGACCTCAACGCCCTTCAGCTTCAGATTATCCACATCGTCATCCGGCAGTGAGAGCTCACCAAAAATCAACGTCACCGGGCAAGGCAGCGACAGAAATTGCGCTTCCCAGTCCGGCTCAACACCGGCGACCAGGCTTGATGCGCCGCGCCAGACGGCATAGGGTGCATTGCTTTGCAGGCACCCGGCCCAGGCGGTGGTCTCTTTACGGAGCATGGCATTATAGCCCTGCGCCACAAACTGGTATTCGGTTTGCGCCGCAATAGAGCGGCTAAACATCCCCCCACCGGCGTGAAAATTGGGCTCCGACACTATCAGTCCCTTCACGCGCGGTGCCAGCAGCCCCGCCGTTTCTATAGCAATGCTGCCGCCCATGCTGTGACCGTATAACCAGAAAGCATCCAGCTGAAGATGGTCAATCAACTCCGCCACGACGCGCGCCTGTTCAGTCGTTTTATAGCTGTAATGTTCAGGCTTATCGCTGTAACCGCTGCCGGGTAAATCGATGAGAATAGCTCTGCGCCCGCCAAACTGAGGGTCTCGGACGACGCGAGGATATTCATAGGAAGAGGCGCAGCCCAATCCGTGGATAAAGACTAAGGGATCGCCAGAGCCGGGCAAATCATGCCAGCGCACGGTGCAACCCGCATGCTGCGAGTAAAAACTGTTCATAAGCACTCCTTTACGATGCACTGTGTATTTATACAGCCATCGTAACTGGAATGCTATGTTCATCTTTCGAAATTGGAAGGATGCTTCAGAAAAGAGAAATCAGCAGCGCAACGGGGAAACTCATCGGCCAGGTCGACCCGACCAGAAACGCGCTAAGCAGGCGGATGCGCTTGCGGTCTTTAGAAAGGAACCAGGTAATTAATGCACAGATGGAAGCCATCACTGCGTAAAAAACCAACATCTTTTGATACAACGTCATTCTGTATACCAGAGCCGAAAAAATAACCGCACGCAATATGCGTCATATGTTGATACAGATCAAGTTTTTTCATTACATAATAACCACTTAAATATTATGGCTAATAACAACTGAGTATTTTGTATTACAAACAGGGGGAGCCACCCATTATCTTTATTGATAACATGCAAGTAAAATGCACTTTTTGATAAATTCTCTCTTCCGCAAAGGCGTCTAATAAAGGCAGACATACATGGGAGGCAATATGCTACGCATTCCGCAAAGCTGTATTCATACCCGCTCTACCCCTTTCTGGAATAAAGAAACCGCCCCCGCCGGGATCTTTCAGCGTCATCTCGATACGGGTACCCGTCCGGGCGTTTATCCCCGCCTGTCCGTTATGCAGGGTGCCGTCCGCTACCTGGGTTATGCTGATGAACATGTCCCTGAGCCTGACAGCACACTGATTATCAGGGCCGGCCACTTCGGTGTTTTTCCCCCTGAGAAATGGCATCACATCGAGGTGATGAGCGACGACACGCTGTTCAATATTGAATTTTTCGTCGAACCAGAGGTGTTGAAGTCGCTTTAAGCGGCTTTTATTTACGAGGTAACCCTTATGCTACGTATCCCTGAGAATTTTGTTCATACCCGCTCCACGCCATTCTGGAACAAAGACACCGCGCCAAAAGCCCTTTTCACCCACCATAATACGAAAGCCAGCGTATATGGCCGTTTGTCGGTGATGCAGGGTGCGGTGCGCTATTTCGGTTTCCCGAACGCTGACGCGACCGAACCGGATCTGGAGCTGGTGATTGAAGCCGGATCGTTTGGCATCTCACCGCCGGAGAAATGGCACCGCATCGAGCTATTGACCGACGATACCTATTTCAATATCGACTTTTTTGCCGATCCTGACGTTACGCTTCAGGGGGCTGGCATCGGCAAAGTGGTCAATACACATAAGGAGTAACCGCGTGGGTAAAGCAACGTACACAGTGACCGTGACCAACAACAGCAACGGCGTCTCGGTGGATTATGAAACAGAGGCCCCCATGGAGTTGCTCATCCCCGACGTCGCCGCAGACGTGGTAAAAGATCTGGTGAATACCGTCCGCGCTTACGACACGGAAAATGAGCACGAGGTGTGTGGCTGGTAAAGCAAACGCCCGGCGATGCAGACCGCCGGGCATGATTTTCTAGTGTTTAATCATCACATGCCGGACAACCGTATAATCCTCAAGCCCGTATACCGACATATCCTTTCCATAGCCAGACAATTTCATGCCGCCGTGCGGCATTTCGCTCACCAGCATAAAGTGGGTATTCACCCAGGTGCAGCCGTACTGCAGGCGTGCGCTCAGGCGATGGGCGCGTCCCACGTCTTTCGTCCAGACCGACGACGCCAGGCCGTATTGCGAATCGTTCGCCCAGGCCAGGACCTGCGCTTCATCGTCGAATTCGGTGACGCTCACCACCGGTCCAAACACTTCGCGCTGAACGATGGCATCGTCCTGTTTCGCCCCGGCCAGCAACGTTGGCTGGAAGTAGTAGCCCGCCCCCTCTTTTTTGCTCCCGCCCGTCACCACGCGGATATGGCCAAGGGCTTTCGCCTCGTCAACCGCCTGACAGACGCGTGAAAGATGGGCAGCCGAGCTGAGCGGACCGAGTTCAGTAGACTCATCCTCCGGGGCACCCATTTTGAGGCTGGCGACCGCGGCACCGAGCTTTTCCACAAGTTGGGCATAGATCCCCTTCTGGGCATAGATACGGCAGGCCGCCGTACAGTCCTGCCCGGCATTGTAGAAACCAAACGTCCGCACGCCTTCTACAACCGCATCCAGGTCGGCGTCATCGAACACGATAACCGGCGCTTTACCGCCCAGCTCCATGTGGGTGCGCTTAATGGAGGACGCCGTGTGCCCGATGATATGCTCCCCGGTGGCAATCGAACCGGTCAGCGACACCATGCGCACTTTTTCATGTCCGGTGAGTGGGTCGCCCACCGTTTTCCCGCGGCCAAACAGCACGTTGAGAACGCCGGCCGGGAAGATATCTTTCGCCAGCTCCGCCAGCTTTAACGCCGTTAGCGGCGTGATTTCAGACGGCTTGATGACCACACAGTTACCGGCCGCCAGCGCAGGCGCCAGCTTCCATGCCGCCATCATCAGCGGGTAGTTCCACGGCGCGATAGAGGCAACCACGCCCACCGGGTCGCGGCGGATCATCGACGTGTGGCCGTCAAGATACTCACCCGCGGCCAGCCCGTTCAGGCAGCGGGCCGCCCCGGCGAAGAAACGGAAAACGTCGACCACTGCCGGAATTTCATCGCCCAGCGCACAGTGCAGCGGCTTTCCGCAGTTGAGGGATTCGAGCCGGGCAAACTCTTCGCCATGCGCTTCAATCGCATCCGCGAGCTTCAGCAGGCACTCGGCGCGCGTTTTCGGCGTCGTTTGTCCCCACGCCTCAAAAGCACGGTCGGCGGCCTGAACCGCTGCGTCGACCTGTGCCGCTGACGCTTCAGCAATCTCCAGCAGCACCTCTCCGGTGGCCGGGTTATAGACCGGCTGTTTTTCTCCCTCTCCGGCAACCAGTTCACCCTTTATCAGCAGATGTGTTTGCATAGCATTGTCCTGTTCAAATCAATGTTATTTCCCGCCGCCGGCGATGTTCTCGCCGTCGCGGGTTAGCCACCAGGCTCCCAGAATGGGGATGGTTGTTACCAGCATCACCAGCAGTGCAACGACGTTGGTGACCGGCACGTCGCGCGGACGGCCTAGCTGATTGAGCAACCACAGCGGTAACGTGCGTTCGTGTCCCGCCGTAAAGGTTGTGACGATAATTTCGTCAAACGACAGGGCAAACGCCAGCATTCCCCCGGCCAGCAGCGCGGAGCCCAGGTTGGGCAGCACCACATAGCGGAAGGTTTGCCATCCGTCGGCCCCGAGATCCATCGAAGCTTCCACCAGACTCCAGGAAGTGCGTCTGAAACGGGCAATCACGTTATTGAAGACCACCACCACACAAAACGTGGCGTGCCCAACCACGATGGTGAAAAACCCCGGCTCAAGGTTGATTGTTTTGAACGCTGTCAGCAGCGCTAGGCCGGTGATGATCCCCGGCAACGCAATCGGCAGCAGCAGCAATAGCGAGATCGCGTTCTTGCCAAAAAACTCGCTTCGCCAGAGCGCCGCTGCAGCAAGCGTGCCAAGTACCAGGGCTATCGCGGTGGATAGCGCGGCAACCTGAAGTGACAACGTCACCGATTCGATGATATCGCCGCGCCCCGCCGCCGCAGTAAACCACTTCAGCGTCAGCCCCTGAGGCGGAAAGCTGTAGGCAGCATCTTCGGTATTAAAGGCATAGACTGCGATAATCAGCAGCGGGAAGTGCAGGAAGATGACGCCTCCCCACGCTGCCACTTTCAGGAACAGCGGTGCGCGTTCAGAGTGCATCGAATGCTCCCAGACGCTTCACGAACGCCAGATAGAGTGAAATCAGCACGATGGGAACCAGCGTGAACGCCGCGGCCATGGGCATATTGCCGATCGCCCCCTGCTGGGAGTAGACCATGTTACCGATGAAAAACCCCGGCGGCCCGACCAGCTGCGGTACGATGAAATCCCCCAGCGTCAGGGAAAAGGTGAAGATTGAGCCCGCGGCAATACCCGGAATAGCCAGCGGCAGAACGACATAGCGGAAGGTCTGGCGCGGGCGCGCGCCGAGATCGGCTGAGGCCTGCAGCAGCGAAGCCGGCAGACGTTCCAGCGCCGCCTGAACGGGCAGGATCATAAACGGCAGCCAGATATAGACGAAGACCAGAAACCGCCCCAGCCCGGAGGTGGATAAGGTGTTGCCGCCTACCGCGGGTAGCGTAAGGATCGAGGTCAGGAGCGGCTCCAGCCCCAGGTGGTTGAGGAACCATTGTGCCACGCCGTCCTTCGCCAGCAGCAGCGTCCAGGCGTAGGCTTTGACGATGTAGCTCGCCCACATTGGCAGCATCACGGCGATATAGAAAAACGCTTTCCACTTGCCGCGGGTGTATCGCGCCATGTACCAGGCCATCGGGAACGCCAGAATTGCGCTGGCAATCGTCACCGCAATCGCCATCGTTAACGTGCGCAGGATGATGTCGTAGTTTGCCGGGTTGAAGAGCGCCAGAATGTTCGCCAGGGTCAGATCCGGCGTGACCGCCATGGTGAAATCGTCAAAGGTGTAAAAACCCTGCCACAAAAGGGTCAGCAGCGATCCTAAATAGACAATGCCAAACCACATCAGCGGTGCAAGCAGAAGCAGGAACAGTCCAAGCGACGGTTTACGCCAGAACAGTGACGTAATGCGGCTTATGCGGCCGCGCGGGGCGGGAGGGTGCGCGACACTCATAGCCATTTCACCTCTCCTCCTGCAGGCGAATCATCGCCTCGCGCGACCACGACGCCGTGACGGCCTGCCCCGGCGCAATGCCGCTTAGCGGCGAGAAATCGCTGAGATTGGCCTGGCTCACCAGCAGTTTGGCACCGTCGGCGAGCCTGAGCTCAAGACGCGTGGCAGCCCCCTGATACTGAACGGCCTGGACGACGCCCTGCACCTGAACCTCACCCCCCTCATTCAGGCGGATATGTTCCGGACGCAGGGAATAGCTGCCCTCCATGCCGCAGACTTTATGCGCAAGGCCTGCATCGAAGACGTTCGAGGTGCCGACAAAACCGGCGACAAACGGCGTGCGCGGGCGCATGTAGAGATCGCGCGGGGTATCGACCTGCTCGATGCGCCCATTATTGAACACCGCCACCCGGTCCGACATGGAGAGGGCTTCACCCTGATCGTGGGTGACGAAAATAAAGGTGATGCCGAGTTCCTGCTGAAGTTTCTTCAGCTCGAACTGCATCTGCTCCCGCAGCTTGAGATCGAGCGCGCCTAACGGCTCGTCGAGCAGCAGGACGCGCGGTTCATTCACCAGCGCCCGCGCGATGGCCACACGCTGGCGCTGGCCTCCGGAAAGCTCCGAAGGCTTGCGGGCGACGGCAAAGCTTAAGCCCACTTTTTCCAGCGCGTCGCGAGCCTGCGCGTGGCGTTTTTTCTTGTCGACGCCTTTCACCATCAGCCCGTAGGCGACGTTATCGAGGATCGACATATGCGGGAACAGCGCGTAATCCTGGAATACGGTGTTCACGTCCCGCTCCCACGGCGGCAGCGCGCTCGCCTCTTTGCCAAAGATAGATATCGTGCCGCCAGACAGCTGCTCAAAGCCGGCAATCAGACGCAGGCAGGTGGTTTTGCCGGAGCCCGAAGGCCCCAGCATGGAGAAGAATTCTCCGTCACGAACGGCAATGGTGACCCCATCCACCGCCCGCACGTCGCCGTACAGACGGGAAACGTCATTAAACTCTACCGCGTACGTCATGTTCTGCTCCCGGATGATTAACGGCCACCCATGATGGCGATGTAATCCTGCGTCCAGCGGCTGTAAGGCACATATTTTCCGCCTTCTGCGATGGGGGTTTTCCAGAACATGATTTTGTCAAAATAGTTATAGCCGTTGGTTTCACAGCCCTTGTCACCCAGCAGCGTGCTGGCCTTACACCCTTCAGGCACGACGGGCAGCGAGCCAAACCATGCCGCCAGATCGCCCTGCACTTTCGGCGTGAGCGACCAGTTCATCCACTTGTAGGCGCACATCGGGTGTTTTGCCTGCGCATGCAGCATGGTGGTATCCGCCCAGCCGGTCACCCCCTCTTTCGGGAAGACGGTGGCAACGGGCTGGTTCTCGCCCTTCAGAGCATTCGCCTGATACGGCCAGGCGCTGGAGGCCACGACGCCTTCATTTTTGAAGTCGCTCATCTGGACGGTGGTGTCATGCCAGTAGCGGTGGATCAGGGCATGCTGGTCGCGAAGTACTTTGAGCACGGCGGCATACTGTTCTTCAGTGAGCTGATACGGGTCGCTAATACCCAGCTGCGGCTGAGTGGCTTTGACGAACAACGCCGCATCGGCGATATAAATCGGGCCGTCGTATGCCTGCACGCGTCCCTGATTGGTTTTGCCGTCCGGCAGATCCTGCTTCGTAAAGACCACGCTCCAGCTGTCTGGCGGCGTCGGGAAGGTTTTGGTGTTGTACATCAACAGATTGGGCCCCCACTGATACGGCGTGCCGTAGACCTTGCCGCCCACGTTAAACCACTCGCCCTTCACGATGCGCGGGTCAAGGGTTTTCCAGTTGGGGATCAGTTCCGGGTTAATCGGCTGAACGCGTTTTCCCATAATCAGGCGGAGCGAGGCATCACCTGACGCGGTGACAAGGTCGTAACCTCCCTTCGCCATCAGGCTGACCATTTCATCGGACGTGGCCGCCGTTTTAACGTTGACCGCGCAGCCGGTCTCTTTTTCAAACTGGGTAACCCAGTCATAATTTTTATCCGTCTGTCCGCGTTCGATGTACCCCGGCCAGGCGATAATATCCAGTCGGCCTTCCCCGTCGCCAATGGCCTTTGGTGGTTCTGCGGCTTGCGCGGTCATGATAGTCATGCCGAGCGCGCACAGGCTGCTGCGGGCAAATTTTTTGCTCATAAGAGTTACTCCTGTCGCAATGAAATTTAGCGGCAGCCGTGCCGTAAAAATATCTCCCTTATTAAACGTAGACCGCGCAAATGCGCCGCACCGTTCGGCTTAAGGAAATTTCATCAAGGTGTGACCGAGGACGCATTCCCCGTTAACTGGATTATAGACAAGGAGTTAGCCGCGAAAGCCGGTATGCAGATTTCATATGATATGGCACCGCAAAATATTTGCCGTGCCGTCGTCAGGATAAGAAATGATTATTTAAATAAAGGGGAAAAGTTATTCCATCATTGTGCTAATTAATTTACCTAACTGAATGACCGCCTGCTCTTCCCGCTCGCCCCACGCCCAGGACGTATTAAACCGGAAGAACGGCGTCCACGCGTCAGAGGTGGAAAACATCTTTCCGGGCGCAATGCTGATATGGTGCGTTAAGGCCTTTTCGCTCAGCAGCCCCGCGTCCAGCTGCGCAGGTAGCTCCAGCCATAAAAAATAGCCGCTGTCGTTGTGGTGGATTTTGACACCGGCGGGCATATGGCGCAGAAGCGACTGCCACGCCTGCTGTTTTCGCTCTGCGAGGGTTCGTCGCAGGCGGCGCAGATGGGCGTCGTAGCGTTTTGTCGCCAGATAGTCCACCAGCGCCAGCTGCATGGGGGAACTGGTTGAAAGCGTGCTCATCAGCTGCAGCTGCTGAATGCGGCGCGCGTGTTTTCCTGCCGCCACCCAGCCGATGCGAAACCCCGCCACCAGGCATTTTGAAAAGGAAGAGCAGTGAAGCGTCATATCTACCCGGTCCCAGGCTTTGGCCGGAAGCGGTTTTTCGCGACCAAAATAGAGCTCGCTGTAGACATCGTCCTCGATCAAAGTGACGTTGTGTTCCGTCAGGAGCGCGACCAGACGCGCTTTTTTTTCCGCACTCAGCGTAAAGCCAAGCGGGTTTTGGCCGTTGGTCATGAGCCAGCAGGCTTTTACGGGGTAGTCGTTCAGCGCCTGCTCCAGCGCATTCAGATCGATACCCTCCCGGACGTCTGTGGCGACCGACAGCGCTTTTAGCTTCAGACGCTCCAGCGCCTGCAGTGCGCCGTAAAAACACGGGTTTTCAACAATCACCCAGTCTCCTGGCTCCGTCACCGCCTGCAAACTCAGGTTGAGGGCCTCAAGGGCGCCTGCGGTAATGACGATCTCGTCCGGCGAGATGTTCATCCCCTGCTGCGCATAACGGCGCGCAATGGCGTGACGGAGTTCAGCGTTACCGGGCGGCAGGTTCTCAATCACACTCATTGCGGTAGCGGTTTTACTGACGTTTGCCAGCGAGCGGTTGAGCTGCTGAAGCGGGAAAAGCCGGGGGTCGGGAAACGCGGAGGCGAAAGGAACAACGGACGGATCTCGGCTGGCCTGTAAGACCTCGAAGATATAGGTGTTGATATCTACCGCTTCATCACGCATTACCTGGGCAGGCGGCGCAGGCTGTTGTGCGGTCGGGCGCGAGGCAACGTAATAGCCCGACTGCGGCCTGGCGACAATGCGCCCCTGACTTTCCAGCATCTGATACGCGTGGCCAACGGTCATAAAGCTCATGCCGCTGCTTGCCACCTGCTCTCGCAGGGAAGGCAGCTTATCGCCTGGCAGCCAAACGCCAAGCTCAATCTGCGAGATAATTTGTTGCGCCAGACGCTGGTATTTTTTCATCAGATTCTCCTTATTGCCGACAGTGTATATCAGCAGGAGAAAAAGAGAAGATTTTGCTAACTGTTATAGTTTAAGTAAAAATTACTTACGGTACTCGGTAACGTGGCTTTGCGCCTGACGCGCAGCGGCCAGGTGATCGAGCGTGATCATTGACGATTTGCAAAAGATGCATTTCGCACCGAGCGGGTTTTTCTCAGATACATCAAAGACTGAGGTACGGTACTGCGAGCCATGACAGCATGGGCAGCGGAAATGGATATAAGAAGTCATAGGATTCTCCTGTGAACGTAAAAACGTAAATTACTCATGAGCCGATCAGGCAATAATGGTTTTAAACAAAACTAATCGGAATGTAGATAAAGACCCAAGAGAGGCTGCGGAGAGGCACAACGTGATGAGAACTGCTTTATGAAACTACGTCAGATATTTTTTTGGACTCAAAACCAGAAGACCATTAACGCACGGCGATGACGACAAAGCAAGCGGTTTAATGCCTAAAATTCATAAAAATAGTGTTTTTATTCAGAAACGCTTAATGCGGCACAAAATATTAGCGGGACCAATCTCAAGAAAAACATTTATAAATCAATGAAATATAAATATTTTGCATGGCATTTTTTGTCTAATCACCATAACACATTGGGAGTATTAACATCCATTCGGTATACGAACTGTGAAAGAAAAAGGAGTTTAAGATGGCCATTCCAGCATACCTGTGGCTAAAAGACGACGGTGGAGCAGATATCAAAGGCGCTGTCGATGTACAAGATCGTGAGGGCAGTATCGAGGTGTTGGGATTTAGTCATGGCCTGCATCTACCAACAGATAACATGACGGGGAAAATTACTGGTACTCGTATTCATTCAGCTCTCGTTTTTGAGAAGGAATTCGACAGATCAAGTCCCTATCTCTACAAAGCCGTAGCAAAAGGTCAGACGCTGAAAGGGGCTGAATTTAAATGGTATAAGATCAACGATTCCGGGCAGGAAGTTGAATACTTCAATATGCAGCTAGAAAATGTCAAAGTCGTCTCTATATGTCCACTCATGCATGACATTAAAAACCCGGCAACGGAGAAGCATAACCATCTGGAAAGTATCTCCCTGCGTTACGAAAAAATAACCTGGAAACACTGTGACGGTAATATTATTTTTTCTGACGAGTGGAAAGACAGATGATTCGGTGCACTTTTCATTTGAACGGCTATCAGCTTTCCACTTTGAGTTGCCCCGGCTTAGGCTTTTTCCCCGCGTATTCTGGAAATTCCGGGCATAACAGAAATAATCCTAATGCCGTTGCGACTCCTGAGGTGGGCCCCTTACCCCCAGGACTCTATTATATCGTGACACGTCCACGAGGCGGTTTTGGTACTCACTTGCATGACGCAATTAAAGGGTTAGAAAGCGGATCAAACCGTGACTTTTGGTTTGCTCTTTACCGCCACGATACTCACATTGACGACAGAACTTTTATCAATAATGTTGAGCGTGGTTCTTTCCGGTTACACCCGGCGGGACAATCTGGGATTAGCAATGGATGTATTACGTTGCCAAATCACTCCCATTACAGAATTCTGATGCATGGTCTACTGGCATCCGGCACGTTTAAAGTTACTGCTGGGTTAGATGCACTTGGAACAATACAGGTATATTGATGAATGCAAAAAAGCATACCCTGACCTGGGTTGTTGAAACATTGATGCTGTTTGTTATTTACTCACTTGTATGTTACTTCATGCCTGATGTATTACTTTATCATCTCTTCACCAGACATTTTGGCTTTATGACTGAACTTGAATGGAGTGAAAGCTATACACTGTTGCTTTTCATCTTCTCATTTTTGCTCAATGCCATGTTGATTTACCTCTGGGCATTACGAAAATGAACCTCCCTTGGGCAGAAATATTGCCGCCCAGCAATATAAAGCAAAGGCAGGCAAGAAAACTGTTATAGATAAATAACCCAGGTCTGTCTCTGCAACCCAGCGCTGGCGCGGCTTAGAATGGCATCGACATAATTACATCGCGGAGTATTGCATGTTTGGTTTAGATGCTTTTCACCTTGCGCGGATACAGTTTGCCTTTACCGTATCCTTTCACATTATTTTCCCGGCCATCACCATCGGCCTGGCCAGCTATCTTGCCGTGCTCGAAGGGCTGTGGCTGAAAACAAAAAATCCGGTCTGGCGCTCGCTGTACCATTTCTGGTCGAAGATTTTTGCCGTCAACTTTGGCATGGGCGTGGTCTCCGGGCTGGTGATGGCCTACCAGTTTGGCACCAACTGGAGCGGCTTTTCGCAGTTTGCAGGCAGCATTACCGGCCCGCTACTGACCTATGAAGTGCTTACCGCCTTCTTCCTCGAAGCCGGGTTCCTCGGCGTGATGCTGTTCGGCTGGAATAAAGTGGGGCCAGGGCTGCACTTCTTCTCCACCTGCATGGTGGCGCTGGGCACCATTATCTCAACCTTCTGGATCCTCTCCTCGAACAGCTGGATGCAGACCCCGCAAGGCTACGAGATCGTCAACGGTCAGGTGGTACCGGTGGACTGGTTCGCCGTGGTATTTAACCCCTCTTTCCCCTACCGCCTGCTGCACATGTCGATTGCGGCATTCCTGAGTAGCGCCCTGTTTGTCGGTGCATCCGCGGCATGGCATCTGCTGCGCGGGAATAATACCCCTGCCATTCGGGCGATGTTTTCGATGGCGCTGTGGATGACGCTGATTGTTGCACCCATCCAGGCCCTGGTTGGCGATATGCACGGGTTGAACACCTTAAAGCATCAGCCCGCCAAGATTGCCGCTATTGAAGGCCATTGGGAAAACCCGCCGGGCGAGCCTACCCCGCTGCTGCTGTTTGGCTGGCCTGACATGGAGCAGGAGCGCACCCGCTTTGGACTGGCGATCCCGGCGCTGGGTAGCCTCATCCTGACGCACAGCCTGGATAAACAGGTCCCTGCGCTAAAAGAGTTTCCAAAAGAAGACCGTCCTAATTCCACCATCGTCTTCTGGTCGTTCCGCATTATGGTGGGTTTAGGGATGCTGATGCTGCTGCTTGGGGTAGTGGCGCTTTGGCTGCGTTATAAAAAGCGGGTTTATTCTTCGCGTCCGTTCCTGTGGTTTGCCCTGCTGATGGGGCCATCCGGGCTGATTGCCATTCTGGCCGGATGGGTCACCACCGAAGTCGGCCGCCAGCCGTGGGTGGTCTACGGACTCCAGCGAACGAAGGATGCGGTTTCAGCCCATGGTGACCTGCATATGAGCGTGAGCCTGCTGGCCTTCTTCGTCGTCTATACCTCGGTATTCGGCGTGGGCTACAGCTATATGGTGCGCCTCATCCGAAAAGGCCCGCAGCCGCATGAATCGTTCGCCACCGAGTCCGATGGACGCCCGGCGCGCCCGCTTTCTGCCGTCACAGCTGAACATAAGGAGCAGCCATAATGGGTATCGATCTTTCCATTATCTGGTTTGTCATCATCGTCTTTGCCACGCTGATGTATATCGTCATGGACGGGTTTGATCTGGGAATCGGTATTCTGTTCCCGGCAACACAAAACGCCGACGATCGCGACGTGATGGTCAACAGCGTCGCACCGGTCTGGGACGGCAATGAGACCTGGTTGGTGCTGGGTGGTGCCGCCCTGTTCGGTGCATTCCCACTGGCCTATGCGGTGATTATTGATGCTCTGACCATTCCGCTGACGTTAATGCTGATCGGACTTATATTCCGCGGCGTGGCGTTTGAATTTCGCTTTAAAGCCACCCCGGCCCACCGTCCTTTCTGGGATAAGGCGTTTATTGGCGGTTCCGTTCTGGCGACCTTTACCCAGGGCGTGACGGTAGGTGCCGTCATTAACGGCTTTAGCGTCACTGGCAGAACGTATACCGGTGGACCGTTTGACTGGTTTACCGCGTTTAACCTGTTCTGCGGCGCGGGTCTGGTGGTGGCCTACGCGCTGTTAGGCTCAACCTGGCTGGTGATGAAAAGCGAAAATGCGCTGCAGCAGCGGATGCGTGAGGTATCGAAAACGCTGTTAATCGTGCTTCTGGCGTTTATCGCAGCGATCAGCCTCTGGACGCCGCTGGCGCACCCGGCCATCGCGGCGCGCTGGTTTACGCTGCCGAATCTGTTTTATCTGCTGCCAGTCCCTGCCCTGGTCATCATGTTTAGCTTCTACCAGTGGCGCTGCCTGAGTAATCCTGACAGCCATGCTCGGCCGTTTATTCTGACGCTTGGGCTAATATTTCTCGGCTTTAGCGGGCTTGGGATCAGCATCTGGCCGCATATCATACCGCCGTCGATCACCCTGTGGCAGGCCGCCGCGCCGACGCAAAGCCAGGGCTTTATGCTGGTGGGCGCGCTGTTGATCATTCCCGTTATTCTGGTCTACACCTTCTGGAGCTACTACGTATTTCGCGGCAAAGTTCAGCCTGGGGAGGGTTATCACTGATGCAACAACCTGTCTGGAAAAGATTGCTGTGGCTGGCCATTATCTGGGGCGGCAGCGTTCTTGCGCTGGCAGCAGTCAGCATGCTCTTTCGCATGCTGATGACGGCTGCCGGGTTTAAATCGCATTAAACTTCATTCCGGGCAGCCCTGCGCTGCCCGGCACCACCCCGCACTTTCAGATAAACCCCATTAACGCACCGCAGAGTATCGTTACACTGGTAAAAGATTCACAGAATTTATTATTTGAGAAGAAAAATGAAAAAGCTCATCGCGTTAAGTGTTATCAGCCTTGTCCTCAGCGGCTGCGTTAATCCAGGCAAAGCATCCGTTCAGCCGGATCAGCTGAAGAGCCACCGTTTTGTTCTGGAAAACGTGGACGGCAAATCCGTGAAGGGCATGACAACGCAGCCTGAGATCGCTTTTAACGCGCTTCCCGACATTAGCCTCATTGATAACATTAGCGTTTCGGGCCAGATGTGTAACCGCTTCAACGGGCAGGGAAAGCTGTCCGAAGGTGAACTGAAAGTGAAAACGCTGGCGATGACCCGCAAATTTTGTACCGAACCACAGCTTAACGAGCTGGATCAGGCCATCGGCGACATGCTGCGCAAAGGGGCGCAGGTCGACCTGACTGAAGACCAGCTGACGCTGGCGACGGCCGATAAGACGCTGATGTTTAAGCGAGCAGAATAATCAGTAGCTACCGCAGCTTCCAACGGCAAGCGACTGTTCACTGCAGCGTTTGCCGTTTGGCAAGGCGCACATCCCAATAGCCGAACCGTCAAGCTGGCGGGCAACAGACAGCGAGCCGCCAATCATGGCGCAGTTGGCCTGGCCTGAACTGGACATTG
Organism: Enterobacter cloacae complex sp. P27C; assembly: GCF_014895705.1. NCBI lineage: Bacteria > Pseudomonadati > Pseudomonadota > Gammaproteobacteria > Enterobacterales > Enterobacteriaceae > Enterobacter > Enterobacter cloacae complex sp. P27C. Next base: position 279,124 of record NZ_JADBQB010000005.1, read on the forward strand.
CCGCTTTCATTCCCGGCGCCACGTGGGCCGCCGTGGCCTGCTGCACAGGTTCACTGCTACATGCCGACAACAACAACGCGGCACATCCTACCCAAAATGCTGAACGCATGCTCTCTTCCCCGTAATTAGTGCGAAACCTAAGCATAATAGGCATCACATCCCGTGTCGTCGAGAGCGGAAGTGCGTATTTATGCGCCGCTGAAACAATTTCTCGCAATTTTTTCGCCCTAAGTTTGATCTAACCATTGATGGTGGGAATACCGAGGACACAAAAGCGAAAATCGTAAAACCCCCTGTTTGCTAGACTACACAGATAATATTCAGGGTTTGTCGCCTTATGACAGCCCCCTATTTTTTGCGCAATGTAAGGGTGTCGTCCTATGCAAACTATTGACGGTAATGGTGCAGTTGCCTCAGTCGCGTTTCGCACCAGTGAAGTTATCGCCATCTATCCGATCACGCCAAGTTCAACTATGGCCGAGCAGGCGGATGCCTGGGCGGGAAACGGGTTAAAAAACGTCTGGGGCGATGTCCCGAGAGTGGTTGAAATGCAGTCTGAAGCGGGTGCGATTGCTACGGTCCACGGTGCGCTGCAGACTGGCGCGCTTTCCACGTCGTTCACCTCCTCTCAGGGATTGCTGTTGATGATCCCAACGCTGTACAAACTCGCGGGACAACTGACCCCCTTCGTCCTGCACGTCGCGGCGCGTACGGTGGCCACCCACGCACTCTCAATTTTTGGCGATCACTCGGACGTGATGGCCGTGCGCCAGACCGGATGCGCGATGCTGTGTGCCAGCAGCGTTCAAGAAGCGCAGGACTTTGCCTTAATTTCGCATATCGCCACGCTCAAAAGTCGCGTGCCGTTTATTCACTTCTTTGATGGTTTCCGTACCTCTCACGAAATCAACAAAATCGTCCCGCTGGCTAACGAGACTATCCTTGAGCTTCTGCCGCAGGCGGAAATCGACGCGCATCGCGCCCGCGCCCTTAACCCGGAACATCCGGTAATTCGCGGGACATCGGCAAACCCGGATACTTATTTCCAGTCACGCGAGGCCACAAACCCGTGGTACAACGCGGTTTATGACCACGTCGAGCAGGCAATGAATGACTTTGCCGCCGCAACCGGACGCGAGTACAAGCCGTTCGAATACTACGGCCATCCGCAGGCCGAGCGCGTGATTATGCTGATGGGATCCGCTATCGGCACCTGTGAAGAAGTCGTTGACGAGCTGCTGACCCGCGGCGAAAAGGTCGGCGTGCTTAAAGTGCGTCTTTACCGCCCGTTCTCGGCTAAACATCTGCTCTCTGCCCTGCCGGAAAGCGCGCGTACCGTGGCGGTGCTCGATCGAACCAAAGAGCCGGGCGCACACGCGGAACCGCTGTATCTTGACGTGATGACCGCCCTCGCTGAAGCCTTTAATAACGGCGAACGTGAAACGTTACCGCGCGTTATTGGCGGTCGCTATGGCCTGTCTTCCAAAGAGTTTGGGCCGGACTGCGTGCTGGCCGTGTTTAACGAGCTAAGGGAAGCGAAACCCAAGCCGCGTTTCACGGTCGGCATTTATGATGACGTAACGAATCTTTCCCTGCCTTTACCGGAAAATACCCTGCCTGCGACGGCCAAACTTGAAGCGCTGTTCTACGGCCTGGGCAGCGACGGCAGCGTCTCGGCCACCAAAAACAACATCAAGATCATCGGCAATTCAACCCCGTGTTACGCGCAGGGTTACTTCGTCTACGACTCCAAAAAAGCTGGCGGTCTGACCGTTTCTCACCTGCGCGTCAGCGAGCAGCCCATCCGCTCGGCCTACCTTATTTCTCAGGCCGACTTTGTTGGCTGCCATCAGCTGCAGTTTATCGACAAGTACCAGATGGCTGAGCGCCTGAAGCCCGGCGGTATTTTCCTCCTCAATACGCCATACAATGCGGATGAGGTCTGGGCGCGCCTGCCGCAGGAAGTACAGACGGTGCTGAATCAGAAAAAAGCCCGATTCTATGTGGTTAACGCGGCGAAAATTGCCCGCGAATGTGGCCTGGCCGCGCGTATTAATACCGTCATGCAAATGGCCTTCTTCCATCTGACCAATATCCTGCCGGGCGACAGCGCGCTGGTGGAACTTCAGGGCGCCATCGCCAAAAGCTACAGCAGCAAGGGGCAGGAGCTGGTAGAGCGAAACTGGCAGGCGCTGGCGCTGGCGCGCGAGTCGCTGTTCGAGGTGCCGCTGCAGCCGGTCAATGACGCCAGCCCGAATCGCCCTCCGGTGGTCTCGGATTCCGCACCTGATTTCGTGAAGACCGTCACGGCCGCCATGCTGGCCGGGCTGGGTGACGCCCTGCCCGTCTCTGCGCTGCCGCCGGACGGAACCTGGCCGATGGGCACCACCCGCTGGGAAAAACGCAACATCGCCGAAGCGATCCCCATCTGGAAAGAAGAACTCTGTACCCAGTGTAACCACTGCGTCGCGGCCTGCCCGCACTCGGCCATTCGCGCCAAAGTGGTGTCACCGGAAGCAATGGAAGATGCCCCGGCCAGCCTGCACTCTCTGGATGTAAAATCCCGCGACATGCGCGGCCAGAAATACGTTCTGCAAGTCGCACCGGAAGACTGCACCGGGTGTAACCTGTGCGTTGAGGTTTGCCCGGCGAAGGACAGGCAGAACCCGGACATCAAAGCCATCAATATGATGTCGCGCCTTGAACACGTTGAAGAAGAAAAAGTGAATTATGACTTCTTCCTGAACCTGCCGGAAATCGATCGCAGCAAGCTGGAACGCATTGATATTCGTACCTCGCAGCTGATCACGCCGCTGTTCGAGTACTCCGGCGCATGCTCCGGCTGCGGTGAAACGCCGTACATCAAACTGCTTACCCAGCTGTATGGTGACAGGATGCTGATTGCCAACGCCACCGGCTGCTCGTCTATCTATGGCGGTAACCTGCCCTCCACGCCGTACACCACCGATGCGAATGGGCGCGGTCCGGCATGGGCTAACTCGTTATTCGAGGATAACGCCGAATTTGGCCTGGGCTTCCGACTCACCGTTGACCAGCACCGCGCGCGCGTGATGCGCCTGCTTGAACAATTTGCCGATAAGATCCCGGCTGAACTTAACGCGGCGCTACACGCAGAAGCCACGCCAGAGGTTCGTCGCGAGCAGGTAGCTGCACTTCGCAGCGCACTCAAGGGAATTGACGGCGCTGAACAGCTTCTGACCGACGCTGACGCCCTGGTCGAAAAATCGATCTGGCTGATTGGTGGTGACGGCTGGGCTTACGACATCGGCTTTGGCGGGCTGGATCATGTATTAAGCCTGACCGAAAACGTCAACATTCTGGTTCTGGATACGCAGTGTTATTCCAATACCGGTGGGCAGGCATCGAAAGCCACGCCGCTGGGCGCCGTCACGAAATTTGGTGAACACGGTAAACGCAAGGCACGTAAGGATCTCGGCGTGAGCATGATGATGTACGGCCACGTTTACGTCGCGCAAATCTCGCTGGGGGCGCAGCTTAACCAGACGGTGAAAGCCATTCAGGAGGCTGAATCGTATCCGGGGCCGTCGCTGATCATTGCCTACAGCCCGTGCGAAGAGCATGGCTACGACCTGGCCCTCAGCCACGATCAGATGCGTCAACTGACGGCCACCGGCTTCTGGCCGCTCTACCGGTTCGATCCGCGCCGTGCGGACGAGGGCAAATTACCGCTGGCGCTGGATTCACGTCCGCCGTCAGATGCCCTGGCAGAGACGCTGATGCAGGAACAGCGCTTCCGCCGTCTGAATGCGCAACAGCCTGAGGTGGCAGAACAGCTCTGGAAAGACGCCGCCGAAGATCTGCAAAAACGGTATGACTTCCTGGCACAAATGGCGGGTAAAGCCGAAAAATCAACCAGCGACTAACTCCACTGCCCGGCTTGTCCGGGCATTTTTTTGCCATAAAAAAAGCCCGATGTCTTCACATCGGGCTAATCCAGATAATTAATGAATCTCTCTTTAGTTTCCCAAATGACATTCACGATAATTATGGATAAATAATCTTAAAGGCATATAACGGCGCAGAGATTACCTGATTTAATCACCAATTAATAATTTTTATTTAATATGAATCATTTTCAATCATTCACCACAACAATGATCATTTCCGTGGATTTATTCCTTTGAGATTTTACTCAATTAGTAACAATTATATTTTATTACTCTTTCACAGGAGTGATTTAGCATGGGACAACTTTCGGTTTCAGAAAGTTCAACAGGTAATCAAATAAAAACAACTGCAAAGGAATATCACGATGCAAAGAAAAGTACTGGCTCTGATGATTCCAGCTCTGTTAATGGCTGGCGCCGCGCATGCGGCAGAAATTTATAATAAAGACGGCAACAAATTAGATCTGTACGGAAAAGTAGATGGTCTGCACTATTTCTCCGATGATGCCTCTAAAGACGGCGATCAAACCTACATGCGTCTGGGTTTCAAAGGTGAAACGCAGATTAACGACATGATGACCGGCTACGCGCAGTGGGAATATAACATTCAGGCGAATAACACCGAAGGGTCTGATAATCAGTCCTGGACGCGTCTGGCCTTCGCGGGTGTCAAAGTGGGTGACTACGGTTCCTTCGATTATGGTCGTAACTATGGCGTGCTGTACGACGTGGAAGGCTGGACCGATATGCTGCCTGAGTTCGGTGGCGACTCTTACACCTATGCGGATAACTTTATGACCGGCCGCGCCAACGGCGTGGCAACCTACCGCAACACTGATTTCTATGGTCTGGTGCAGGGTCTGAACTTCGCGCTGCAGTATCAGGGCAACAATGAAGATGCCAGCAACAATCAGGAAGGCACCAACAACGGCCGCGACATGCGTTATGAGAATGGTGACGGCTTCGGTATTTCAACCACCTATGATTTCGGCATGGGGTTCAGTGCCGGTGCCGCCTACGCCTCATCTGACCGTACAAATGACCAGGTAAGCGCAGGTACTGGCGCTGCATCTCAATATGCGGGTGGTGATAAAGCGGATGCCTGGACTGCTGGCCTCAAATATGACGCAAATAATATCTACCTGGCGGCGATGTATTCTGAAACCCGTAATATGACGCCGTACGGTTCAGGTGATAGCAAATCAGGCGGTGGTATTGCCAACAAAACTCAGAACTTCGAAGTGACCGCACAGTACCAGTTCGATTTCGGTCTGCGTCCGGCCATTTCTTACCTGCAGTCTAAAGGGAAAGACCTGGGCAACGGTCAGGGCGATCAGGACCTGGTTAAATATGCGGACGTAGGCGCGACTTACTATTTCAACAAGAACATGTCCACCTACGTTGATTATAAAATCAACCTGCTGGATGAAGATGACAGCTTCTACAAAAACAACGGTATCAGCACCGACGATGTCGTTGCATTAGGCCTGGTTTACCAGTTCTGATGGTCAGAGCCCGCATGACGCTGCGGGCTCTCCTTTTTTTGATGTTTGTCTCACAACAGCGCTTTATCGCGATATTGTTGAGGATAAGTTGAAAGAAAGCGGGTTAGACTGCGCCGATATCCCCCTCTTCATTAAGGATACCTGCGTTGTTTGGTCGTATATCCGTTACCATTCTGACACTTTTAGCATGCTTGTGGATGGCGTTAATCTTTGATTTTCGAGATATTGTCGGGCATCTCGGCACGCTGCTAAACCATCTGGATCACCATTAACAGTGATTCCCAGAAAAAAGCCACCAGCAGTGCCGGTGGCGGTCATACGCATTTCGAGCGTTATTTTTTCACGGGTTGAGGTTTTTTATCCCCTGATTCCGGGGCCTCACGCGGATCGTCTTTTTCTACACAGAGCATAATTTCTCCTGTTTTAGAAACCCACTTCCCACTATAGCCAGGCTGATAAAAAAAAGGCCAGGCGGTGATTAATCTTGATTGATCTCTTTTTTGCGAAACGAGAGATAGCCAAAAACGCCGCTTTCGCCGTCGCTCGGATGGTTTACGCCATCCATCACCGTCACTTCTGGGAAATCAAACGGCGACACATTTTTAAAACAGGCCACATTGACGCCGTATTCATTTGGGTTAGAGCGACGCTGATGGAACGTGTAAATCCCGCAGACCGAGCAGAAGAAATGCCGCGCCGTCCCCGTGTTGAACCGGTACTCCGTCAGCTTATCCTCACCTCTGGTCACGGTGATACCCGACAGCGGTGCAGAGACCACAATCGCGCCCCGCATACGGCAAAAAGAGCAGCTGCAGCGCCGCGCGGTATTCAAGCCGTCAGTCAGTTCGACGGTAAAGGCCACCGCACCACAGTGGCACTGTGCATGACGAATGTCAGCCATTGGCTATACCCCTTTTCTTACCAGTTCGGCAGCTTTGAGAAAAACCTCATCTTCTACACCATCGCCTTTCTGCCTGCCCAGCCTGACAAGTTCGTTGACAATGCTGTCACGATCGATCGTTTTTTGCGATGAAACCAGCCCTATAACGGCAGCCCCAATCGCCAGCCCCACTAATCCTGTTTGTTCGTCTTTGTTCTTCATACTCATGCTCCTGATACAACAAACAAGCGTAGCAGGATTTTTCAGACCGTTTTCAGGCGTTTTACTATTTCGCCTGGATCGCTGTTATTCCGACACGCTGGCCGTATGAAAGCTCTAAGGTATTACCGTCAGGATCGGCAAAAAATACATAATAGCCGACGGGGTCACCCAGATCTTCCGGCGCTTTCCTCAACACCCCTTCTTTAGCGGCCATCGCAGTTTTTCTGTCAATTTCTTCGCGCGTGGCGCAGGCAATCCCAAGGTGGCCAAAATGCCCCAGCGGCGTATCGGTCACGGTGTCCGCTTGCACCAGAACCAGCGCAAAAGGACGCGTATGGTCAGTTAGCCACGCCACTTTACGGGCAGTTGGAAGATCGGGCTCACGCGAATGGATGACGTCCATCCCGGCATATCGGCGATAGAAAGCAAGGCTCTTCTCCAGATCCCTGACCATAAACGCAACATGAGTGAATCCTACATCAATATCTTTCATTTTAAGATGTTACTCCTGTATCAACATGTCGTAGCCATCTTAAAAGCTTAAGTTAACTTGAGGTCAACGGTGAATTTGTGCGTCCTGATGACGTTCAAAAAAGAATAAAGGGAAAGAAATGATAAAGCGCCGCCGTGGCTGAAATATTCACGACGATGCTCAGCAAAAACCAGGTTTTGAAGGGTTGCTTCTGCGTTTTATGGCGAAAGAGCTGTTGGCCCAATATGGCGCCTGGCCACCCTCCCACAGTACCAAACGTCAGTAAAGTGACTTCCGGTATCCTGCGCATCGCTTTTCGTGCCGCCGTTTTGTCGACACCATAAATCGCTATCGTCAGCATATTAATCAACAGAAACCACATGGCAAAAGGATACGAGGAAAAAAAGCTGCCGATCGCAGCGAAGATCAGCAGAACAAAACAAAAGCGATTTAATGTCATAGGGTCAGTCACGGAATATGTAAGCGTATGTCGGGAAAGCATTATACGCTATCTTACGCATTATCCGGTCAGGTGCTATCAGCCCGCTATTGCATGCGGGCATCAAAATGAATGACCTCTTCGACGCACCGAATTGCATTTTGTGAAGCTTCGCATACGCGCCATCATGAGCAAGCAGTACCTTATGGCTTCCGCGTTCAACGATAACGCCAGTTTGTTTTGGTCCCCCCTCTCCCGGATGGCGAACAGAAAGCCGACTACGCTTTATTAGCTATTGCGCAGAGTGTAAAACGTGCTGGCATTCGCCGCCGGAATCCGTACCATACGCGGCATACTTTTGCCTGCTGGCTATTATCTGCCGGCGCTAACCCGTCTTTCGCCGCTACTGGCTCCGAAGGTAGTAATAAATGCAAGAAAATCAATCTAATACAAAGAAAGAGCAATACAACCTGAACAAGCTACGCTGATTTTGCCAACCCATTGATATCATTGATTTTATCATTTAATTCAATTAGTTATAGCATAATAACTTCTCCCTGAAGCTACCCAGAACTACATTTTTTGTGCCCTTTTTTTGCCCCTATTTCGCATTTTTGCCCCTAAATTTGCCCCTAACTTTACTCAGTACGTACCTCTTTTTCTCCCTGCCCTATACTTTCAGTCTGACTGATTGGAGGTTTCTATGTGTGGACGTTTTGCACAAGCACAAACCCGTGAAGAATATCTGACTTACCTGGCCGACAAAGCCGATCGTGACATTGCCTATGACCCGGAACCTATTGGCCGGTACAACGTGGCGCCAGGTACCAAAGTCCTGCTGCTGAGCGAACGCGACGAGAAACTGCACCTTGATCCAGTTTTCTGGGGTTACGCGCCCGGGTGGTGGGGTAAGCCGCCACTGATTAACGCGCGCGTCGAGACGGTGGCCACCAGCAGGATGTATAAACCTCTCTGGCAGCATGGCCGGGCAATTTGCTTCGCTGATGGTTGGTTCGAATGGAAGAAAGAAGGTGATAAGAAACAGCCTTATTTTATCCATCGGGCAGACGGCCAGCCGATTTTTATGGCGGCGATCGGCAGCACACCGTTTGAGCGAGGCGATGAAGCAGAAGGTTTTTTGATAGTAACGTCTGCCGCTGACAAAGGCCTAGTGGATATACACGATCGGCGGCCGCTGGTACTGTCACCTAGAGCGGCGCGCGAGTGGATGCGTCAGGATGTCGGAGGGAAAGAAGCTGAGGAGATAGCAGCCGATGGTGCTGTGTCAGCCGACAAGTTTATCTGGCACGCAGTGACGCGCGCCGTTGGAAATGTGAAGAATCAGGGGCCGGAGCTAATCGAGGTATCACAATAGTAAGGTCAAAAGAGACGTGTCACGTCCGAAATGAGCGAGAAGCGGACATTGAGAATCATTTCCTGTGCCGACGTTTTATGTTTTCCTTCGCTTAGGCAACGGAACAAGGAACTCACCGTGAAAATTTACTGGACCCTGAAAAGTATTACCGAACTAAAAGACTTATCTTATCGGGAGCGCGGAAGACGGTGGCGGAGCGCGTATAAATCGGTCTTCCGGCACTGGCAAACCTGGGGAGGCCTCGCCCTCTGCGCGGCCTTCGGCGGCGCGGGAGCGTACTTTGGCGGCATAGCAGGCACCGTAATATTTTCTGGGCTCGGCGGCTTTATTTATGGACAGATCGTGACACACGTTATCCTGAAATATTATCGGCACCGGCTACAGGGCTAAGCCAACTGATTTGTCAGGCCAGGAAGAGTTCCAGGCTCATCAGGCTGCAAGTGATAGGTCTTCGTTCAACGCGTCTCATTGAATGCCACGCGGGATCAACTCATAGTCAGCCAGTTGTGCCGGACTGGTATCCCTGAGCTGTGGGAAAGGTCTACGGAAAATATGAGTTTTGGATCAGGAAATCCTCAATCGTGCTGATTATACCGGGAGAATGAGATTTTCTGGATGATATGAAAACACATTGATCAAAAATCCCTGAACCGCAGGATTAAAGAGCTTCATCATTGATGTTCCTGTAAAACTCAGCATACCTGTCAATTTATATTAATGTCCTGCTCTCCATTGATTAATGGCCCGGACTCAGACCTGCTTCCAGGCGGTTACTCCGTGCCGGTAAGATCGGGGGATCCCGGATGCTGATCGCGGTAAAGTCGCGGAGCCACGCCATAAACGCGTTTGAAGGCCGTACTGAAAGTGCTTTCCGAGTGATACCCCAGCTTAAAAGCAATCAGCTTTACAGACTCCCGGGTGTGCCTCAGGGATTTACCTGCAAGCCGCATTCGCCAGTTCGTCAGGTACAGGAGAGGCGTAAGCCCGGTAGTGTCCTTAAATTTTCGTGAAAAACCAGCCCGCGATATACCGGCTATGGCCGCCATTTCGCTCAGACGCCATGTTTTTTCTGGCTCCTGATGGAGTGCTCTGAGTACCCTGTTGATCCGGATATCGGTATAGCTGGTGAGTACCCCGTCACCACTCCGGTTATTTTCCATTCCGTTTCGTAACACCTCTATCATAATAAGGTGCATGAGATGGTCACAGGCCTGAGAAGCGCCTGGCTTTTCTGACACTTTCTCATTGAATAAAAGGGTCATCAGGGTGCTGAGGGACGAATTTTCTTTTGCATAGGTATCAAAACGGAGCACCAGAGGCAGATCCTGAAGCAGAAGATCAGAGGCGGCGGAGTCAATCTCCATTTTTCCGGCCAGCAGCAGATTATCCTCGCCGCCGTAGTTGACCGTTTCCCTGACTCTGGGGCGTTTTTTCTCCAGGGACTCTTCCACCGGACAGGTGACATCTGTGGCCATCATAAAACATGCGTTTCGGGTGAGGATCACGCCCGTGCCAGCCTCCATTCTCATCCATTCGGGCTCGGCTTCAGGTCTGAACCAGAACGCGCCCTTCCTGATGTAAATGAATTTCAGGCCATTAAAGCCTGGAAAAGCCATGTGCCAGTGATGACCGGCCGACAGGCCAGCGGTGGCATAACTGCGGGCTGAAAGCAGGTTGAGGATATCAGAAAATGGATCCATTAGATTTTTTCAAATGTGATTTGGACTTAACGTTATTAATAAGCTAATCCGGCTGCCGTAGGATAGCAATATTCCGTGAGCCCTTGAACAAGAGCTCAGCCCTGTAAGGGTCAATGATGACTAACGTGAAAGGAAAATGCTGATGAAATTTACGACGCTTAATAACGGCGTTCAGATGCCCCTGCTGGGTTTTGGCGTCTATCAGATGCGCGATTTGAAACAGTGTCAGGAGGCCGTTCTTGGTGCACTTGAGACGGGTTACCGCATGGTTGATACCGCCGCAGCCTATGAAAATGAAGTGGCGGTTGGCGCAGCCATTCGCGAAAGCGGCCTGCCGCGTAACGATATGTTTATTACAACAAAACTGTGGGTTCAGGACGCCGGATATGACAAAGCCCGCAGTGCATTCATGCGCTCGCTTGAACGTCTGAAACTTGACTACCTCGATCTTTATCTTATCCACCAGCCTTATTCTGACGTTCATGGGGCATGGCGCGCGATGGAAGAGCTTTACGACGAAGGACTGATTAAATCTATCGGCGTCAGTAATTTTGCTCCGGACCGGCTGACCGATCTGGCCACCTTTAACCGTATTAAACCTGCCGTCAATCAGGTCGAAATGCACCCCTTCTTTCAGCAGGCACAGAACGTGGAATTTATGCAGGGCATTAACGTGCAGCCACAATCATGGGCCTCGTTCGCTGAAGGAAAAAACGGCCTTTTCAACAACCCGGTGCTTGCTTCTCTTGCCCGCACTCACAACAGGAGTGTGGCCCAGGTTATCCTGCGCTGGCTGATCCAGCGCAACGTTGTCGTTATTCCGAAATCAGTCAATCTGCCGCGTATTCAGGAAAACTTCAATATTTTCGATTTTTCTCTCAGTGATGCTGACATGGTGGAAATCAGCCGGCTGGATACGGGTAAAACATTATTTACTGAACACAGCGATCCGGAACGGATCAGAACTGTCGGCACAAAGATTTTTAATACCTGACTGCTTATCCGGATCTAAAGAGTGCCCGATATGAAAAGAAGATGTTTTCTCCACACGGCCAGCGCACTGCTGGGCGTTTTTGCTATGGGTTCGTCCGCACGGGCCGGAGCTACGCCCGAAAAGGAGGATGTTCTGATGAATGGCGGGCAATTACTACCTGATACGGCGAAAAGGTTCAGCGTCGAAAAAAATGACGTGATTTTTATCTTCGCCGATCTCCATCCCGGTCTGATTAACACCAGTAAGACTATGCCGCCAGAATCGCTCGCCGCAAACGTTGGTGGCCTTGCTAAAGTGGCAAAAGCTGTTTCCGCACCCTCGTTCTTTCTGACGGTTACGCAGAACGGCAGACCCGGGGAACTGGTCTCTTCTCTTTCCGGGTATGCCAGTGCAGAAAATACGATTTTCCGTAAAACAGCCGATCCGTTCCAGGTGAAAGAACTGACCGACGCCATTCATCGTACAGGACGTAAAACGCTTGTGGTGTCAGGCTATACGGCGGAAGTTGCGGTTTTGCTCACCGCGCTGGGCGGGCTCAGGAATGGCTATCATGTTTATATTCCGGTGGACTGCATCGGCAGCAGATCTTCCCGGACAGAAGACGCGGTGCTGAAGCAGGCTGAACAGGCCGGGGGAATTGTCACCTCGCTCAGTTCAGTGTCAGCCCAACTGGCTCCCGACTTTTCTCAGGAGCCCGGCAAAACCATCCTGTCTGTCATTGCGTCTGTCAGAGTCTGACCTGTTTATATATGAATGTGATCCCCTGCTTTACTGACGCCGGTACTGACTGTGGCTGCTCTGATAAAGCAGGAATCAGCCACCGGTGATCTGACATCAGGAACGACCTGATCGCGCCAGCCTGGTTATTTATTGCGTACAACGCAAAATTATTAGCTGTTTGTTAACATATTCACATTATTGTCATTTATGGCGTAATCAGCCTTTTCTTCTGCTTCATTCTTCACAATCATCGTCTTCTTACTCATGAGATCCGAGAACCCCATGAAGCGGACAACTGCGAAGATCCGCTTTGAGCGAGAAGCGGACCTTGATGTTACGCCAATATTTCAGTGCTGCTCAGTAGAGTAGGCCCTCATAAATACATCAAGAGAGTGTACCACCCTGTGTTGGATTTCTGTATCAGTTAACGACTTCCGCGCCCCGAGTTTTATTTCAAGGCTCGTCATACCAAGCCATAAACCAGCCAGATGGTCGGCGGCTTCACGGGCATTGCACTCCCTCAGCAATCCAGCTTCTATTGCTTCGGCAATAATCGTTTCCAACATCTGTTGCGCACGGCCTGGGCCGGCTGCATAAAAGCGCCCGGGCAGGTCAGGATGTCGGATTGCGGCAGAGGCAATAAGCCTGTCCCAACCGATCAGTTCTTTCTGGTTTATGAAACGTACAAACCTGCTACCAAAAGCAGTTAAAACTTCCTGTAGGGGCAGGTTGTGGCGTTGTGAAAACTCCCTGTCGCTGATGGTCAGATCTGATTCCTGTCGCAGAACAGCTTCAATCAAGGTTTCCTTGTCAGCAAAATTCGCATAAAGAGTGGCTTTCGCCACCCCTGCAATACGCGCTATTTCTGCAGTCGTGACATTAAGGCCCTTTTCCAGAAAAAGTCTTCGCGCCGCCTGCACTATAGCCTGTTCCTTCAGGAGATCTTTAGGACGGCCTTTCTGTCGTTTATTTTCATTCATCATTTGCGTCCCGAAAGCAGCATGCTCATCATTAGTCCCCCGATTACTGTAATATGCTCAAGAGCGATATGGAATTCTTGGGTACGTTTAGGTTCATTGAATGTCCAGAAAGGATGGCCCAACGGAATAGTGAGCAATGTAAATATAATCAGCAACATTGCCCCAACCCAGCCATACCCGGACCGGTCAGAAATCACCAGAGCGGATCCCCCAAGCTGAGACAGGATGGTTCCAACTGCGAAAAAGGTCGGTACGGGCAGACCGACAGCAATCATTTCCTGAACGATTACGCCAAAGTTGAACAGGCCGAAGATGCCTGCCATCCAGAAAAAAAAGGTCAGCAAAATGCGCGAGGAATAGAGCGCTGCCGAAGAAGATTTTAAAGTAAACATGAAAATGACCAAATAAATGATTAAACAGACTCGCAAGTCTACATATAATTTTCAGACTGACAAGTCTGAAAAATGCGATCGATAGTTTGTTCTACGGCAACTTAGCGCAATGGCAGCTTATGGCACAAAGCGGACAAAGACATCAGGAATACTTATCGGACTCTTAGCAGATCTGAATATCTCGTCGTATATCGAGGCGACAGCATTTCTCGCTTCATTTGCCACTGTTGCTGAATGCCCTGCCCAGCAAAGTAGAGAGTTCCTTTCCCGTCTTTAGCGTTCAGGTGATCGAGCACTTCCATCAACCTTTCGCTACCAGCCCGCGGCGCGTTCTCATCAAACAGGTTGAGCTGGGCCACACCTTGGCTGGAGAAGTCCCCGAGCATAATGCCGGCTTTCTGGTACCGGTGTCCATCCTTCCAGATTTTGTCCAGGCACTTTACCGCGGCGTTGATTATGTCGCGGGAATCCTGTGTAGGGGTGAGAAGCTTCATGGACGCGCTGTTACCGTAATATGGCTCGTTAAGCGCAAAGGGAGAGGTTTTCACGAACGCAGAAATAAAGCGGCAGTACTGATGCTCTCCCCGCAACTTTTCTGCGCCTCGGGCCGCATAACTGCAAATAGCCTGCCTCATTTGTTCGTAATCAGTGACGCGTTCACCGAATGACCTGCTACAGACGATCTCCTGCTTTGCCGGCGCAAATTCCTCCAGCTCGAGACAGGGCTCGCCGCGCAGTTCCCGGACGGTTCGCTCCAGCACGACATTGAAGTGTTTGCGGATAATCCACGTGCTTTGTTCAGAAAGGTCCAGAGCTGTTTTGATGCCCATGGCATTCAGCTTCTTACTGATGCGCCTGCCTACGCCCCATACATCTTCTACTGGCACGATGGCGAGCAATCGGCGCTGGCGGTCGATATTGGATAAATCAACTACCCCTCCCGTTTGCCGCTGCCATTTCTTCGCGGCGTGGTTGGCCAGCTTGGCCAGTGTCTTTGTCTGGGCAATTCCAACCCCGACAGTCAGGTGCGTCCGCTTCAGAACGGTAGCGCGGATTTCTTTGCCGAACTCAGTAAGATCCCGGCAATTGCGAACACCTGTTAGGTCACAAAATGCTTCATCGATACTGTAAATTTCTACGCGAGGGCTCAACTCCTCCAGTGTGGTCATTACTCGATTCGACATGTCTGCGTACAGCTCGTAGTTACTGCTGAAGCAAACAACCCCAGCGCGCCGAAATAAGTCCTTTTGCTTGAAGAAAGGCTCTCCCATTGTAATTCCAGCCGCCTTGGCCTCGGCGCTGCGCGCGATTACGCAGCCGTCATTGTTCGAAAGAACAACCACTGGCCGCCCTTTCAAATCGGGACGAAACACCGTCTCGCATGATGCGTAGAACGAATTCACGTCGCAGAGCGCAAACATACTCAGCTCGCCGATTTGACGATGAAAGTAACAACGCCGAAAACGTCCAGCGTATCTTCGCTGCCTACAACAATCGGACTGTAGGCGCTATTCATTGGGATGAGTTGGACATTTGGACGCAACTGCAAACGCTTAACAGTGAATTCCCCTTCAACCGCGGCGATGACAATGTCACCGTGCTCAGCCGTGCGCGAACTATCCACCACCAGCAGATCACCGTCGCTTATCCCGGCTTCGATCATTGAATCCCCCGCGGCTTTGACGAAATATGTAGAGCTCGGGTGAGCGACAAGTAACTCATTGAGATCGATACGCTGTTCAACGTAATCAGCTGCGGGGCTTGGGAAACCACACTGTACTAAGTCACTGAAAAGCGGAAGAGCGATAATTTCTCGCAGTTCTGTTGGCCTGATGAATTCCATTGCACACACCTCAAATACTGTTTTTATATACAGTAGTTTTATTTGTAAGTGTCCGCAAGATACAGGCCCTATCGTCACTGCTTAAAGCTTCGCCGTTTCGTTTCTAAGTTTATCTCTCGTTTCGAATTATCTCTTTTGTAAATTTTTCAATAATGGCGCAGATGTAAGCAGATCTGAGGGAGACAAAGCCCGTTAAATGCCAGAACGGGCTGCGACTGAAAGCTAAGTCTTCATGATTCCGCTATTTTTGCTTAAGCTCCTGGAGCTCTTTCTGTGTTGCCTCCAGCTGTTTAATGACGTAGTTCAGTGCCAACACGGTATCAAGCATGATGACGTTGCTACCTGAGGTGAACCATGTCGCAGGTAATTTTTAACGAAGAATGGGTTGTTGGCGCAAGGCTCACAGAAAAAACAGGCCTGACCGAACGACAGATTGAGAAGTATCGCCAGGGCTGTTGGGTGGAAGGTGTCCATTTTAAACGAGTATCTCCTTCTGGAGAAAAAACCTTGCGTGGCACAACCTGGTATAACTATCCGAGAATTAATCAGTTAATAAGGGATGCGTAAGATGTCAGCTTTGCCTACGGGTGTCGAAATCAGAAACAATAAGATTTGTATCTGGTTTATGTACCGGGGAAAGCGTTGCCGAGAAATTCTAAAAGGTTGGATTAACACCCCGGCGAACATCAAAAAAGCAGGGAATCTTCGGGCTGTGATCGTTAGCGAGATCAACCTTGGAGAATTTGATTACCACCAGCGCTTTCCTTCATCATCCAGAGCAAAAAAAACCGTAACCACTGTTTCAGTTCAAACCTTTTCAGAGCTGTGTGAACTGTGGACGAGCATTAAAGAAACCGAAATTAGCGCGAATACGATGCGTAAGACGCGCTCACAACTGGGTACGTTAATGCACATCATTAACGGAGATACGCCTGTTTCAACTATACGCCACAGCGACATTCTTAAATACAGGAAGGAGTTGTTGAATGGTGAGACACTTTACCTGACAAATCCCAGAAGCAACAAACAGGGACGCACTGTGCGTACCGTGAACAACTATATATCGCTTCTGTGCTCCCTGCTTCGGTTTGCACACAAATCTGGCTTTATCAGTGGCAAGCCCTTCGAAGGAATCAAGAAACTACACAAAGGGAAAGTAAAACCGGATCCTTTAACGAAGCAGGAGTTTAGTTTGCTTGCGGAATCCGAGCGTGGCCAAAGCCTGAATATGTGGACGTTCGCAGTTTATACTGGTGTCCGTCATGGAGAGCTCGCAGCTCTTGCCTGGGAAGATATCGACTGGGAAAAAGGTACGGCTCATATACAGCGCAATCTTAATGCCTTGGGCATGTTCGGCCCACCAAAAACCGAAGCAGGTAACCGGGTTATCACCCTTTTAGAGCCGGCACTTGAAGCCTTGAAAGCGCAGCGCAAATTGACAGCGCTACAGCCTAAAACCGAAATTGTCTTTAATCATCGCGAGTATGGCGCAGTGGAACATCAAAATCTGCGATTCGTTTTCATACCCCGGATGCGCAAGGGAGAACAGAAAGCCTACTACTCTTTATCGAGCATCGGTGCGAGATTCAACGCAGCTGTAAAACGTGCTGGTATTCGCCGCCGGAATCCGTACCATACGCGGCATACTTTTGCCTGCTGGCTTTTATCTGCCGGCGCTAACCCGTCTTTCATAGCCAGCCAGATGGGGCATGAAAACGCGCAAATGGTTTATGAAGTCTACGGTGCGTGGATTGAAGAAATGAATGGCGAACAGGTGCTGATGCTTAACGATAAGCTGGCACGCTGAAAAATTTTTGCCCCTATTATGCCCCTATTGGCTCCGAAGGTAGTAATAAATGCAAGAAAATCAATCAAATACAAAGAAAGAGCAATACAACCTGAATAAACTTCAAAAGCGCCTGCGCCGTAACGTGGGCGAGGCCATTGCGGACTTCAACATGATTGAAGAAGGCGACCGCATCATGGTTTGCCTGTCAGGGGGTAAAGACAGCTACACCATGCTGGAGATCCTGCGTAATCTTCAGCAAAGCGCGCCGGTTAATTTTTCCCTGGTGGCGGTCAACCTTGACCAGAAACAGCCGGGTTTCCCGGAGCACATTCTGCCGGAATATCTTGAACAGCTGGGCGTTGAGTACAAAATCGTCGAAGAAAACACCTACGGCATCGTGAAAGAGAAGATTCCGGAAGGGAAAACCACCTGCTCGCTATGCTCCCGTCTGCGCCGCGGCATTCTCTATCGCACCGCAACGGAACTGGGCGCGACCAAAATTGCGCTGGGCCATCACCGCGACGATATTCTGCAAACGCTGTTCCTGAACATGTTCTACGGCGGCAAGATGAAAGGCATGCCGCCTAAGCTGATGAGCGATGACGGCAAGCATATTGTGATCCGTCCTCTTGCCTACTGCCGGGAAAAAGACATTGAGCGTTTTTCTCAGGCGAAAGGGTTCCCGATCATTCCATGCAATCTGTGCGGCTCACAGCCGAACCTGCAGCGTCAGGTGATTGGCGACATGCTGCGCGACTGGGACAAACGTTATCCGGGCCGTATTGAGACCATGTTCAGCGCGATGCAGAACGTGGTTCCTTCCCACCTCGCGGACGTAGAGCTGTTCGACTTCAAAGGTATCAACCACGGCTCGGAGGTGGTGAATGGTGGCGATCTGGCGTTTGACCGGGAAGAGATCCCAATGCAGCCTGCGGGCTGGCAGCCGGAAGACGAGGACAATCAGTTCGAAGAGTTGCGTCTGAACGTACTTGAAGTGAAATAAGCGATGGGCGTCTCAGAAAGACCTTCTGAGACGCTTTATGCCTTATTTCAGCAGATGTACGCGGCAGGTTTTGCCTTTAATCTTGCCGTTTTGCAGCTGCTTCCACGCCTTATGCGCAACCGCCTGGCGAACCGCCACGTACACGTGTGCCGGATGAACCGCAATTTTCCCGATATCCGCCCCTTCCAGCCCCACATCTCCGGTCAGTGCGCCCAGCACATCCCCCGGTCGCATCTTGGCCTTTTTGCCGCCATCAATGCATAGCGTCGCCATTTGGGCCTCCAGCGGCACGAGCCTGACGTTGCCCGGCGCGTTCACCCAGTTCAGTTTGATCTGCAACATTTCTGAGAGAATATTGGCGCGCTGCGCCTCTTCCGGTGCGCAGAAGCTGATGGCCAGGCCGCTGTTTCCGGCGCGCGCGGTACGACCAATACGATGGACATGCACTTCCGGGTCCCAGGCCAGCTCATAGTTCACCACCAGTTCAAGGGATTTGATGTCCAGACCGCGGGCGGCGACGTCGGTCGCGACCAGCACGCGGGCGCTGCCGTTGGCGAAACGCACCAGCGTCCGATCGCGATCGCGCTGTTCCAGATCACCATGCAGAGACAGTGCGCTCTGCCCCGCCGCATTCAGGGCATCACAAACCGCCTGGCAGTCTTTTTTGGTATTACAGAACACTACGCATGACGCAGGCTGGTGCTGGCTCAGCAGTTTCTGCAGGAGCGGGATTTTTCCCTGCTGCGAGGTTTCAAAGAACTGCTGTTCGATGGCCGGCAGAGCATCGACGCTGTCGATCTCAATGGTGAGCGGATTATTCTGCACGCGACCGCTGATCGCGGCGATGGCTTCAGGCCATGTCGCAGAGAACAGCAGCGTCTGACGATTGGCCGGCGCGAAGCGGATCACTTCATCAATGGCATCGCTGAAGCCCATATCCAGCATCCTGTCCGCCTCGTCCATCACCAGCGTGCTTAAGGCATCGAGCGAAACGGTGCCTTTTTGCAGGTGATCAAGCAGGCGGCCGGGCGTCGCGACAATAATGTGCGGCGCGTGCTGGAGCGAATCGCGCTGTGCGCCAAACGGCTGCCCACCGCAGAGGGTTAAGATCTTGGTATTGGGCAGGAAGCGCGCCAGGCGACGCAGTTCACCCGCGACCTGGTCTGCCAGCTCGCGGGTCGGGCACAGGACCAGTGACTGGGTCTGAAACAGCGACGCGTCAATATGCTGCAGCAGACCAAGACCGAAAGCGGCCGTTTTCCCACTGCCCGTTTTCGCCTGCACACGCACGTCCCGGCCTTCAAGGATAGCGGGCAGCGCGGCCGCCTGAACAGGCGTCATCGTGAGGTATCCCAACTCGTTGAGGTTGTCGAGTTGGGCGGCAGGCAGAACATTCAGGGTAGAAAAAGCGGTCACAATAATCTCTCGTGGTCATCTTTACGGTCAGATGGCGCGTATCCTCGCAGATCTCGGGGTTCGATGCGACAATTTAATCGGTTCTTCGTCCGGCGGCGGGTCTGGCATCGGCTGCGGACGCGGAATGGGATCGGGCATCGGCACGGGATCGGTGGGGACAGGATCGGACTGACGCGCGTGTTGCTGTAGCAGAGCGAGTAAAATGCTCATCTTTCCCTCCAGGATTTGCTGTCGTCCCTTTTAGGGTAGACGCTGAGTAACAGGAGGCAAAAAAAAGCCGACTATAAAGTCGGCGTCGTACGAATCAATTGTGCTATGCAGTAATTCAAAAAAGGAAGTAAGACAATATGGAGCGCAACGCCCATCGCTTGACGTTGCATTCACCTGCGGGAGTAATATTGCACCTTACGGGGGTGATGTTTATTGACTTCGCTCAATTAAAAGAGCGTTTTAATCCTCGAAAAAGGTGAAAAAATCGTAAATTTACAGCCATTTACTACGATGCAACCACCATGCAACACCACCAATCAAAACAACTAACATGACGCAAAACGCGGTGAAGCCGTACCGATATTCGCCGCCGGGTATACCGCCCAGATTGACGCCAAAAAGCCCTGTCAGAAATGTGCTGGGTAAAAAGACCATCGCCATCAGGGACATCGTGTAGGTTCTTCTCGCCAGCGACTCCTGCATCACCTGTGCGATTTCATCCGCCATCACCGCCGTTCGGGCGATACAGGAATCAATCTCATCCAGCCCGCGGCCCAGCCTGTCAGCAATGTCCTGCATCCGGCGGCGCTGATCGTCATTCATCCAGTTGAGTCTTTCACTGGCCAGACGGGCATACACATCCCGTTGTGGCGTCATATACCGACGCATCACGATCAGCTGCTTGCGCAATAGCGCCAGAAAGCCGCGCGGCGGGATCTGCTGATCGAGCAGATTATCTTCCAGGTCGATGATTTTATCGTGCAGCTCTTCAATAAATTCGCTCGCATGATCGGTCAGGGCGTCACAGACGTCCACCAGCCAGCTGCCGCAGTCAACCGGTCCGGTCCCCTCTTTGAGGTCGTTCACAATGTCATCCAGCGCCAAAACCTTACGCTGACGTGTGGAAACAATTAGCCCATCGTCCATATAGACGCGCATCGCAACCAGCTGATCGGGACGTTCATCCGTGCTGCCGTTTATACAGCGCAGGGTGATAAGCGTCCCGTCACCCATCCTGCTTACGCGAGGCCGCAGGCTTTCCCCCGCAAGCGCATCACGTACGTTGTTAGGCAGCAGGGGAGTCGAGGCCAGCCAGTCAGCGCTGTCCGGGTGGGTATAGTTCAGATGTAGCCAGCAGGGATGCTCTTTATCAATGACATCATTATCTTCCAGCGGTCGGGCACCGCCGCGACCGTCCAGCACCCACGCAAAAACTGCGTCAGGAACGTTAAGTTCGGATCCTTTAATGCTCTCCACAGCGCCTCCCCTGTTTGGCTCTTTCGATGTCAGTCTAGCTTCCATCAGGGGTTAAGCAACAACTATGTTTCGCATCGCGCTGAAATCGCTCAGGAATTGAGCACGCTATATTTTGAGAATAAAAAAGCCTGGCATGCCAGGCTTCGGGAAGCTGTCAATGAGAGTGCTCGGGGCGCGGATGAAACGAGACAGGGCTAGCTACTGATGACGGGGGGTGCCCCTGGTCCAGCCTGAAATTTCGGGTCCGCGTCTGCATTTCGATCACCTGGTTACGCAGCACATCAGAGGAACCGTTGAGCTCCTCCGCCATCGCCACGTTGCTTTGCGTGACCCGCTCCAGTTCGGACAGCGCCAGCGTGATCTGGGAAATGCCCTTCTCCTGCTCTGCGGTTGAGGTAGAAATTTCGTCCATTAACCGGCTGACGTTGCCGGAGCCGGTCACGATGTCACGCATATTCTTCTCCGCTTCCGACACAACGCTGGCACCCTGGGTGACATTACTGCTGGTAACGTCAATCAGCGTTTTGATGTTTTTCGCCGCCTCGGCGCTGCGGTGGGCCAGGTTTCGGACTTCCTCTGCGACCACGGAGAACCCTTTCCCGTGATCGCCCGCCCGCGCGGCCTCGACGGCCGCGTTAAGCGCCAGAATATTCGTCTGGAATGCAATCCCGTCGATCAGCGAGATAATTTCCGTCATCTGCTGCGCGCACTCGGTAATGGATTGCATATTGCTGGCAACCTGTTCCATTAGATCTCCGCCCTTGCGCGCCTGCAGCGTCGCGGCATTCGCCTGCTCGCTCGCCAGCCGGGTATTATCGGCATTGTTTCGGGTACTTGCCGCCATCTGCTCCATACTTGCCGCAGTTTGTACCAGAGATGCAGACTGTTGCTCTGTTTTCACCGAGAGCTGAGCACTGCGGGAAGAGAGCTGATCCGACAAGGCCATGGCGTTTTGTGATGATGCCCTGATCTCACGCACCAGCGTAGCGATGTCGCTGGAAAGAGTATTAATCCCGGGAATTAATCGCCCCGCGCAGTTATTGCCAAACTCGGGGATAGAGACGCCTAAGTTGCCTGCGGTCACTTCTTCAATACTTTTTTTCACAGTATTGATCGGCGTCACAAGAAACTTCGTCATATAACTCCAGAGCAAAAATAATCCAACGAAATTGACCAGATTAATCGAAACGAAAAGAGGAAGATTGCTGGAAAATAGAGCAACGATACCTGCATTCACTAAAAACAGGCACAGCAGGAACCAGGCAATGAAGGTCCTGACACTAATATTTCTTAGCATGATTTTACCCACAACTTATATTTTGGTCGGCATTTAGATTTATAGCATTCACTTTTGCGTTTGTCCTCACATAATACGCTGGTTTCTCGTTTCGCCGTTACCCACCCTGTATTTAACTTAAGTCAGATAAAAAAGAGGTTTTAGTAGAAATGTCATACCCCATATGCTGTATTGCTGGTCCAAAGCCTCCTGAAGCGATACCATTATCTGCGGTACAACGGTCCATATGCACACATATTTAAGACGCTTTGCTACAATCTATCGACTATGTTTAGCCGTACTTAATGCATTAACATAAAGAATATATTTTATATTTCGGGTAAGTTTGACCTTTTATATAAGTGGCTCTTTTCCACGATAAATAACTAATATGGTTTGAATGCGCATGTTCGTTGCCAGATAAAGACGTGCCGGCCGGCAAAATCGGTAACCCTCTCAGGCGTGGGATTGCATAATGCTCAATATATCGTGGGACCCTGTGTTGATCGCTGTCTCTTATCTGGTGGCGTTTATCGCCTCCTTTGTGGCCCTGGACAGCGCCGGGAAAATTCCCCTTTCCAGCCGTAAAGCGGCTCTGTTCTGGCGCATTGCTGGCGGGATCACGCTGGGCATCGGGATCTGGTCAATGCACTTCATCGGTATGCTGTCGATGCAAATGCCGATGATGATGAGCTATGACCTATGGCTAACCCTTGCGTCTCTCGGCGTGGCGATCGTTGCCTCCACGATAGCAATAAATATTGCCGTTACGGGCAAACACCTCTCTCCCTTTCGGCTGTTCTTCGCCACGGTTATCCTCAGCGCTGGCGTGGTCGCTATGCACTATATCGGCATGGCCGCGTTGGTGCTGGAAGGAAGCATCCTCTGGGATCGGCGCATTGTGGGTGTGTCCGTGATGATTGCCGTGGTCGCCTCCGGCGTGGCGCTGTGGCTGGCTTTTCGCCTTAGAGATAAGCACAAAGGGGTCTTTGTGACTCGCATTCTCGCCGCGTTAGTCATGGGCGCCGCCATTTGCGCGATGCACTATACGGGCATGAGCGCCGCGCATTTCCATGAGATGGCGCATACGCTCCCCGGCGGGGTCAGCGAGCTGGGGTTATCCATCTGGGTTTCCGTCACCACGCTCTCCCTGCTCGGCATGATGTTAATTATTTCGCTTATCGATTCGCACTGGCGGACCAGCCGGCTGACGGATAATTTGCGCCAACTCAACCGTCAGCTTGAGCTACAGGTTCGCTTTGACGCTCTCACCGGCCTCGCAAACCGCCAGCAGATGGATATCCGAATGCAGGATTGTCTGCACAGCGCCTTGTTGAGTAACAAACAATTTGCCGTGGTTTTTCTGAATGTCGATCGCTTCAGACGCGTGAATGATACCTGGGGTCACAGCGTCGGTGATGAGTTATTAATTACCATTGCCCAGCGCATCACCTCCCTACTTACCCGAGAGATGACGCTGGCCAGGCTGGGTGGGGATGCCTTTATCCTGCTGGTTCCCGAATACGACGAAGAAAAGCTCAATACCCTGCTCACGACGCTGCTCGCGGATATGCGCCGTCCGCTATCCCTTTGCGGACATATGCTGAGTACCACCCTCAGCGCGGGTGTAAGCCTTTATCCTCAGGATGGCGAAACGCTGCATGAACTGAAGTTTAAGGCGGATGCCGCCTTACACCACGTTAAGCAAGAAGGTCGTAACGGCTGGGCGTTTTACCGCCCTGAGATGTCAACGGCGGTTCCGGCGCAGCCGGGTTTTCTGCAGGAACTTTATCAAGCGCTGGAAAGCGATCGGTTTGAACTGTGGTATCAGCCAACCTGGCATGCTAAAGATAAGACGATCCACGGTTTTGAGGCTCTTCTGCGCTGGCGGCATCCGGAGCAAGGCGTTTTGCTGCCAGGTCTGTTTTTACCCACTCTGGAACAAACGGGTTTGATTATTCCGGTTGGCAACTGGGCTATTGAAGCCGCGTGTCGGCAGCTTCATTTCTGGACTGAACAAGGTTTCAGCCAGTGGACGTTATCGCTCAATTTATCCCCCATTCAGTTCGAACAGCCGGATATCTTTCACATCGTGTCGTCCATGCTGGATAAATATAATCTGTCGCCCTCAAGGCTGATCCTGGAGGTCACGGAGAGTACCGCGCTAAAAAATCTCGACCGCAGCATCGAGCTGCTCAACGCCTTTAACCATGCGGGGATCACCGTCTCTATTGATGATTTTGGCACGGGCTATTCCAACCTGCTGATGCTGAGCGTTCTTCCGGCAAAAGAGCTTAAAATCGACAAGAGCTTTGTGTCCTCTATGCTGGGAAATGAAAAAAGCCGCAAGCTGGTGGAAACCATTATTAATATTGCCCGCACCATGGAGATGACTGTCGTTGCCGAGGGGATTGAAACGGACGAACAGCAGGCAATACTGACCAGCCTCGGCTGTGACTATCTCCAGGGCTACCTTTTCTCCCGCCCCTTGCCCGCTGAACAGGTTCCGTGGCTGCTGCTACAAAAAAACTCAGACAAACAAATTATACCCATAAGTAAAATTCAAACGGACCCCGAATTTATTTCACAAAAAAATCATGCCTGACGGGATTGAGTAGAGTATGTTTCAAGGGAGTATACATGCGGGTCAGTTCTGCCATGATTGCCAGGCGTATCGTGCCGATGAACAGGAAAATACTATGTCGCAAAATAGTTTTGATGCGCTTAATGCAATTAAAACGCCCGTGTGGCTCATTTCTCCTGTTTCGGAACAGATTATTTTTGCAAATGTGGCCGCAATACAGCTAACGGGTAATAAAACGCTGAATGACCTGCGTAAAGGGTCCTGTTCTGCAAGTGCGCAAACCGTACTGTCAATGTATGTCCCTGAACTGAAGAACGATCACGATAT
Source organism: Enterobacter cloacae complex sp. P27C (assembly GCF_014895705.1). Taxonomy (NCBI): domain Bacteria; kingdom Pseudomonadati; phylum Pseudomonadota; class Gammaproteobacteria; order Enterobacterales; family Enterobacteriaceae; genus Enterobacter; species Enterobacter cloacae complex sp. P27C. Next base: position 304,437 of record NZ_JADBQB010000005.1, read on the forward strand.
TGTCGAGATCTGGACAGTTAGCCGGGGCGGGCAGGACGTACCGATAAGCTGTCGCCTCTCCCTCACCCACGTCACGCCGGATGGTGATGTTATCGTTTTCGAAGGGATCTCTTCGCACGCCCCCTCAGGCCTGAAAGCCAGCCGTTCCGCAACCTATCAACGCAAAAAACAGGGGTTTTACGCCCGCTTTTTCCTGACCAACAGCGCACCAATGTTGCTAATCGATCCTGCCCGTGACGGGCAAATTGTCGATGCAAACCTGGCCGCGCTCAGCTTTTACGGTTATTCACATGATGAGATGTGCCGGAAGCACACCTGGGAAATTAACACGCTTGGCAGAGGCGTCATGCCCATCATGACGGAGATCGCCGCACTGCCCGGCGGACATAAGCCGCTTAATTTTATTCACCGCCTTGCCGATGGCACCACCCGCCACGTCCAGACCTACGCGGGGCCCATTGAGATCTACGGCGACAAACTGATGCTGTGCATAATCCATGATATTACTGAGCAAAAGAGGCTTGAGCAGGAGCTGGAAAATGCTGCATTACGTGACTCGATGACGGGGTTACTCAACCGACGTCAGTTTTATAACGTTATCGACCAAACTAACCTGAGCCACCTCTCCGCCCAGCAGCAATTTAGCCTGCTGCTGGTGGATACCGATCATTTTAAAAACATCAATGACCTCTTTGGTCATCTGAAGGGTGATGAGGTGCTCATCGCCCTCTCCCGAACGCTGGAAGCCTGCAGCAGACAAGATGACCTGGTGTTCCGCTGGGGCGGTGAAGAGTTTGTCATCCTGTTGCCGCGTACGTCTCTCGAAACGGCGCTGAAGATTGCCGAATCCGTCCGTGCGGCGGTCGCCCATATTACCCTCCCAGGCTTACCGCGCTTTACCGTCAGTATTGGCGTGGCTCGGCATGACCCGGAAGAGAGTATTGACGCGCTGTTTAAACGTGTCGACGATGCGCTCTATCGCGCCAAAAACGATGGGCGTAATAAAGTCCTTGCGGCATGAAACTGGAGTATCGTGAAAAGCCCCGCTACAATGCCCAGCTTAAGTAAATTAACGACGGGTGGGTTGTGGCAACAATGGGAAAGACAGAAATAATACTCACCTTAATTATTTTATTGCTTATTATATTTGGCTTATGGTTTATTTTCAGCGGTGAGATTTGGTTTTTCGTTGAATATCTGGAAAATAGTCTCTACCCCACTTTTGACGCACTGTAGTGCACGTTTAATTTATTGTTTCACCTACCGAATTTGTCAGGTATCTGCATTGCCCTCAGCCACGTAAGATACGCGGCGTTATCCTCCAACAATGTTGATAACGAATCACTAAATCATTTGCTTATTTCGCCCGTTCTCTGACGGGCTTTTTTTATTTCCGGCTATTAAGCAAAACCCGGGTTCTCGCCTGTCAGTCTCCATGTTGGTGTAGCACCGCTCTGCTCCAGTCATAAAAGGCGCGTACCGAAGGCAGAAGATAGCGGTTTTGTGGATAGACAAGCGAAAGCGGTAAATCGAAAGAGACGTCCTCCATACAGCGGACCAACGCCCCGCTCTTCAGATACGGTTCAGCCAGATAGCTGGCCACGCGAATTAATCCGAGCCCTTGAATTCCGGCCTGGATATAGGCGTCGGTGTCATCGACGATCAGCGTCTCTTTCATGCGGATTGCACAATCGCCGTCATCACGGGTAAAAAACCAGTCAATGGTACGCCCGGTGCGGTGGTTCAGGTAGCCGACTGCGTAATGCTTTTCCAGTTGGTCGAGATTTTCCGGCTTACCACAGGCGGCTATATAGCCCGGAGAAGCCAAAACAACCCATCTGAAGTTCGCCAGAGGGCGCGCGACCAGCGTCGTTGAATCTTCTATCCTCCCGGTGCGGATCACGCAATCATACCCTTCCTGAATAATGTCCTCCACGTTATCGCTGGAACAGAGTATCAGCTCCAGCTCGGGATACTGGCGGAGAAATTCAGGGAGACTGGGAAGAATGCAATGTCGGGCGAGAGACTGCGGCATCCCGACTTTAAAACGGCCTCTTGGCTGCGCGGATCTGCCGGGAAAGGAAGACTCCATTGTCGCAATATCCGTCAGCAGCCGTTTGCTCTCGTCATAGTAACGTCGGCCTTCTGCGGTCACGCTGAGTTTCCGGGTGGTGCGCTGTAAAAGCTGAATGCCCAGGTATGTCTCCAGCTCCTTAACGACCCGCGATACGGTTGAACGCGGTAGCCCCAGCACTTCTGCCGCCCTGGCGAAGCTATGGGTTTCGACCACACAAACATATACCCGCATTGATTCCAGTTTATCCATATTCCCACCGCGCCTGAAAAGATCGATTATCCCATTTTTACGAACAGTCTAACTTATGCTTGTCGTCTTATCGAATGCAGCCATCTGACATAACCTTGCTCAAGTTGAAGTAATCAAACGATTAAACAAAGAGAGGCTCAGTATGAAAGAACGTGATATCACGACAGGCGAAAAAGTATTAGTGCTTGGTGCAGGACAATTGGGCGCTGCCGTGCTGGAGTATCTGGTTCCGGCACTCACGCAGCGCGACGGCGCTGTCTACGTTATCGTATCGCCCGGCTCCAGGGACAGCCGGGGTAAGCTTCTGTCCGAAACGCATCAAAAACTGGCTGATGCAGGGGCCAAATTTATCTCTGTCGATGTCGCTGCCAGCACGATTGACGCGTTAAAAAACCACTTCGCGGATTTTGATACTGTTATCAACTGCATGGGGTTTGTCGCTGGCGCGGGAACACAGATAAAGATTACTCGCGCGGTACTGGAGGCTGGCGTTAAACGCTATTTTCCCTGGCAGTTTGGCGTGAATTACGATGTGGTAGGCAAAGGGAGCGGTCAGCCCGTCTGGGACGAGCAGTATGATGTCAGGACGCTTTTGCGGGAACAGAACGCGACGGAATGGGTGATTGTTTCAACCGGCATGTTTACCAGTTTTCTCTTCGAACCGGCATTTGATGTGGTGAATTTATCCGAAAAAACCATTAAAGCGCTCGGAGGATGGGACACACAGGTCACCGTGACATCACCTGCGGATATTGGCCGACTCACCACCGAAATTTATTTGCATCAGCCGCGGATCGTAAATGAAGTGATATTTGTCGCAGGTGAAACAACCTCATACGGAAAACTGGCAGAAACCGTTGAACGTGTGACCGGCCAAACGTTCACTAAAGACGTATTACCCCTCTCTGCGTTACTGGGTGAGCTGCGTTTGAAACCGGATGATACGATGACAGGCTATCGCACGGCCTTCGCCAGGGGAGACGGTGTATGGTGGCCGATGAAAGATACCTGGAATGTACAGAATAACCTGCCGACCCAGGATATAGCGTCATGGCTAAAAACCGTCATTTGAGGAAATCTCTTTTCAGGACGCCAATGAAAACTGGCGCTGTCAGCCGCGCCAGCTCTGGATTTAGCCGTGGTTACCTTGCGTTAACAGCAAGCCAGTACCGATTAGTGCTTTTCAATATATATCGTCCGGCTATATGCCACGTCTTCCGGGTTATTGATGGGGTAGCCCTTCACCCAGGGCTTAATCAGGCGACCGTTAGTGTACTGATAAATTGGCGCGATGGGCGCCTTCTCCATAAGGATTTTCTCCGCCATGTTGTAGTCCGCATTGCGCGCCTTCGCGGTGGTTTCCAGCGTCGCCTGCTGGACGATCTTATCGTAGCCAGGGTCATTAAAGCGGGAGATATTGCCGCTGTGAGTGGAGGTCAACAATGACAGGAACGTTGATGGTTCGTTGTAATCGCCCACCCATGAGGCGCGGATCACATCAAAGTTGCCGGTGTTACGGCTATCAATGTAGGTTTTCCACTCCTGGTTTTGCAGTTTGACATCCACACCGAGATTTTTCTTCCACATGGAGGCCACCGCAATCGCGATTTTCTGGTGGTTTTCCGAAGTGTTATACAGCAGGTTCAGCTTTAGCGGACGCTGAGGACCGTATCCTGCAGCCTGCAGCAAGGTTTTGGCCTGGGCGTTCAGCTCCTGCTGCGACATCTGCTCAAACGGCGAGGCGTCCGGAGTGAACCCTGCCGTCACGTCTGGGGTGAAGTGCCAGGCGGGCTTCTCCCCCGTCCCTAACACCTTTTTTGCCATGATACGACGGTCGATGCTCATACTCAGCGCCAGACGAACCCGTGCATCCGCCGTCGGGCCTTTTTGGGTGTTAAAGGCATAGTAATACGTTCCCAACTGAGGCGGCGTATAAACCTGCCCCGGAATGTCCTTCATGAGCTTCTGATACATGTTTTTTGGGAACGATTCGGTAATATCAATATCCCCTGCCAGGTAGCGTTTGGTCGCCGACGATTCCTGATTAATCGGCACGAAGGTCACCTTCTGCAGTACCGTTTTGGCATTGTCCCAGTAGTGCGTATTGGGCACCACAACCAGTTTTTCATTCACCACGCGGTCCTTCAGAACGTAAGCCCCGTTCCCCACCAGCGCGCCCGGTCGCGTCCACTCTTTACCGCTTTCGACGTTAGCTTTTTGTACTGGATAAAAAGCAAAGTTCGCCGTCAGGTTGCTGAACCACGGCAGCGGTTTGTCCAGCTGAACGCGTAACGTTCTGGCGTCCACCGCCGTCACACCCAGCGTATCGGGCGCGGCTTTGCCGTCAATAATGGCCTGCGCGTTATTAATTCCCGCCAGCGCGGCAAACCAGGCAAACGGAGAGGTGGTTTTCGGGTCAACCAGACGCTGCCAGCTGTAGACAAAATCCTGGGCGGTGACAGGGGAGCCGTCGGACCATTTCGCGTCATCGCGTAAGGTAAACATCCAGACGCGGTTATCGTTGCTCTGCCAGCGTGTCGCCACGCCCGGCGTCAGCTCCCCTTTCTCATTCTGATTAACCAGGCCTTCAAAGAGATCGCGAATCACCTGAATCTCTGGCAACCCCACGGCTTTCGCCGGGTCCAGCGAAGCCGGCTCGTCTTTAATATGCCTGACCAGCTCCTGTTTTTGCGCCAGCGCAGTGCCCTGCGGCACGTCAGCTGCGAAAGAAAGTGAAGAGAGCCCGCACAGGCACAGTGCGGCAAAAAGACGCGAAACAGGATGCTTCATAAGATCCCCTTTGATGAATTCAGGTATTAAGCAGATGCGTAATTATTTGTTTCGACAAAGAGAAATGCAAATAACTTACGCCTGAATAGTGATTTAAGGCAATTCTTAGCCATTACGGAAACTATTTGATTAACAGCGGGTTTTGCACAACACTGCCAGTAGTGACTTCTTTAACAGGATTTCGTATGGCAACCACCCGACCGAGAGCGGAACGCGGCGCCTTTCCGCCGGGCGCTGAGCAATATGGCCGCTCCTTTTTAGGCGCATCGCTGATCTGGTTCCCCGCCCCCGACGCAGACCGCGAAAGCGGCTTGATTCTTGCCGGCACGCACGGGGATGAAAACTCCTCCATCGTGACACTTTCCTGCGCGTTGCGGACGCTGACGCCGTCATTGCGACGTCATCACGTGATTCTGGCGGTTAACCCGGACGGCTGCCAGCTGGGTCTTCGCGCCAATGCGCGAGGCGTTGACTTAAACCGTAATTTTCCATCAGCAAACTGGCGCGCCGGGGAAACGGTGTATCGCTGGAACAGCTCCGCCGAGGAGCGTGATGTGGTTCTGCTAACGGGAGATAAGCCAGGCTCAGAGCCGGAAACCCAGGCGCTGTGCCAGCTAATCCATAAGATCCATCCCGCGTGGGTGGTCTCCTTCCACGATCCGCTGGCCTGTATTGAAGATCCGCGTCACTCCGAGCTTGGCGCGTGGCTGGCAGACGCTTTCGCCCTGCCGCTCGTGACCAGCGTGGGCTATGAAACGCCGGGCTCGTTCGGTAGCTGGTGCGCCGATTTGAGCCTGCCCTGCATAACCGCTGAATTCCCGCCGATCTCCTCCGACGAGTCCAGCGAAAAATACTTAAAAGCCATGGTGGATCTTTTACGCTGGCAGCCTCAGAGATGAAGCACGCCGCTGGTAAAATGGAGCGCGGGAGAGACGTCAACCGCCAGCCACGTCGGGCCGTCCAGATCGGCGAAACGGACCTGATTGACCAGCGGTAGCGCCGCGCCGATTGCCCGGGACGTACAGAGCATACAACCCAGCATCAGTGAAAAACCTTGCGCCCGGGCTTCTGCCGCCAGGGCCAGCGCCTCTGTCAGCCCGCCGGTCTTGTCGAGCTTAATATTAATCATCTCGTAGCGGCCCTGCAGCTCGCTCAAGCTCGCGCGGGTATGACAGCTTTCATCCGCACAAACGGGCAACGGATGGATAAAGTTCTTCAGCGCCGCGTCATCTTTTGCTGGCAGAGGCTGCTCCAGCATGGCCACCCCCAGGTCGGCCAGCAGCTGACAGCGGGCGGCCAGCCCTTCTGGATGCCATGATTCATTGGCATCAACAATCAGCGTGGCTGAGGGTACCGCCGCGCGAATGGCGACCATCCGCTCGCTAATCAGTCGATCGTCGAGCTTCACCTTCAGCAGCCGGGCCCCGGCGTCATAAAGCGCTTTGGCGCTGGCGGCCATCTGTTCCGGCTCGCCAATCACTACCGTTTGCGCGGTAGCGACCGATTCCGGCAGCGCCACGCCCAGCAATGCTGTCAGGGGTTGCTGCTGTTTCGCCGCCTCGAGACTCCAGAGCGCACTATCAATGGCGTTACGTGCGGCCCCGGCGGGCAAACGATGCTGTAATGCCTCGCGCGTGAGTCCGGTTTGCAGGTCTGGCACCAGCGTCATGATATGCGCCATCACTGACGCGAGGCTTTCACCATAGCGCGGGTAAGGCGTACACTCCCCTACGCCTTTAAAACCGTCCTCTTCGATTTCAACGACCACCACGCTGGCTTCGCTTCGGCTGCCGCGGGAGATCACAAACGGGGTATGCAATGGCCAGGCTTCTTCATAGACCTTAACGCTTCTCATCACTGACTCCTTGCAGCCCGGAAAGGCGAAAAAATTTGGTTTGCCGTGTTATCCGCGGATGGCATACACTAGCCCCGACGTTAACTATATGTAAACAGGAAGATATCTATGTCACAACTCGTTCATTTCCAGGGCAACCCGGTTGCTGTTGCAGGTTCCATTCCGCAGGCTGGCAGCAAAGCGCAGGCTTTTACTCTGGTGGCTAAAGATCTGTCTGACGTCACACTGGCTCAGTTTGCGGGCAAACGCAAAGTGCTGAACATTTTCCCGAGCATTGATACCGGTGTTTGCGCCGCATCCGTGCGTAAGTTCAACCAGCTGGCAACTGAAATGGACAACACCGTTGTACTGTGCATTTCTGCTGACCTGCCGTTCGCCCAGTCTCGCTTCTGCGGCGCTGAAGGCCTGAGCAACGTTATCACCCTCTCCACCCTGCGCAGCCCGGATTTCCTCGAAAACTACGGCGTCAGCATCGCCGAAGGCCCTCTGAAAGGCCTGGCAGCACGCGCGGTACTGGTTCTTGATGAAAACGACACTGTCGTCTTCAGCGAACTGGTTAATGAAATCACTACCGAGCCGGATTACACCGCCGCGCTGGAAAAGCTGAAAGCATAATCATTACTTAGCATTCTATACCGCTTTTTCAAAACCTCGCTATGGCGGGGTTTTTTATTAATTACTCGCTGAATCGTTAAAGCAATAATGAGCTTGCGTCACAAAATTAACGCAAATAAGTTTCAGGAATTCAGCAAAATGGCGATCAGACCCGCAAATTGATCGTTAAACAACCCTGAATTTACCCTCAGTGAGGCGCATCACATTTCCCTTATCGCCAAAACATTAGATTTGCTTACGAAGTTAAATAATCGTTTCAGCAAAAAGGGATAAATATGAAAATAAAACTGGCTTTAACGCTCCTTTCGGTACTGGTTTCGGGCCATGCCGCAGCAAAAACCTGGGTGCTGACAAGCGCTGAAAGCAGCGTGGAAAAAGGAAACTGGAAGATTTCCAGCGATGAGCTGAAAATTAACGATCGAACGTTCAGCATTGAGCAAAAAGTGTTGCACGGCGGCAAGCAGGAAGGCAGTAAAGTGATCGTTATTAGCAGTAAAAACGGCCTGACCATCACCTTAAGCCCGACGCGCGGGATGAACCTTCTGCATGTAGAGGGCTTTGGCACCAGGCTGGGCTGGAACTCCCCCGTTAAAGAGGTCGTTAACCCGGCGTATATCAATCTGGAAAGCCGAAACGGACTTGGCTGGCTGGAAGGTTTCAACGAGATGATGGTCCGCTGTGGCTACGAATGGACGGGGCACCCGGTCACCGCTGACGGCCAGATTTACACCCTGCATGGCAAGGCGGGGAATACACCGGCATCCCAGGTCGAAGTAGAAATTGCGGATGCTGCCCCGCATGAAATTCGTATTCGCGGTCTCATCAAAGAAAGCACCTTTAAAAAAGCGGATCTGCAAACCATGACCGAACTGCGTTACGTTCCAGGAACCAACCAGTTCAGCCTGCATGACGTTCTGACGAACCATGCCGATTACCCTCATGACTATCAGATCATCTACCACAGCAACTTCGGGGCGCCTGTCCTCGAAGAAGGCGCGCGCTTCCTTGCCCCGGCGGCAAGCGTGAGCCCGTTCAATGATTACGCGAAAGCGGGCGTTAACGACTGGCAAACCTACGCCGGGCCGACAAAAGACTTTGATGAGATGGTCTTTAACATCAAACCGCTTGCGGACAGCAATCATGAAACCCTCGCGGCGGTGGTGAATAAAGCCGGTGACAAAGGCGCGTCAATTCAGTTTGATACCCGCCAGCTGCCCGTGCTGACCCTGTGGAAAAATACCGATACGCCAAAACAGGGCTATGTCACGGGGATTGAGCCAGGCACCAGCTACGCCTACCCCGTCACCATTGAACGCGAGCAGAAGCGGGTTAAGCAGCTGCAACCAGGTGCCAGCGCTCAGTTTGACCTGACCTATACCCTGCTACACAGCGCGCAGCAGGTGAAGGACGTCGAAAGCAAGATTGCGTCGATTCAGGGCGAGACAAAAACAGAGCTCGTGACCACGCCGCTGGCGAAGGAATAAGCATTAAAAAAGCCTCTTTACAGAGGCTTTTTGTTATTCGTCACCTTTCTTATGATTCAATCCATACTCACGTAGCTTATTCGCAATCGCGGTATGCGAGACGCCAAGCCGTTTTGCCAACTTGCGGGTGCTGGGGTAGCTGCGGTACAGCTGCGTCAGCACAGAACGCTCGAAGCGGCTGGTGATATCATCCAGCGAGCCTTCCATCGCTTCTTCGCCTACCGATACCGTCCCGGCGTCGTAATCCGGCAACAGAATGTCCTGAGGGCGCAGTTCATACCCTTCCAGCTGGGTCAGCGCGCGATAAACGGCGTTTTTAAGCTGACGAATGTTGCCCGGCCAGCCGTAGCGCATTAACACCGTGCCGAGATCTGCAGACAGTTTCGGACGTGGAACGCCCTGCTCGTCGGCAAAGCGGGCCACAAACAGCTCCGTTAGCGGCATGATGTCCTGCGGACAATCGCGCAGCGGTGGAATGTTCAGCGTCAGGACGTTGAGACGGTAGTAGAGATCTTCGCGGAAAATCCCCTTTTGCACCAGTTCCACCAGGTTCTTCTGGGTGGCGCAAATGACGCGCACGTCCACATGCACTTCGTGATCCTCACCGACGCGGCGGAAGGTGCCGTCGTTCAGGAAACGCAGCAGTTTAGCCTGCATACGCGGCGACATTTCGCCGATCTCGTCCAGCAGCACGGAGCCGCCGTTGGCCTGCTCGAAGAACCCTTTCTTGCCTTCCGGCGCGTGTCCAAACAGCTCGCTTTCGACGGCATCTTCTGGAATTGAAGCGCAGTTAAGCGCCAGATACGGTTTTGCCGCACGCGGGCTTGCCAGGTGCACGGCGTGCGCCAGCAGATCTTTCCCGGTACCGGTATCGCCGGTAATCAGCAGCGGCGCGGTAAGGCTGGCAAGCTTGCGCGCCTGGTCAACCACGTGGCGCATTTTCGGGCTGACGGCAATAATCTGGCTGAATGCGCCAACGTCCTGGCTGGAGAGGTTTTGCAGCTGGCGCCCCATGCGTAGAGTCGAGCGCAGCATGATCACCGCCCCGGTCAATACGCGACTATTTCCTTCTCCTTTCAGATAGACCGGTGTGATCTCCATCAGGAAATTCTGCCCGTTAATCACCACATGCTCGCTGTGCGTATTCTGCGGGTTGCTGTCCAGCCAGCGCTGGAAGTTAAAACCGGGAATCAGCTGCGCGGCGTGGTGGCTGCTGAGCTTCTCCTGGTTCTGCGCGAAAAGCTGGCAGCTCGCGTGGTTAACGCGCTCGACTTTACTTTTCAGATCCAAAGAGAGGAACGGTTCGGGCATCGCTTCAAGCAGCGCGCTCAGGGCGAGGTGCTCACGTTCGGAGGGCATCCAGGGGATGGTGCGTACATCCGTAACGCCAGCGATACGGCGGATTTCCGCCATCAGGCTGCTGAAGGTGTTAAATTCAATTTCGGCAAAATTGAGGTAAATTCGCCCGACAGGATCGATCTCAATGCCACGTAAATCAATGCTACGTAAAACAAGAAGATCGAGTAATTCGCGGGTAAGACCGAGACGGTCTTCACAGAAGACTTCAAGACGCATGGGAAATTCACCGTTTTAAGCCAATAACGTTAAAATGATATGTCAGAACTCGGTGAACCGGAAGATGGCTGTCAACAAATATTGACAGCCAGCACGATTAGTGAACAATGCCTCAAGGAGACGGTTTTTTATTGAGCGTCTCTTTCAGCTGACCGATCAATTCACGCCTGAAATCCCCCAGCCGCGGCTTATCGCCATCAATCCACGGCAGCGGACGGCACACCTCCATCGCTTTGATACCCAAACGCGCCGTCAGCAAGCCCGCGCCAATGCCCTGGGCTGCACGGGCTGAAAGACGCGCCGCCAGATCCTGCGACATCCAGTCCATTCCCACTTCGCGCACCAGGTCGCTCGCGCCCGCAAAGGCGATATTGAGCAGGACCAGTTTGAACAGCCTGAGCCGGCTGTAGTAACCCAGCTCTATGCCGTAAAGGTTCGCGATACGGTTGATGAGGCGCAGGTTACGCCAGGCGATAAAGGCCATATCCACCAGCGCCAGCGGGCTGACGGCAATCATCAGCGTGGATTCCGCCGCCGAGCGGCTAATCTCACGCCGCGCCTGGGCATCCAGCACCGGCTGAACCATATGGGAATAGAGCGTGACCACCTCCCGGTCGTTCTGGGTTTCATGGATGGCGGCGTACCAGCGCTGGAGCGCCGGATGCGACTGATCGATACCGGCCTGGCTGGCCAGTTTTTCACAGAAGGCGCGGCCTTTGCCAGTGCCGTGGCTGTGGAGGAGATCCCGCGCTTCATCGCGCTCGTGCGCACGCTGTCGCAAACGCCAGAGGCGGCGCCACTCGGTGGCAACCGACCCGACGCCCGCCCCCACGATGAGCGCGCCCGCGGCACATCCTCCCAGCGCAACCCAGTCCTGGGTTTGCCAGGCGTTCATCGCCCACTGCACGCCCTGCCCGACCACGCTGACGCCAAACAGCGCCAGACCAGCGGTGACCATCTTGCGCCACAGGCTGCGTTTAGGACGTAGAGCGGCTTCCACGACCGCCTCCGCCGGACCGTCTTCGACGGTGGGATCGTCCGGCAGCGCCGGGGCGAAGTTCTGCGCCTGCGCGCCGCTGAACGTCTGCGCCGTTTTAAAGGCGTCCTGACGCTCGGGCTCAAGCGTTCCGGTAAAGTCTATGCGCGGTTTTAAGGGTTCCGTCATCGCAGTTTATCTCCAATCAAAAACTCCAGCGCCGCATCCAGACGGATGTGCGGTAACGGCCGATCGACGCTCATGGTCTGAGGGCGGAAGGCTTCAAACTGGAAGCCCTGACTCTGCCAGAAGGCCTGACCCGGCAGCCGCGCGGGGACTTCGCCGGGATAGACGGTAAGCGGCTCGCCGTCACTGAGTCGATTCCCGCGTAATGCCGGTATTTTCTCGCCGTTAAGGTCAATCAGGCCGCTTTGGGTCGCCTGCACCGATGCGAGCCCAAGACAATCCATACTGATGCCTTCAAACGCGGCGTTTTGCCAGGCGTCCTGCACCAGCTGCTGCAGCAGAGAAACCATGTTGGCGTGCTGATCGACCGTAACGTGATCGGCTTTTGTGGCCGCAAACAGCAGCTTGTCGATCACCGGTGAGAACAGACGACGAAACAGCGTCCGCTGCCCATAGTGGAAACTCTGCATCAGCTGCGTCAGCGCGAGACGCATATCGTTAAATGCCTGCGGCCCGCTGTTGAGCGGCTGCAGGCAATCCACCAGCACAATCTGGCGGTCGAAACGTAAAAAGTGGTTTTTATAAAAACCTTTGACCACCTTTTCGCAGTAGTAATTGTAACGCTCGCGCAGCATGCCGGCATTCGTGTGTTTGTCGGCCTGTGCCAGCTTCGACTCGCCTGCGCCGTCCACATCCGGCCACGGGAAGAACTGCAGCGCGGGCGCGCCTGCTAAATCACCCGGCAAGACAAAACGGCCCGGCTGGATGAAGTGCAGCCCTTCCTGTTTGCACTGATGCAGATAGTCCGTCCAGGCTTCAGCAATGGTCGCCAGACGGTTTTCATCCGCAGGTGCCAGCGGATCAAGGCCCTCGCACAGCTGTCGCCATTTCGTTGACCACTCTGCGCGTTGCCCTTGCAACAAGCCCGTCATCTGGCGGGACCAGCTGAGGTAGTCCTGCGCCAGCATCGGCAGGTCGAGCAGCCATTCGCCGGGATAATCGACGATTTCCAGATACAGGGTTGAGGTATCCTTAAAGTGACGTATCAGCGATTCATTAGAACGAAAGCGCAGCGCAAGGCGAATTTCACTGACGCCTCGCGTTGGCGTCGGCCACGCGGGCGGATCGCCGTAAAGCTGCGCCAGCCCTTCGTCGTAGGTGAAACGCGGTATGCCAAAATCACGCTGAGGAACGCGCTTAACGCCCAGCAGACGCTCCTCGCGCACGGCGCTGAGCAACGGCAGCCGCGCGCCGGCGTGCAGATTCAGCAACTGGTTTACCATCGCGGTGATGAACGCCGTCTTACCGCTGCGGCTCAGGCCGGTGACGGCCAGACGCAGATGTCGATCAACGCCGCGGTTCACCAGAGAATTGAGTTCGTTCTTAAATCGCTTCATCGCCATCCTTCATTGCCCGGAAGCCAGGAATGTATGGCTTCAGAATACAATAAATGGGGGCAGATCGTTGATTATCAATTCTTATTTATTGCTATTGCCGTTTTCTCTCCAGTAAGATGAACGACATTGCTGTCAGTCCGGAGTGAGTAAGGTGTATGTCACCCACCATCTATGATATCGCACGGGTTGCGGGCGTATCGAAATCAACCGTTTCCCGCGTTCTGAATAAACAAACGAATATTTCCCCTGAAGCGCGAGACAAAGTGCTTAAGGCGATAGACGAATTAAATTATCAGCCCAACAAACTGGCCCGCGCCCTGACCTCATCTGGCTTTGATGCCATTATGGTTATTTCGACCCGCTCGACCAAAACTACTGCCGGTAACCCTTTTTTCTCCGATGTTCTTCACGCCATTACGGCAAAAGCGGAAGAGGAAGGGTTTGACGTTATTTTACAAACCTCGAAAAGCAGTGAGGACGATCTGCAGAAGTGCGTGGGAAAAATAAAGCAGAAGATGATCAAAGGGATCATCATGCTGAGTTCACCCGCAAACGAATCTTTTTTCACCACGCTGGACGAATACGGTGTGCCCGTAGTGGTTATTGGAAAAGTAGAAGGAAAGTTCCAGAATATTTATTCTGTTGATACGGACAATTTTCACGACAGCGCTATTCTGGTCGATTCGTTTATTAAACATGGGCGAACAAAAATTGCCTGTCTGCATGCCCCGCTCGATTATCACGTTTCTATCGATCGCCTTGCGGGTTATAAATCCAGCCTTGAGAAGCAGGGTATCGACATAAACCCGGACTGGGTCATTGATGGCGGATATACCCATGAAAGCGCGCTCCAGGCAGCCTGCAAATTACTCTCGTCTGACAACCCGCCCAATGCCGTTTTTGCTACTGACAGTATGAAATTGTTGGGTCTTTATCGTGCAGCGGATGAGTTAAATTTGATGGTTCCCGAGCAGGTTGCTATGGCAGGCTACAGCGATCCGATGCTGTCTCTCGTTTTAACCCCTGCGCCAGGCGGGTTTGATATTCCGACGAGAAAGCTCGGCGAAGAGAGCTGCAACGTGTTGTTTAAGCGTATTGCGGGTAAACCTGCGCCGCATAAGATTTTGGTTGATACCCATTTTTCGGATGCGGCGTCCTTGCGCTAAAAACCAGGGGCAATCGCCCCTGGTAAATCATGATCAGAACGCGTAGTTCACGCCGACACCTGCGTAGTGGAAGCGATCGCTCTCACCTTCATCATGGTTTTCCCATTCGTAGGCATATTCCAGCGTCATGGATAAACCGTTGTTAAAATCATAGGCGTACAGCATACCCAGACGGTTGAAATCATGTCCTTCACGCGTCGGATCGTCCTGCCAGTCCCAGTTTGACCAGCGATCGAGTCCCAGACGGGTATAAGGCGTTAACGTCGTCTGGCCTAACGAAATCGGCAGGTAGGCACGAATTTCCTGGGTAGAAAACTCGCCGTTATTACGTGAGCTGTCCATATTGAAGCCGCGCTCTAAATAATAATTTACTTTCACAGAGAACGTTTCGTTGATGGTCCAGGTAAAACCGGTTTCGGTCTCGACGCGGCTGTCAGAATAACCGGTTTTATCCAGATCGTTGGCAAACTGATACATGGCAAACCAGCCGCCAAAGCGCCAGTCGTCGGTTAATTTAATATCCCAGTCAGGCTGAACTTTGTAACGCTGCATATTAGCGCTGCCGTCTTTGGCACCGTGTTCATCTTTAAAGTGATAACCATAATTGCGGAAGCCACCGGTCAGACCGAACGTAAAATCATCGGTGCCGATAAAGCGATAGCGCAATTCAAATTCCGGGCGATCGAAATAGGTGCCACGCGTCATGCTGCTATAATCAACCGGCCCTTCCTGATACATTGCCAGAGAGATTGTCCAGGCATCCCATGTTGCATTAAACCATACGGAGGGTTCATATAATCCATCTTTATCGTCGCTCTGACCTTCGACGTTTTCAATTTCATACATGGCACCGATATTAAACGCCCACTGCTTTGCGGGTTCTGTTGCTTGCGCGCAGCTAACCCCTGCGCACAGAACGAGCGCAGCACTTCTTAGTAGAGTACTCATTAAATATTCCCTTTATAATTAACAAACAAAAAAAACCGGAAATTTGCATTTCCGGCAAACACCTTTCTTATCTAATAGCCGCTTCGGTATCGGCGTCGAAGAAATGGCACTTATTCATATCGAACTGAATGCCGATAGTATCTCCGGCTACGTAGTCATTGGCCGCGCCTGCGCGGACAACCAGTTCATGTCCGCCCACGGTGGCATAAAGCATAAATTCGGCACCGGTAAGCTCAGCGACACTGACTTTCGCCGCGATATCTTCTCCGCTGCTCTGCAGGGTAAGAATGTCTTCCGGACGGATCCCGAAGACGACCGCTTTACGCTGGTAACCTTGCGCATTCAACTCGGCCAGCTTGTCCTCAGGGATCTCCAGACGCAGCGTTTCCGTTACGAAATAGCGATCGTCGATAGCGCCACGAATGAAGTTCATTGCCGGAGAGCCAATGAACCCTGCGACAAACATATTGGCCGGCTCGTTGTATACCTGCTTCGGCGCACCCACCTGCTGAATGATGCCGTCTTTCAGGATCACGATGCGGGTCGCCATCGTCATGGCTTCCGTCTGGTCGTGCGTAACATAGATCATGGTGGTGTTAAGCTTCTGGTGCAGCTTGCTGATTTCGGCACGCATCTGCACGCGAAGCTTGGCATCGAGGTTGGATAACGGCTCATCCATCAGGAAGACGCCCGCCTCGCGCACGATCGCCCTGCCCAGCGCCACGCGCTGGCGCTGACCACCCGATAAAGCGCCAGGTTTACGCTTCAGGTATTCGCGTAGCCCTAAAATCTGCGCCGCCCAGTTCACGCGTTCTTCAATCACCGCGGGCGCTATTTTTTGCATTTTCAGGCCAAACGCCATGTTGTCGTAGACCGTCATATGCGGATAAAGCGCATAGTTCTGGAATACCATCGCGATATCACGCGATTTGGCAGGCACGTCATTCATGCATACGCCGTCGATAATCAGTTCACCCGCGCTGATCTCCTCAAGACCGGCAATCATTCGCAGCGTCGTGGATTTACCGCAGCCCGACGGACCGACGAAAACAATAAACTCTTTGTCTTCAATTTCGAGGTTGAAATCCTTAACCACGTGGACCTGGTTATCATAGATTTTCTGAATATGTTTCAGAGAAAGTTGAGCCATAATTTATTCCTTATCAATACGCCCGGGACGCCCAGAATTCTGTCAGGCATTTCCAGGTCAGTTCCCGCGTTGAATGAAGTTGTAATCCCGCATGGTTAAGGCCAGGCCCAATCCCGACCGACAGCATTCCTGCGGCGTTGATTGCTTCAACACCCGCAGCGGCATCTTCAATGCCAATCGCCTCTGCAGGACGCACGTTCAGCCCCGCACAGGCCGCAAGGAAGATCTCCGGGTCCGGCTTTGAACGGCAAATGCGGGAAGCATCAGCGCAAAAATCGAAGGCCTGATGAATGCCCAGCGCGTGCAAAATCCCTGGGGCATTGAGCGATACGGACGCCAGCCCAATCTTGACCTTCGCGGCACGGATCTCCGCCAGCACGTCGCGGATTCCCGGCAGCAGAGAATCCTGCGTCAGTGATGCCAGCGACTGGACGTAAAGCGCATTTTTTTTCGTCGCAAGCGCCAGGCACTGCTCCTCACTAAACATCCCCTCTTTTCCGCCGTGCTTCAGAATGCGCTGGAGGGAATCCATGCGGCTTATTCCCTTGAGCTGTTCGTTAAACACTTCGTCGAAGGTAATGCCAATTTCCTCCGCCACGGCACGCCAGGCCAGAAAGTGAAGATGCGCGGTATCGGTGATCACACCGTCCAAATCGAATACAACAGCCTTAAGCGTCATGTTGCCCCTCCGTGGTAGCGGTCCCATTCACGGACGCAAGAAAATCCTTATACGCGAACACTTCTCGCTCCGGGATATGGAGCGTTTTGCCCCACAGCGTCAGCGTGGCAGGCGCCGTGGTTTCAATGGTTAACACCTCGTTTTCATACGTGAAGTGCATTGCTGCGTTCCGCCACCGCAGCGGGAAAGCGAGTTTCTGCCAGTGAGCAGGCAGTTTTGGCGCGAGATGCAGTTCCCCTTCAATGATTTGCAGGCCAGCAAATCCCTGAATTGCGCCAGACCAGATCGCACCGGTTGCCGCGGCATGAATGCCCTCATCGCTGCTGTGCGGATCCTCGCCCAAATCAATGGCGATGCCATCGCGCCAGAAGGCATAGGCCCCCTGCGTATCACCGCAGCGCGCGAGCACAATCCCGTGAATGGCCTTGCTCAGGGAGGAATCATGGATCGTGCGTGGCTCATAGAACGCCAGATTGGCGGCGCATTGCCGTGGCGTAAACCGTTCTGGCAGCAGGTAGTTAAGCATCACCACATCGGCCTGCTTAAGGATCTGCATCTCGTTCACTTCCGCGCGGGAATAATCGAGCAGAATCGTCTGCTTGCCCGCTTTGGCTTTGTAACGGCTCAGATCGATGGCCGGTTTTGCCATGAAGGTATCATCCTGCGGGATCACACCGTCTGCATCGGCCTCCGGTAGCCATAAGCGCGCCAGGAACTGCGCAGCATTCTCCGTAAAACGCTCATCTTCACGCCCAAACATCGCCATAAACTGGCGCGCGCAGGCAACGTTGTGCCAGGCCAGATAGTTGGTGTAAGCGTTGTTGTTCACGTGCTCGGTGTATTCGTCCGGTCCGATGACATCATGGATTTCCAGACGACCATTGACGTCCGTTGCGCGTCCCATCCAGAACAAAGCCGTTTCCATCAGCAGCGTCAGGCCTTCGTTACGCATAAAGGCGTCATCATGCGTCGCCTGCCAGTACGCAACGACGGCCCAGGCAATATCAGCCACGATGTGATGCTCAGCAAGTGCGGAAGCCACCTTCTGGCGTACCCCGGTGCGGATGTTGATTGCCGCGAACTCCGGCGTCTCTTCCTCACCGCTTGCGGCGCTTTCCCATGGGAACAACGCGCCCGGCCAGCCGTTACGACGGGCTTTTTCCCGTGCGCCAGCCAGATTAAGCCAGCGATAGCGCAGCAGGCTGCGGGCAACCTGCGGGCGGGTAAACAGATGGAAAGGCAGCAGGAAAATTTCGGTATCCCAGAAGACGTGGCCTTTATACCCCTCTCCCGTCAGCCCCTTCGCAGCGATACTGCTTCGCTCATCATGGGCAGGCGTCATCGTGGTCAGGTGCCAGACCGCATAATCCAGCGCCAGCTGATCCTGTTGCTCCGTGGAAGTCACTTCCACACGGGCGTCGCGCCAGACCTCTTTCCAGGCATACGCTGAGCTTTCAAGCAATGCGTCGTAACCTCTCGCGGCAGAAACTTTGAGATCGGCCAGCGCGTTGCGCGCAAAAGACTCCTGTGACAGCGCTTTGTCGCTGCGATGCGTCACCCAGACGATCTTTTCAAGCGTGACAGTGTCACCCTGAGCAATGGTCAGTGAATGATGTACGCTGAGACGCCGATTTTTGGCGGTGAAACAGCTGTCACTTTTCGAGGAGAGTTGGCAAAACGCCGAAACAACAACCTCCGACGCCCGGTCCTGCGTTTCATACACCCCCTGCATATAGTGTTGATCAAAGACCCTGACCGAGATTTCATCCAGATGCTGTCTGCCGCTGTTCGTTTGCGTCGCATCAATGCCGGTTTTCAGCACGGCCTGCGCGGAGGCATCAAGGGGGGTGATTGCGAGCTGCATAGCCACTAATGGCAACTGGTCCAGCGACACAAAACGACGACTCTCCAGCCGATAGCGCTTGCCGTCGGGCGAACGCCAGACAACGTTACGATGCAGTTCGCTGTTTGCAAAGGCCAGCTCGCGCTGCCACTCAAGAATTTCCCCGGCCAGGAGCGTGAAATTGACGCCGTCCAGCTCTACATCAATACCGGTGATATCCGGCAGATTGACCAGCTCGGTGGTCTCGTTGCGCCCCGCGCGATGATACAGCCCAGCGAGATACATGCCTCTGGTCTGCTGGGTGTACTCTTCTTCATGCGCGGCGCGAATGCCCATGTAGCCATTGCCGCATGCCATGATGGAGGCGTATTTATTCAGGCTGTGTGGACAAAAGCCCGGATCGGTTAATACAGAGACGTTCAGCATAGTGTTACGCTTTCCCCTGTTTCTGCGGATTCATAAAGCGCACCAACAAGCTGCTGAATTACCAGTCCCTGTTCTGCATCGGCAATCATCACGGGCTCTCCCAGCACGTGACGTACGAAAGCATCCATGCTGCGCAGATGGCGCTGATCGTCCGCCTCTTCGCGCTGGGTAAGGGTTTCTAAAACACCGGCTTCGTCATTGTAGATGTGCGCCGGGAACAGCGTTGCACCCGCCTTTTCACCGCAGAAAGAGACGTTCATGATTGACTGCTCGCGAATGTTAAGCGCAAAGGAGGTGTCCAGACGCAAAATGCCGCCGTTGCAGAATTCAATCGTGCCAAACAGCGCATCTTCCACGGTAAATTGCGCAGGATCCCACTCGCCAAACTGACCGGTGCTTTTACGGTTTCCCAGCCTCTGGAAGCTGTGCGCAGTCACCCGTTTGACCGCCGGGAAACCCAGGACATACATTGCGGCGTCGAGCATATGAATGCCGATATCAATCAGCGGTCCACCGCCCTGTAGCGATTTGTTGGTAAAAACGCCCCACCCCGGCACACCGCAGCGACGCAGCGCCTGCGCTGAGGTAAAGTAAATTTCACCAAGCGTTCCGTTCATTACCGCATCGCGCAGGAGTTGGGTATCCAGGGCAAAGCGATGGTGAAAATCATAGGCCAGGACTTTTCCTGCCTTGCGCGCCGCGATGCGCATCTCATCAGCCTGCTGCGGCGTCATCGCCGGGGGCTTTTCACACATCACATGGCAACCCGCCTCGAGCGCCGCCATCACATGTTCAAAATGGAACCGGTTGGGCGAACAGACGCTCACCACATCCGGTTTTACTGCCTGCAACATCTCGTGAGCGTCCTGCCATGCCGATGGAATAGCATAACGTTCCGCGAACGCCTGTGCCTGCTCAAGGCGGCTGTCCATGACAGCCACCATTTGAACATCACTGCGCGTGGCGTAATACGAGGCATGCACTTTGTCCGCGACCTGCCCGGCGCCAATAATGGCGACGCGCAGAGGCGAAGGTGTAGAAGCACTCATCACGCTCGTCATCCTTAGCATTCACGCAAATAAGTGAGAGAGTCCTGATAAGCCTTAGCCGGATCCTCGGCGCGAACACGGCATTCATACACCACGTATCCCTGATAGTTATCGGTACGCAGCTGATCGAACAGGCTGGCGAAATCGAGGCTGCCGCTGCCCGGCTGATAGCGGTGGTTATCTGCAATGTGAACATGACCCAGCAGATCGCGGTTCTGATGCAGCGCGTCCGTCAGTGAGTCTTCTTCAATGTTCATGTGATAGAAATCACCGATGATCTGCACGTGCTTCAGGCCGTTCTCTTCGATATAACGACGCGCGTCTGCCAGGGTGTTGATCATATGATCCTGGTAGCGGTTCAGCGGCTCCAGGTAGACGGTGGTGCCGGTGCGCGCGGCCACCTCATCCAGCCAGCGCAGCGAGGCGCTTACGGCTTTGCGGTCACCGTCCAGGCTGCGTGGAGAGGTCATTGGCGGCAGACGGAAGGTAAACATACCCCAGGCCGCAGGCACGATAATGCCCTTTCCGCCGACTTCCGCCAGCGCTTCCAGAATGCGTTCGATCTGCTGTAATCCGTTCAGACGGCGTTCTTCGATGAAATCACCGATCCAGCCATCGTACCCGCCACATGCTGTCGTCACCGGCAGGCCCGTGGCTTTGACAGCGGCTTTCACTTCATCGAGATTTTCCACCAGCAGACGGCCGTCAATTTCGTAGCCATCAAAACCCATCGCTTTGATGTACTCGAATTTTTCCATGATGTTGGTCGGGAAAAAGGCCTGGTTTTGTGTTGCGATCTTCATGATTTGCTGTCCTTAGCTTAAAAAGTGACGCCCATTTTGATACTGAGTTCCGGATGCTGATCGACATACTTCATATAGCTTTCCGGGCTGGTGGTGAAGGTGACGACCGGGTCGATCAGATCTTCACAGTTCAGATAACCGTTCATCAGCAATTCCCAGCAGGTCTCTTCGATACGCTTGCGGCTCCAGCGCGGATAGTCCGGGTTCGGTTCACTGCAGGCGCGGGAGAAGACAATCTTCGCGTTGTTAAAGTGCGCTTCGCGGCCCAGGTTGAAGCCTGCCGCAAACGGTTTGGCGAAGGCCACGTAGGAGATGGTGCCGCCGTAGGCGAGCCCGCGCAGCGCGGACTGCAATGCATCTGCAAAGCCGCTGGTTTCTATGATCACGTCCGCGCCCTGCTTGCCGGTCAGCTTTTTAATTTCCAGACCGACATCGGTACCGATTGGATTCAGGCAGTGGTCCGCGCCGTGACGGCGAGCGATCTCACAGCGGTGTTCAATCGGATCAACGCCGATAACCACTGACGCACCGGCTTTTTTCGCCAGCTGAATCGCAATCTGTCCGATGGCTCCCAGACCGACCACGACAACAAAGTCACCCACACGGACGTTGGCATCTCGCACGCCGCTCATGGCGAACTGCGCCGGATCGTAGCAAACGGCATTCTTCCAGGACGCGCCCTGCGGCATTTTACGCAGCTTATAGTTGTTCACCGCGTTAACGATGACCGTCTCCTGCAGCGGGCCGTAGCAGCAGACGCTGTCGCCGATCTGGTATTCCGTTACGTCTGCACCGCATTCAATAATGTCGCCAACGATCATGTTGCCCAGCTGGAACTTGCCAAATTCGATACCGCGCGCAGCGCCCTCTTCACGCGGCGTGAACATCTGCCACTCTGCGTTGAACTCTTCATCAATAAACGGGCTTGCCGCGCGGAAATCCACGACTTCCGTTCCGTGCTTCGGGGCGCCAAAGCGGGCGCGAATTTTCACTTCATGTGCTTCCACAGCACGGTCTTCATACTCCACCAGCGCCGCCACGCGTGGCGCTGTCGCAACTAACTTCTTCATAACTTGCTCCTGATAAAAAATTGGCCGCCTTAGCCCTTGACGCCACCGGCGGTCAAACCACTTTTAATAAAACGTTCAGAGAGTGCGTACATGATGACCACCGGAAGCGCCGTCACCAGCGATGCCGCCATCATGCGACCCCAGATATAATCTGGCGTACTAAAGAGCGTGTTCAGCCCGACCGGCAGGGTAAAGTTGCTGGCGCTGGACAGGAAAATGGAGGCAAACAGGTAGTCGTTCCATGCCACCATGAAGCAGTAAACAAACACCGACACGAGACCGGAAATGGCCAGCGGCACGGTAATGCGGAAGATGATTTGCAGGCGGTTCAGACCATCCATCATCGCGGCCTCTTCTATTTCGTCCGGAATGGTGTCGAAATAGCTGCGCAGCATGAATACCGCCGTAGGCAACGTCTGGGTCACCATGGTGATGATCAGCGCCAGTTCAGTGTCGTAAATGCCGAGCGCGGTGATGATTTTGAACAGCGGCACCACCAGCAGAATCCCGGAGAACATATAGACGGTGTAGAAGCTCGCGTTGATCGTCGCGCGTCCTTTAAAACGCAGCTTGGACAAGGCGTAAGCGCCCAGCGTGCCGAGAAACACCGCAATTACCGATGACGTCAGCGACACCACCATGCTGTTGCGGAAGTAATCCACGAACGGGAAAATTAGCGGGTTAAAGATGTCAACGTAATGCTGAAGCGTCCACGCCTGCGGCAGAATAGTCGGATTCAGCGATATGGCCTCTTTCGCGCTCTTGAATGACGTCATCAGCATCACGAAGAACGGGAACAGCGTGATAATCAGAAATACCGCCAGCCCCAGATAGAAACCAATACGGCCCAGTATGCGTTTATTTGTTGCCATTGAGGTTTACCCTTTTTCTGGTCAGCAGAATGACGGCGAAGATGATCACAAACAGCACAACAGAAATGGCGGCTGCTTTGCCCAGATCGTTGAATGCAAAGGCAGTTTTATAGAGATACACGCCCAGAATATCGACCTTCGTGGTCAGCAGATAAACATCCGCAAACATGTAGAACATCCAGATGGTTCGTAGCGTCACCACCGTTGCCAGTACAGGCATGATGGCGGGCAACGTGACGATACGGAAACGCTGCCAGGCGTTGGCTCCGTCCATCTCTGCCGCTTCATACAGCGATTTATCAATGGTCTGCAAAATTGCCAGGAATGAGATAAAGGCATACGGGAAGTAGCGCCAGATGGCGAACAGCACCACCAGCACGAAGCTGCTGCCAGGGTTGTCGAACCAGAGCGGCGCCTGGTCATACAGATGCAGCAGATCGACGCCCAGATAGTTCACAATGCCGTAGCCGTTGTTGAACATGTATTTCCAGGCAAATACCAGGGAAATAGAGGGCGTCACGTAGGATAAAATCACCAGCGAACGCGCCGTCTTCCGGAGACGAAACTCACGGTTAAAGAAGATGGCGACGGCAAGCCCCAGCCCGGTGCTGCCGAGCACGACCAGCGCCGTATACCAGAACGTCATCCACAGCGAGTGCCAGAACGCAGCATCCCCCAGAATGCGGATGTAGTTATCCAGGCCAACAAACACCGCATCAATACGCGGGTTAAGCGGCAGGCGTAAGAAACTGATTTCAATATTGGAAATCATTGGCCAGGCCACCAGGCCCCCCAGCAAAATCAGGCTGGGGGCCAACAGCAGCATGGCGAAAGGCATATCTGAACGACCAGAAAACAACGTCTTCATAATTTCCTTCCGCAGAGCGCTCCTATCGTTGTGAAATCAGGTCAGTCAGTCGCGTCTGGCTCTTGCTAAGCGTTGCGCTGAGATCTTGTTTACCCACGGTGACGTTATGCACCATGGAGCTGATAATGCCGGACCCTGTCACATCGCCCATGCGCGTGAAGTTTTTGTCGCCGACAGCACCAAACACCTGTACGTTCGGGAATTGGGCGATCAGTTCATAAGGCAGTTGCCCAAACGCTTTAATCACCTCGTTGTTTTTCCAGGTATCCGTTCCTACGACCAGCGTGTTCACCGGCAGCGCCGCGCCCGGCGACATCATGACCCAGTCAGTTGCGTTTTGAGCCTGCTCCATCCACGTCACAAACTTTTCAGCCGCTTGCGTTTCTTCTTCGGTTTGTCCGCTGGTGATCGTCAACGAGGTGACCATGCCATAAACGGCAGAGGACTTTTCTGTCGGGACAACGAAGCCAAGGTTGGCAGGGTTACCATCCTGGAATACCGCCGGCAGGATGTAAGTGGAATAGACGGCCATCGGTGCAGAACCGTTCATGAAGGCATCTTTGATCTCCATGACGTCGTTCGAGCCCGGCATGGTGGTCGCGGCCAGCGCTTTATAGAACGCCAGCGCTTTCGCCATTTCAGGGGTCTCAATTTCAACGTTTCCGTTGGCATCAAAAACGTTCGCGCCGCCGGAAAGCGCAAACTGGGAGAACGCCTGCTCGGTCATGACGCTTTCCGCGGTGGGCAGCGCAATACCGTAATGTTTGTTGGCCGGGTCGTTAAGCTTCTGGCTGGCTTTCAGCAACTGTTCCCAGTTATGCGGTTCCTGAATACCCGCAGCGGCAAGCACATCTTTGTGATACCAGACGCCGGACAGCCAGGCGCTCATCGGCACCCCCGTCCAGGCTGTGCCGTCTTCAGTACGCACAACGCGCAGGATCCCGTCATAGAAGGTCTTTTCGCCTACCGCTTCAATGGCTTCACCGATAGCCTTGCGATCCAGCAGTTGTTCCTTATCCATGACTTTCGCGTAATCATGGCTGACTTCAATCACTTCAGGCAGCGCGCCCGTTCTGGCGAGCGTAATCACTTTGGTGTTGTAGGCATCTTCTTCCACCGGCACCTGCTTCACCGTAATGCCGGGGTTTTCTTTCTCGAATTTTTCGATCAGTTTCGTAATAACCGCCTGGCGCTCCTGCTCTACTGACGAGTGCATGAACTCAATGGTCACAGCAGACGCTTTATCATCTTTACAGCCTGATAACAGGGCGCACGAAACCAGTGCTGATAACAGCACAATTTTGGGCATTTTCATTTTAGGGTCCTTTTTAGTTTTCTTTAATCCACATAACCTGCCATGGATTGAGGGTCAGCTCTTTACCGCTAACAGCTTGTCCTGATAGTAATTCCATACCAGTAAGCGTGTCCCCATAAACGGTATGAACGTTATTACTAAAATTAAACAGGGCTGTAATTCTCTCACCGTTATCAGCCACGCGAACAATTTTAAGAATTTGTTCATCCAGTGATTCAAAGAATGCCTGGGCATCAGGGTGAAACGCACTTTCCCCACGACGAATCGCAATAAACTCGCTTAAACGGGAATAAATTTTATGACGAATGCTATTTTTATTATTAAGTTCGAGATCAACCTGACCGGCATTATATTTCTTGCGGTTTATCGCGCGGTTATAGCCGAGGCGCTCGACCCCTTCATAATCGTTACGGGAGCCAAGAATACTTTGAATATACACGGCAGGTACACCTGGGAAACTTAACAGCACCGCATGCGCCAGAATAAAGCGCGCAATGCGTTCATCATCTGAACTGTTTTGCGCGCTTAACGCGTCAAGATAGGTCACATTAATTTCGTAAGGACTGCGCGTACCGTCAGGATTATTTTTCCAGTTGACCAGCGCCCCTTCCTGCTGAAGTTTCTCAACCAGTGCGAGGATTTCTGATTCCGGCAGAATGCCGCGCAGTGGGTTCAGACCGATACCGTCATGAGACGCCAGGAAATTGAACCAGGTCGTTTTTGTTGAAGGCAGCGCCAGCGATCCCGCCCACTGACAGAGAGCGTTAACATCCTGACGGTGCACAGCATGCAGCACCAGCGGCGGCAAGGAGAACTGGTAGACCATCTGAGCTTCATTTTCACCGTCACCGAAATAAGAGATATTGTCCTTATGCGGAACGTTCGTCTCAGTAATGATCACGGTACCCGGCGCCACGGCCTCGGTAATAGCACGGAAAAGCTGGATAAGGCAGTGAGTCTGTTCCAGATGGATGCAGCTTGTTCCAGGGATCTTCCACATAAATCCGACGGCGTCCAGACGGATATAACGCGCCCCTTCCGCCAGGTAATGGAGCAGCACGTCAACCATTGCAATCAGCACCTGAGGCGAGGCGAAGTTGAGATCGATCTGGTCATCGCTGAAGGTGGTCCAAAGATGACGCACGCTGCCATCATGCAGCGTAAATGGCGTCAGCAACGGTAATGCGCGAGGACGCGTCACCGCAGATAAATCAGTTTCTGGATCGACAGCAATAAAGAAATCTTCGTAGCCAGGTTTCTGCGCAAGATAATTAGCAAACCATTCACTTTTTGCTGACATATGGTTGCAGACGAAATCAAACATTAAGCTGGCAGACTGTTTTAAATCAGCAACGTCTTGCCAGGTCCCGGTTTCAGGCGCAACGTTGTGGTAATCAATAACGGAAAATCCGTCATCAGAGGACCACGGATAAAAAGGTAAAAGGTGGACATGGGAAAACGTGCGAGCAAGCCACTCATTATAAAAGCGGGTAAATACCGGCAACGCTTTCTCCCCTTTCGCGGAGAACTGATCGGCGTAGGTGATCAGAACGACATCTTTTTCATCCCAGCCTGATTTACGCTTTTCTGTAATATCAACAGCAGCTTGTTCAAGCTTTGTTAATAACACTTTAAAATGTGCTTCAGAAAATGATTCACCGTAAATATGATTGATAAGTTTTTTAATTTTTGCGTTCACATTATTTTCCATGGTAGCGGTCCCACGAAGGGCAATCTACTCCCCTGAAAAATATCTGTCAACGAACCGGGAGGCTGAAAAACGCAATTACAAAGCAGCTCTGTGCAGTAATGTGAGCTGCCGCAAAGAAAGTGAGGGAAAGGGATGAAATGTCGTTAGCCCTTCCGGGGAGAGAAAGGGCTAACGCGAGCGTGAATTATCGGGATAAGTAGCGGCGTGACAGCCGCTTTGCCGCTTTTTGCAACAGAGGTTCAAGCGCCACGGCCAGCAACATTCTGACCGGCTTGCGGGCAACAGATTTGATCGCCCAGCCCGCCACACCTGCCGGGCCGTAACGTAACGCCGTCATCAGAACCAGTTTACCTGCGATTTTCAGGCCGGGTTTTACCTTCTGACCGGCCTGTTGCCAGTTTTTCTTCATGTATATTCTCTCTTAAAGCTGACGAAAACGACTTCTCAGCGTAAAGGTATCGGATGTGACATAGCGTTCCATTTCACGTAACCGCTTCTCCCCTTCAGCCAGCAGATCGTCAACCGCATTGAGAAGATCGTTACTGGTAGGCGCGCCTTCCGCAGCCAGTTCGCCTTCCGGCATCGGGTCAAGTACAAACGACAGCACGATGTAGGCCACGAAAGTGATAAACGCCAGGCCGAAAAATATCGACAGCACCGTGACCACACGAACCAGCTTTACCGGAACGTCGAGATAATGGGCCAGCCCGGCGCAAACGCCGCGCACCATGCCCTGCTGTGGAATTCGCCACAATTTTTTGTTCAGATTCAGTCCTGACATTAACGGTCCCTCCAGTTAGGATGTTCTGCATCCAGGATTGCTTCCAGCGCCTGAATGCGATCGCGCATCTTGTTAGCCTGGTCGGTAAGCTGCGCAAGACGTTGTTGTTCGCTCTGGGATAAATCGTTCCCTGAAGAACGGTTGCTGTAGTGCAGCCATAGCCAAATCGGCAAAACAAACAGCACGAAAATCGTCAGGGGAATGGCCAGGAAAAGCGCGCTCATGTGTACTCCTTGTCGTCGGATGCTTAGCGGCACGCTCAGGTGCCGCAACATTATTATTGGTTATCTTGCTTCATTTTGGCTTTCAATGCCGCCAGCTGCTCGCTGATTTCATCGTCCGCTTTCAGATCGGCAAACTGTTGATCCAGCGACTTTTGCTTACCGATGCCGTGGCTCTCTGCTTCCGCTTCCATCTGGTCGATACGACGCTCGAATGACTCAAAACGCGCCATGGCCTCATCCAGCTTGCCACTGTCCAGCTGACGACGCACGTCGCGGGAAGAGCTTGCCGCCTGATGACGCAGGGTCAGCGCCTGCTGACGCGCGCGGGTTTCGCTCAGTTTATTTTCGAGCTCACCAATCTCTTTTTTCATGCGGGTGAGCGTGTCTTCCACCAGCGTGACTTCATGCTCCAGCGTAGCGATCATGTCCGCCAGCTTCTGCTTTTCAATTAACGCCGCGCGAGCAAGATCTTCTTTATCTTTGCGCAGGGCGAGTTCCGCCTTTTCCTGCCATTCATTGAGCTGAGCGGTGGCCTGCTCGATACGGCGCGTTAACTGCTTTTTCTCAGCCAGCGCACGGGCGGAGGTAGAACGCACTTCAACCAGCGTGTCTTCCATCTCCTGAATCATCAGGCGCACCAGCTTCTGCGGATCTTCTGCTTTCTCCAGCAGTGAGTTGATGTTGGCGTTCACGATGTCGGCAAAACGAGAAAAAATACCCATAATCAAATCCTCATAGTTCTGTTATCGGGCTATGCCCTGCTGTACTGACAATACAATTTCCGTGCCAGTTTTTTATCTTATTGATTTTACACGGCGTGATTGATTTTTATTCAGCACAGAACTATGCTGACCTGGTGAATATCGCTAAGGAGTGGTTAATTTCATCATGGCTCAATACAAAGATAACTTACTCGGCGAAGCCAACAGCTTTCTTGAGGTGCTGGAACAGGTTTCTCGCCTTGCGCCGCTCAACAAACCGGTACTCATTATCGGCGAGCGCGGCACGGGTAAGGAACTGATTGCCAACCGTCTGCACTATTTATCCGGACGCTGGGACGGCCCCTTCATTTCTCTAAACTGTGCGGCGCTGAATGAAAACCTGCTCGACACCGAGCTGTTCGGCCACGAGGCGGGCGCGTTTACCGGCGCTCAAAAGCGCCATCCGGGACGTTTTGAGCGCGCCGACGGCGGCACCCTGTTCCTTGATGAACTCGCCACCGCGCCGATGCTGGTGCAGGAAAAGCTGCTACGCGTGATTGAGTATGGTGAACTGGAGCGCGTCGGCGGCAGCCAGCCGCTGCAGGTTAACGTGCGCCTGGTCTGCGCCACCAACGCCAATCTGCCGGAGATGGTTGCGGAGGAGAAATTCCGTGCCGATCTGCTTGACCGCCTGGCCTTTGACGTCGTTCAGCTTCCGCCCCTGCGCGACAGGAGAAGCGACATCATGCTGCTTGCTCAACAATTTGCGATTCAGATGTGCCGCGAGCTCGGTCTCCCTCTTTTCCCCGGCTTCAGCGATCATGCGCGGGAGACGCTTCTGGCCTACCGCTGGCCGGGAAATATCCGCGAACTGAAGAACGTTGTGGAGCGTTCTGTTTACCGCCACGGCAGCAGCGAGACGGAGCTGGACAATATCATTATCGATCCTTTTCAGCGCAATGCGCCGCCGGTTTCCTCCCCGTCATCGTCAGGCGATACTCCCGCGCTGCCCCTTGATTTGCGCCAGTTCCAGCACGAGCAGGAGCAACAGCTGCTGGAGCAAAGCCTGAAGGCGGCGAAATATAACCAGAAACGCGCGGCCGAACTCCTGGGCCTGACCTACCATCAGTTACGGGCATTGCTTAAAAAGCATCAAATGCGCTGACAATATCGGCACTTACCCGCAGACATTTTTACGAAGCAGGCGTAAGTGCGATACACTTTGCAGATCGAACCTAAAAACCTTAAAAATTATGCGTCTGGTTTTATCGTCCTTTTTTGCACTCGGTCTGTTCAGCGGCCTGGCGTTTGCTGCGCCCGGGCAGTCTACGCAGCCTGACATTCGTGACAGCGGCTTCGTCTATTGCGTAAGTGGCCAGGTGGACACCTTCAACCCGCAAAAAGCGGGCAGCGGGCTGATTGTGGATACGCTCGCCGCGCAGCTTTACGACCGTCTGCTTGATGTCGACCCGTACACCTATCGCCTGGTGCCTGAACTTGCGGAAAGCTGGGAAGTCCTGGATAACGGTGCAACCTACCGTTTTCGCCTGCGCGATGATGTCGCGTTTCAGCGTACGCCGTGGTTTACCCCTACGCGCAAGCTGAACGCGGATGACGTGGTCTTCACCTTCCAGCGTATCTTTAACCGTAACCACCCGTGGCATAACGTTAACGGGGATAATTTCCCCTATTTCGACAGCCTGCAGTTTGCCGACACCGTTAAAAGCGTGCGCAAGCTGGACAGCCGGACGGTTGAATTTACGCTGACGCGCCCGGATGCCTCCTTCCTCTGGCACCTGGCGACCCACTATGCGTCCGTTATGTCCGCCGAATACGCGGCGAAGCTGACGAAAAAAGATCGTCAGGAGCTGCTCGACCGCCAGCCGGTGGGTACCGGTCCATTCCAGCTGGCCGAATACCGAGCGGGGCAATATATTCGCCTGCAGCGCCACGAACATTTCTGGCGCGGTACGCCGCTGATGCCGCAGGTGGTGATCGATCTCGGGTCTGGCGGAACGGGACGGCTCTCGAAACTGCTCACCGGGGAATGCGACGTGCTCGCCTGGCCCGCTGCCAGCCAGCTCACCATTCTGCGCGACGATCCGCGTCTGCGTCTGACGTTACGCCCGGGGATGAACATCGCTTATCTGGCCTTTAACACCGATAAGCCGCCGCTGAACAATCCTGCCGTACGTCACGCTCTGGCGCTGGCGATCAACAACCAGCGTCTGATGCAGTCGATCTACTACGGCACGGCGGAAACCGCCGCCTCAATTTTACCGCGCGCCTCGTGGGCCTACGACGGTGAGGCTAAAATTACGGAATACAATCCGGCAAAAGCGCGTGAACAACTGAAAGCGCTGGGCGCGGAAAACCTGACGCTCCAGCTTTGGGTGCCCACCAGCTCCCAGGCGTGGAACCCGAGCCCGCTGAAAACCGCTGAACTGCTGCAGGCGGATATGGCGCAGGTGGGCGTCAAGGTGATCATCGTACCGGTTGAGGGCCGTTTCCAGGAGGCGCGCCTGATGGATATGAATCACGACCTCACCCTGACAGGCTGGGCTACTGACAGTAACGATCCGGACAGCTTCTTCCGGCCGCTGCTGAGCTGTGCTGCGATAAATTCGCAGACCAACTACGCCCACTGGTGTAACCGGGAGTTCGACGCCGTGCTGCAAAAAGCGCTCTCTTCCCAACAGCTGGCCTCGCGCATTGACGCTTACGATGAAGCGCAAAAGATACTCGCTCAGGAACTGCCGGTGCTTCCGCTGGCCTCTTCCCTGCGCCTTCAGGCCTACCGCTATGATATTAAAGGCCTGGTGCTGAGCCCGTTCGGCAACGCCTCGTTCGCCGGCGTATCGCGTGAAAAAGAACAAGAGGTGAAAAAACCATGATTATTTTTACCTTGCGTCGGCTCCTTTTACTGCTGGTGACGCTCTTTTTCCTGAACTTTGTCGGCTTCAGCCTGAGCTATTTCACACCCCACGCCCCTCTACAGGGCTCGTCGCTGTGGGATGCCTGGCTGTTCTGGTTTAACGGGCTGCTGCACTGGGATTTCGGCGTGTCGAGCATCAACGGGCAGCTTATCTCCGATCAGCTAAAAGAGGTTTTCCCGGCCACGATGGAGCTGTGCATTCTGGCCTTCGGCTTTGCCCTGATGGTAGGTATCCCCGTGGGCATGCTGGCCGGGATCTACCGCAACAAATGGCAGGATAAGTTTATCAGCGCCCTTGCCCTGCTCGGCTTCTCTATCCCGGTATTCTGGCTGGCGCTGCTGCTGACGCTGTTCTTCTCGCTGACGATGGGTTGGCTACCAGTCTCTGGCCGTTTTGACCTGCTCTATACGGTTAAAACGGTAACGGGTTTTGCCATCATTGACGCCTGGCTGTCCGATTCCGTCTGGCGCCATGAGATGATCGTCAGCGCCCTGCGTCATATGGTACTGCCGGTGCTGACGCTGGCGGTTGCGCCGACAACCGAGGTGATCCGCCTGATGCGCCTGAGCACCATCGAGGTGTTTGAGCAGAACTATGTCAAAGCTGCCGCCACGCGCGGATTGTCGCGCCTGACCATATTGCGCCGCAACGTCCTGCACAACGCTCTGCCGCCGGTAATTCCGCGCCTGGGGCTGCAGTTTTCCACCATGCTTACGCTGGCCATGATCACCGAGATGGTCTTTAGCTGGCCCGGGCTGGGACGCTGGCTGATTAACGCCATCCGTCAGCAGGATTATGCTGCTATCTCAGCGGGTGTGATGGTGATTGGTTCGCTGGTCATTATTGTTAACGTGTTGTCCGATATTTTGGGTGCGATGGCTAACCCATTGAAGCATAAGGAATGGTATGCCTTACGATAACGTTTACAGTGAAAAGCGCACGCCCGGTGCGCTGCGTACCGTGTGGCGAAAGTTCTATGGTGACACCACGGCAATGATCGGCCTTTATGGCTGCGCCGGTCTGGTATTGCTTTGCCTCTTTGGTTCGTGGTTTGCGCCTTATGGCATCGATCAGCAGTTCCTTGGCTATCAGCTGCTGCCGCCTTCCTGGTCACGCTACGGCGAAGTCTCATTCTTCCTCGGCACTGACGATCTCGGACGCGACGTATTGAGCCGTCTGTTAAGCGGGGCTGCCCCGACGGTGGGCGGCGCGTTTGTCGTGACGCTCGCGGCGACGCTCTGTGGACTGGCGCTCGGTATTTTCGCGGGCTCCACGCATGGCCTGCGCTCGGCGGTGCTGAACCACATTCTGGACACGCTGCTGTCGATTCCGTCCCTGCTGCTGGCAATCATTGTGGTTGCCTTTGCCGGTCCGCATCTGTCGCATGCCATGTTCGCCGTCTGGCTGGCTATCCTCCCCCGCATCGTGCGCTCGGTTTACAGCATGGTGCATGACGAGCTGGAAAAAGAGTATGTCGTTGCGGCCCGTCTGGACGGCGCGACGACCTTCAATATTCTGTGGTTTGCCGTTCTGCCAAACATCGCCGCCGGGCTGGTCACCGAGATCACCCGTGCGCTGTCGATGGCGATTCTGGACATCGCTGCGCTCGGGTTCCTCGACCTCGGTGCGCAGCTGCCGTCCCCTGAATGGGGTGCGATGCTCGGTGACGCGCTGGAATTGATCTACGTGGCGCCGTGGACGGTTATGCTGCCGGGGGCGGCGATTATGGTAAGCGTGTTGCTGATCAACCTGCTGGGCGATGGTATTCGCCGTGCAATTAACGCGGGGGTGCAATAATGCCGCTTCTTGATATTCGCAACCTCACCATTGAATTCAAAACCGGTGAAGGCTGGGTTAAAGCCGTCGATCGCATCAGCATTACTCTCGCCGAGGGCGAGATTCGCGGGCTGGTGGGTGAATCTGGTTCGGGAAAAAGCCTGATCGCCAAAGCTATCTGCGGCGTGGCGAAAGACAACTGGCGCGTGACCGCCGACCGCATGCGGTTCGACGATATAGACCTGCTGCGCCTCTCCCCGCGCGAGCGTCGCAAGCTGGTCGGCCATAACGTCTCGATGATTTTCCAGGAGCCACAGTCCTGCCTCGATCCGTCCGAGCGCGTAGGCAAACAGCTGATGCAGAACATTCCCGGCTGGACCTATAAAGGCCGCTGGTGGCAGCGTTTCGGCTGGCGCAAGCGCCGCGCCATTGAGCTATTACACCGCGTCGGGATCAAAGACCATAAAGACGCGATGCGCAGCTTCCCGTATGAGCTGACCGACGGTGAATGCCAGAAGGTGATGATTGCCATCGCCCTGGCTAATCAGCCGCGTTTGCTGATTGCGGATGAACCCACCAACGCGATGGAGCCGACCACCCAGGCACAAATTTTCCGCCTGCTGTCGCGCCTGAACCAGAACAATAACACCACCATTTTGCTGATCAGCCATGACCTGCAAATGCTCAGCAAATGGGCGGATAAAATTGACGTGATGTACTGCGGGCAAACGGTCGAAACTGCCCCGAGTGAAGAGCTGATCGCCGCGCCGCACCATCCATATACGCAGGCGCTTATCCGCGCCATTCCTGATTTTGGCAGCGCCATGCCGCACAAGAGCCGTCTGAATACCCTGCCCGGAGCGATTCCGCTGCTGGAATCGTTGCCGATAGGCTGTCGTCTGGGGCCGCGTTGTCCGTATGCTCAGCGTAAATGTATCGAAACGCCGCGCCTGACCGGCGCCAAAAATCATCTTTACGCCTGTCATTTCCCGCTGAACATGGAGAGAGAGTGAAATGGTCGAAACCTTGCTGGAAGTCCGCAATCTGAGTAAGACCTTTCGCTATTGCACGGGGCTGTTTCATCGTCAGACTGTCGAAGCGGTTAAGCCGCTGAGTTTTACCCTGCGTGAAAAACAGACGCTGGCGATCATCGGCGAAAACGGCTCCGGCAAATCCACGCTGGCGAAAATGCTTGCCGGCATGGTCGAGCCCACTGCTGGAGAAGTGTTGATTGACGATCATCCTCTGCAGTTTGGCGATTACTCTTTCCGCAGCCAGCGCATCCGCATGATCTTCCAGGATCCGTCTACCTCGCTTAATCCACGCCAGCGCATTTCGCAGATCCTTGATTTCCCTCTGCGTCTGAATACCGAACTGGAGCCAGAGGCGCGCCGCAAGCGTATCTTCGAAACGCTGCGTATGGTTGGGCTGTTACCGGATCACGAAAGCTACTACCCGCATATGCTGGCCCCCGGTCAGAAACAGCGTCTGGGTCTGGCCCGCGCGTTGATTCTGCGCCCGAAAGTGATCGTTGCAGACGAAGCGCTTGCCTCGCTGGATATGTCGATGCGTTCGCAGCTGATTAACCTGATGCTCGAATTACAGGAAAAGCAGGGTATCTCCTACATCTACGTCACCCAGCACCTGGGGATGATGAAGCACATCAGCGATCAGGTGATGGTCATGCACCAGGGGGAAGTCGTCGAGCGCGGCAGCACGGCGGATGTGATGGCCTCCCCGCTTCATGAGCTGACGAAAAGGCTGATTGCCGGGCATTTCGGTGAAGCATTGACCGCCGATGCGTGGAGAAAAGACCGTTAAGCGCGGCGGTAAACACGGATTGCTCCGCTCAAATAAGGATTAAATAGCCTGCGTGCGCTATTTAATCCTTTTATTTTTTGTCTCCATCCCTGCTCCATATTTTAAGCAATATCCAGCAATAGTTCTTCTCCAGAATACCGGAACATTACGGAGGAGAAGAAATGAACACCACCACATATGTTCTAAAATATACGGAGTATCTCATCAGAAAATGCCGTTCATATTTCATGACGGACCTCAATTTTCACACTGCAAAACTCAAAAAGACATCAGGCATAACCCCTGACATTAAATCACCCACTACGTTGAGTGAAAAAATATGTCATCGCCTGGTCTATGACCATAATAATCTCTACACAATGCTTGCCGATAAACTCGCCGTCCGCGAATACGTTGCGTCCAGAACAACGCGAGTAAAAGCGGTGCCTTTGATTGGTGTATACCACAGGTTTTCGCATATCGATTTTTCAACACTGCCCGATCAATTCGTCCTTAAGTGCAATCATGACAGTGGAAGCACAATAATCTGTACAAACAAAAACCAGTTCAATTACCGACAGGCCCGTAAAAAGCTCACTCTCGCATTAAAGAAGAATTTGTATTACACCACGCGCGAGTGGCAGTACAAAAATATTATACCCGTTATACTGTGTGAGCCCTATGTCGATCTTTTCAATAATGCGGACAGGAACAGCACGCCGGAAATGCTGAGAATTCACTGTTTTCACGGGGTCGCACACTATGTTGAGGCCGATTTTACGGATGACCTCGGCAGAGAGTTTATCAACGTTTACGACCGACACTGGAATTTACAGCCCTTCCAGATGGAATATCCTAATACGCCGGTTGCGCCCGGCGAGCCGAAATTGTTCCGTGAGGCTCTGCTGGCCGCTCAGGAGCTGGCGAAGGGTCTTGACTACTGCCGCGTTGACCTCATGTTGAAAAGCGATGAAATTTACTTCAGTGAAATAACCTTAAGCCCAAAACGGGGCAAACTGCGAATTACCCCTCTGGAATGGGATACAAAGTTAGGCGATATATGGCAGTTGCCGCTATCGGCGGGCAGGCCGGGCTGACCTGCCGCCAGGACTCAGGCATCGGGCCAGGTCAGTTTGAACAGGGAGTGGTTTTGCTTCGATAAGGTATACGTTACATCGCCACCATGAGCCAGCATGATGGCTTTTACCACCGATAACCCTAAACCACATCCTTCGGGATTAACATCTCTGGCACCTTTATCCCGCTGGAAAGGTTGAAATAAGAAATCATGAAATTCCCTGGGGATGCCCGGCCCGCCATCCTCAATAAGGATATAATTGCCTTTATCAGAGACGCCATTTTTTACGATGAGTTTTCGCGAAGTTGAATAATGTAATGCGTTGTCAAACAGAACGGCCAGACACTGATTGATGCGCAACGGATCGAACACGCATCGCTGTTCCCTCAACTCTGTTTTAATCACAAACTGATTGTGCTTGAACTCGGGCATGAAAGTATCAAGCGCATCCTGGATTGTGCCTTTGAGGTCCGTTCTGGATTTATACAGCGTATAACCCGCCCCGCCGTCAGAGCTGATCACCCGAAGATCTTCAATCAAACGGGTTAACCCCTCAGTCTGCTTGAGAAGATTATTAAAAAGCAGCGGATCCGGCTCAAAAACGCCGTCAACCAGCCCCTGAAGCCGCCCGCGTAAAATCGTGACCGGGGTTCTCAGCTCATGGGCAATGGCGGCGTTCCAGGATTTCCTCTGAATATCCAGCGTCTGGAGTTTTTCCGCCATTTCATTGAAATCCGTGACCAGATGATTGACCTCTCCCAGACGGGAGCTGGCGCAATAAGCACGGGCATCCAGCTGGCCCTGAGAAATTTTTCTCAGGCTGGACGCTACCGCGTTCAACGGGGTGAGTATTCGTGAAGAAAGTTTTATCGTTAAAAATATCGCGATTAACAGACTGATTGTTGTCGCAGTCCCGATCCATACCCAGTCCCACATCGTCATTTGCTCGTCATCGCCCTCAACGGCACCGCCGGGTAGGTGATCGAGAATAAAAGAGTAAAAAAACCAGGAACCCAGTACCGCAATGGCAATGATCATAAACGTCAGCAGCAGCATATACGTTAAGATCTGCCGACTCAGGACAGAATCTCTGTTCATTTTTTCTCCCCGAGTCGATAGCCCATCCCCCTGATGCTCTCAGGAACGCCATAAAGGCCTGCAAGCTCCAGCTTTTTACGCAGCTTGCTCATATGGCTGTCTACCGTTCTGTCGAGCGTATCGCCTTCCGGCAGACACGCGTTAAGTAACTCTTCCCGGGAACAGACCTTTCGCGGGTATCTCACCAGGTAAGTAAGAAGTTTAAATTCCGTCGTCGTTAATACCGGGGAGACTACCTCTTCGCCCACGGTGACCTCAACGTAGAAATCGTCCGGGTAGACCGTAATAAAAGGCGTCCTGAGAGGCACGGCACCCGCCTGCTGAAGAGCGGGTCTGGTTCTGCGCAGCACGGCTTCAACCCGCGCGACCACTTCGGAAGGGTTGAAAGGTTTGATGACGTAATCATCCGCGCCAAGCCTGAGCCCCATCAGCTTATCCACGTCCTGATCGAGTGCGGACACCATAATGACGGGCACAGAACTTTCCTGACGGAGCGTCGTGAGTACGCTCCAGCCATCGCATACGGGCAGATGGATATCCAGCAAGATAAGATCCGGTTTATGGAGCCGATTAAGCGCTATCGCCTGCTCGCCCTGCCGGGCTCTCAGCGTTTTCATCCCAGAACGCTCTAAGTAACTCATCAGTATATCGGCAATTTCGTTTTCATCTTCAACAACAAGGATTAGAGTATTTTTGTTCATTTTATCTCCGCGGGTGAAATCCCTTTGAGCACGCTATCAGATATCTTTAGCACAATAAGACACAGGCTCCGGGAAAAAGTGCCGTGGCCGCGAAAATTTCCTGGATTAATTTAAGTGCCCGGCAATTTCTCCATACAGCCTACACATTCAGTCAATAAAGACTCGACAATGTCAGTCCACAATAGTTATTCGGAGTTAAACCGTCTTTCGTTTAGCGTGGTAAATACCCCTGTCGCTTAAAGGCTTTCTGAATTTGGCTGAGATAATGAGCATGGAACTTTTGAAATACTTCTCTCCTAAAAAAATCGGCATATTTTCTCTCTTCCTGCTGCTATCGTGGGGATTACTTTATACCTGGCTGGTATTGATGCATAAAATGGATGAGAAAGTCGCCGCAACGCTACTCTCTTCCCCCATTATCTATGGCTGCATCGCCTTGTCGGTTGTCTCTCTGATAATACAAAACAAAGCAGGCGCGTTCACTGAATTACTTCTCATCGCCTTCTGGCTGATGGTGATTTTTGTTTATCTCATTATTACGTTCACTGTGCTGCTGAACGCTACGCCAGATTTTAACGATTTGGTGTTTTACTATGAGTGTTATTTAATTCTCTTTTTTGGCGGTTCACCGTTGTACCTCATCGTGAGAATGATTTAAACAACCGTGTTGTTTCGCTCAACACTCTCTCCATAAACCGCCCATGTCCGCTAAACAGGCGAGTTGTAGACTCTCTATCACACCATCTTGAACAAAATAACTCACTGAAATAGTCACGTATCTGGAAGTTAAATTAATGCCTCATTTCTTTATTGAACGTCCCATTTTCGCCTGGGTCGTGGCGCTTTTTATCGTCCTGGCGGGTGTATTGTCTATCCCCCGGCTGCCGGTTGCGCAGTATCCGGCGGTGGCACCGCCTGGGATTATTATTTCTGTCACCTACCCGGGCGCCAGCCCCGATATTATGAATACGTCGGTGGTGTCGTTACTTGAGCGCGAAATATCTGGCGTCGATAATTTGCTTTACTTCGAATCATCCAGTGACACAACCGGTTCTGCGTCTATTACCGTGACGTTTAAGCCCGGCACGGACATCAAGCTGGCGCAGATGGACCTTCAGAACCAGATTAAAATTGTGGAGCCGCGTTTGCCACAGGCGGTCAGGCAAAATGGCATCAACGTCGAGGCGGCCAATTCCGGTTTTTTAATGATGGTGGGGCTCAAGTCCGCCACCGGTAAATTTGAGGAAGCCGATTTAAGCGATTACTTTGCCCGGCATGTCAGCGACGAGCTTCGCCGCGTACCTGGAGTAGGGAAAATTCAGCTGTTTGGTGGCGAAAAAGCGCTGCGCATCTGGCTGGACCCGATGAAGCTTCATAGCTACGGACTTTCGGTGAGCGATGTGCTTACCGCCGTTGGCCAGCAAAATGCCCTGGTTTCGCCCGGCAAAACGGGAGATGAACCGGCATCTGAAGGGCAAGGCGTAACGTATCCGATCACCGTGAAGGGGCAACTCACTTCCGTAGAGGCTTTCAGGAATATTACTCTGAAATCAGAGGCGTCCGGCGCAAGGCTGAAGCTGTCCGACGTCGCGCGCATTGAGTCCGGCCTGCAAAGCTACGCTTTCGGTATCCGCGAAAATGGGGTTCCCGCAACGGCTGCGGCAGTCCAGCTATCGCCTGGCGCCAATGCGATGAGCACGGCTGCAGGCGTACGCGCACGCATCGACGAACTTTCTCAGGTGTTGCCGGAAGGAATGACGTTTACGGTTCCCTTCGATACCGCGCCTTTTGTGAAGCTCTCCATCATGAAGGTGGTGCAGACATTTGTGGAAGCGATGGTTCTGGTCTTCCTCGTAATGCTGCTGTTTCTGCATAAAATACGCTGTACGCTTATCCCGGCGATTGTTGCCCCCGTCGCACTGCTTGGCACCTTCACGGTGATGCTATTGAGTGGATACTCCATCAATATTCTGACCATGTTCGGCATGGTTCTGGCGATAGGGATTATCGTAGATGACGCCATTGTGGTCGTGGAGAACGTTGAGCGCCTGATGGAAGAAAAACAACTCTCTCCGCGCGACGCGACCCGGGAGGCCATGAAAGAAATCACGCCGGCAATTATCGGGATCACGCTGGTGCTTACCGCCGTCTTTATTCCCATGGGTTTCGCCGAAGGATCCGTCGGGATTATTTATCGACAATTTTGTATTTCCATGGCTGTCTCCATACTGTTATCGGCATTTCTTGCCCTCACGCTTACCCCCGCGCTATGCGCGACGCTACTTAAGCCTCACAGCGCAGCAAGGCACGTTGGTGGCAGGTTCGCGGCAGGGTTTAACGCCCGCTTTCGTACCCTCACGACGTGGTACGAATCCTGGCTGGGCGCGGTGCTGAGACGTACCGGGCGTATGCTGCTGTACGTTGCGCTATGTGCTGCCCTATGTTTGGGGCTTTCTTCGCTGCCCTCGTCCTTTCTTCCGGATGAAGATCAGGGCTATTTTATGTCCTCAATTCAGCTGCCTTCCGATGCCACAATGCAGCGCACCCTGAGAGTGGTTAAAAAATTTGAAGAGGAAATTGCGGCCCGGCCGGATATTGAAAGCAACATTATGATTCTGGGATTTGGGTTTTCAGGCTCGGGACCGAATTCGGCCATGGCCTTCACCACGCTGAAGGACTGGAAAGATCGGCAGGGTACGACCGCACAGAATGAAGCCGACCATATACAGGCCAGCATGGCTAACGTCTCTGATGCCGTCACGATGAGCCTTCTCCCGCCGGCCATTTCGGATATGGGCACCTCCTCGGGCTTCACCTGGTACGTGCAGGACAGAGCGGGACTGGGCTACGAGGCGTTAAAGAGAGCGGCCGATGCGCTGGTTGTGAAAGCTAATCAACGTCCTGAACTGAGTGACGTGTATATAGACGGTCTGCCGGAAGGAACAAGCCTGGCCCTTCAGATTGACCGGGAAAAAGCGGAAGCGCTGGGCGTTTCATTTGATGAAATCAATCAGACGCTCTCGGTCACCATGGGGTCGAACTACGTTAATGACTACACGAACAAGGGCCGTGTTCAGCAGGTCATTATTCAGGCCGACGCCCCTTACCGCATGCAGCCTGAGCAGATCCTGAAATTATCGGTAAAAAACCGTATGGGGCAGATGGTGCCAGTATCTACGTTTGCGACGCTTTCCTGGAACGTTGCGCCGCAGCAGTTGACGCGTTATCAGGGATATTCTGCTATCCGCATTACCGGCAGTGCGGCCCCAGGCAAATCCAGCGGCACTGCAATGAAGGCCATGGAGACGTTGTCACGGGATTTACCGCAGGGGATGGCCGGCGAGTGGGCCGGGAGCTCATTGCAGGAGAGAAAATCCGAATCTCAGCTCCCGGGTCTGATCGTTCTGTCGATACTGGTCGTGTTCATGGTGCTCGCCGCCCTGTATGAGAGCTGGTCAATTCCCTTTGCGGTCATGCTGGTCGTTCCCCTGGGGCTTATCGGTGCGGTAGTTGCCGTCTCCGTTGCGGGCATGACGAATGATGTTTTCTTTAAGGTCGGTCTTATCACCCTGATAGGCCTGTCCGCCAAGAACGCTATTCTGATTGTCGAGTTTGCAAGGCAGCTCCACCGGGAAGGACAACCCCTGCTGGCGGCTACGATACAGGCCGCAAGCCAGCGTCTGCGCCCTATTCTGATGACATCGTTAGCCTTTACGTTAGGCGTGGTGCCATTGATGCTGGCGCGTGGCGCGAGTGACAGCACGCAGCACGCTATCGGCACCGGGGTGTTTGGCGGCATGATCAGCGGCACGCTTCTCGCGATCTTTTTCGTCCCGGTATTCTTTATTGTCGTTGCGCGTTTCGTCGAAAACGCCAGGAAAGTGTGAATACCGCTGACGAATCGCGGAACCTTGCTGGTTGGATGAGGCGAAGCTGCTGCCGGGTGATATACTGGACGAATGCTGAAATTTTGAGCCCCCGCCAGCCCGCGCCTCACCTTTTGGGGCATTCCTCTTCGGAGATCGACGAGAAATATCGTGACACAAGGGGCCGTGAGTGGGCTATAATTTCGAGCTAATTTCGAATGATTTTGAAATACTGCCTGTAACGCTATGAATTACAAGGCAAAATAAGCAATGAATATAAGGATTAAAGCTATGGGTTTTCTTTCCGGTAAGCGCATTCTGGTGACTGGCGTTGCCAGCAAACTGTCCATCGCATACGGCATCGCACAGGCAATGCATCGCGAAGGCGCTGAGCTGGCGTTCACCTACCAGAACGACAAGCTGAAAGGCCGTGTTGAAGAGTTTGCCGCGCAGCTGGGTTCCAGCATTGTTCTGGAATGTGACGTTGCACAAGACGAAAGCATCGACGGCATGTTTGCTGAACTGGCAAAAGCATGGCCGAAATTCGACGGTTTCGTTCACTCCATCGGCTTCGCTCCTGGCGACCAGCTGGACGGCGACTACGTGAACGCGGTAACCCGTGATGGCTTTAAAATCGCGCACGACATCAGCTCCTACAGCTTCGTTGCAATGGCGAAATCTTGCCGCGCAATGCTGAACCCGGGCGCAGCGCTGCTGACCCTGTCCTACCTGGGCGCAGAGCGTGCTATCCCTAACTACAACGTTATGGGCCTGGCGAAAGCCTCTCTGGAAGCCAACGTCCGCTACATGGCGAACGCAATGGGTCCAGAAGGCGTGCGCGTTAACGCCATCTCTGCTGGCCCTATCCGCACCCTGGCGGCGTCCGGCATCAAAGATTTCCGTAAAATGCTGGCACACTGCGAAGCGGTTACCCCGATTCGTCGTACCGTTACCATTGAAGATGTGGGTAACTCTGCTGCATTCCTGTGCTCTGACCTTTCCGCAGGTATCTCCGGCGAAGTGGTTCACGTTGACGGCGGCTTCAACATCGCTGCAATGAACGAGCTGGAAATTAAATAAGCTGTGGCTCTCTTCCCGCACGGGAAGAGAGCTTTCCCCCTCCGCACTCCCCTTCGTTATTCCGTTCTGCTATTTGTTATCACCTAACAATATTTTTCCCTTTATCTGCCTTACGCCAGGATATTGATCGCCATTTTGAGATCAAGGAACGCCCATGGAACAACGCCGTTTTTCCGGCAAAGGCCACTGGTATCACGAAACCCAGTCTAACCACGCGCAGCCGGATGTGCTGCCCCTGGTGCCCGAAGCCGCTAACGTCGACGATCGTTTTTTGCTCGATTTAGCCCTGCCAGATGAGATTGTCGCCGCCTGTACCGGCTGGCTCGCTCCTGCCAGATCCTTATGTCACCAGCTGTTCCCGCTCTCACTTCCCGTAAACCGCCTGCGAACGCTTAGCGCCTACGATCGGTTAAGTACCGCGCTGACGGTGGCGCAGGCCTGCGGCGTTCAGCGGCTGTGCAACCACTACGCCGCCCTCCTCGCCCCGCTGCCGGGCCCTGACTCCTCCCGCGAAAGTAACCGACGGCTGGCGCAAATCACGCAGTACGCCCGCCAGCTCGCCAGCTCACCTGACGTCATTGATGATAAGGC
Source organism: Enterobacter cloacae complex sp. P27C (assembly GCF_014895705.1). Lineage (NCBI taxonomy): Bacteria > Pseudomonadati > Pseudomonadota > Gammaproteobacteria > Enterobacterales > Enterobacteriaceae > Enterobacter > Enterobacter cloacae complex sp. P27C. Next base: position 348,173 of record NZ_JADBQB010000005.1, read on the forward strand.
GCGAAACCAGCTTGATGAGGTAGGTCTGTCTATCTATGACGTTGTGGTAATTAACCAGATAATCGGCTTTATCGGTTTTCAGGCGCGCGTGGTCGCCGTCTTTCAGGCGCTGCTCGGCCATCCCGTCCGCTGGCTGCCGGGCCATCATATTCAGCCGCACACCCTGCCAACGTCCTCCGACGCGTGGATCTCGCTTCTGCCCGTGGTCGAGCTTCGCTATGCCAGTGCGCATCAGCTTGAGTCCCTCTCCCGCTGGCAGGCAGAGCCCACGCTTGAGGCGCTGACGCCGGTCCTGTGCCATGAACCGACCTTGCTCGATCTGATGGGGGAGATCCTGATAAACAGCCGGGAAACGGTTTCGCTGCCTCCTCCGGCGCTTTCGGCAGCAGCCGAATTGCTGACACGCTCGCCGGACCGCTTCAGCGCCGCACAATTTACCCCGCTCACGGAAGAAGGACTTACTGCCGTTCAGGCGATCAACCTGCTCAGCCAATGCGCGCTGGAGGGCTGGATCAATCGACTAAAAGTCGCGTCCGGCAAAGCGGAATAACCACACTCTTTCCCCAAAGAGCGCTTGCTGTAGCAGTGAGAATCGCGTAAAACTGTCAGCCGCTCAATGGCTACGAAAATAGAACATTATGTTTCAGGACAACCCGCTGCTAGCGCAGCTTAAACAGCAACTGCATTCCCAGACGCCGCGTGCAGAAGGGGTCGTGAAAGCCACGGAAAAGGGCTTTGGCTTCCTTGAAGTTGACGCGCAGAAAAGCTACTTCATTCCGCCACCGCAGATGAAGAAAGTGATGCATGGCGATCGCGTCATGGCCGTCATCCATACCGAGAAGGAACGTGAATCCGCCGAGCCGGAAGAACTGATCGAGCCGTTCCTGACCCGCTTTGTGGGCAAAGTGCAGAGAAAGGACGATCGTCTTTCTGTCGTGCCGGATCACCCCCTGCTGAAAGATGCCATTCCCTGCCGCGCCGCCCGCGGCGTTGAGCATGATTTTAAAGAAGGTGACTGGGCCGTAGCAGAAATGCGCCGTCATCCTCTGAAAGGCGACCGCGGTTTCTATGCTGAACTGACCCAGTTCATCACCTTTGGCGACGACCATTTCGTCCCGTGGTGGGTCACGCTGGCGCGCCATAATCTTGAAAAAGAAGCGCCGAACGGCGTGGCAACTGAGATGCAGGATGAAGGCCTGGCGCGCCGCGATCTTACCGCGCTGGAGTTTGTCACCATCGACAGCGCCAGCACAGAAGATATGGACGATGCGCTCTACGCTGAAGAGGGCGCCGATGGCAAACTGCATTTGACCGTCGCCATTGCCGATCCAACCGCATGGATTGTGGAAGGCAGCAAGCTGGACGAAACGGCGAAAATCCGCGCGTTCACCAACTACCTGCCGGGCTTTAACATCCCGATGCTGCCGCGCGAACTGTCTGACGACCTCTGCTCGCTGCGCCCAAATGAGGTGCGCCCGGTTCTCGCCTGCCGCATGACCATTGCCGCAGATGGCACGATTGAAGACGATATCGAATTCTTTGCCGCCACCATCGAATCCAAAGCCAAGCTGGCCTATGACAATGTCTCCGACTGGCTGGAAAACACCGGCAGCTGGAAACCTGAATCCGATGCTATCGCAGCACAGATTCGTCTGCTGCACCGCATCTGCCTGAACCGCGGCGAGTGGCGCAAGACTCACGCCCTGGTCTTCAAGGATCGCCCGGATTATCGTTTTGTTCTCGGTGAAAAAGGCGAAGTGCTGGATATCGTGGCCGAGCCGCGACGCATTGCTAACCGCATCGTCGAAGAAGCGATGATTTCCGCCAACATCTGTGCCGCGCGCGTGCTGCGCGACAGGCTGGGCTTCGGTATTTACAACGTTCATACCGGATTCGATCCGGCCAATACCGAAGCGCTCGCGGCCCTGCTGAAGAATCACGATGTGCATGTTGATCCGGAAGAAGTGCTGACACTGCCGGGCTTCTGCAAGCTTCGCCGCGAGCTGGACGCTCAGCCGTCCGGTTTCCTGGATAGCCGTATTCGCCGCTTCCAGTCCTTCGCGGAAATCAGCACCGAGCCAGGCCCGCACTTTGGCCTCGGTCTGGAAGCCTACGCCACCTGGACCTCCCCGATCCGTAAGTATGGCGATATGGTTAACCACCGCCTGCTGAAAGCGATTATTAAGGGCGAAACCATTGCCCGTCCTCAGGACGACACCACCCTACAGATGGCCGAGCGTCGCCGTCTGAACCGCATGGCGGAACGTGACGTTGGAGACTGGCTATACGCGCGCTTCCTGCAGGATAAAGCCGGTACCGATACCCGCTTCGCGGCAGAAATTATTGATATCAGCCGCGGGGGAATGCGCGTACGTCTGGTGGATAACGGTGCGGTCGCCTTTATCCCTGCCCCGTTCCTGCACGCCGTTCGTGACGAACTGGTCTGCAGTCAGGAAAGCGGCACCGTGCAAATTAAAGGCGAGACGGTTTACAAAGTCACTGACGTGATTGATGTAACTATCGCTGAAGTTCGCATGGAAACCCGCAGTATTATTGCGCGCCCTGTCGCCTGATAACCTGCTCAATTGTCGGTCATTTCCGTTCAGAAAGGCCGACAATTTTCTCCCTGTCTTTCCCCCCGCAAAAGCATCATTTTTCTTACTTTTTCCGCCCCAGCCCGCCCAAAATAGCCATAATTATCTACAGTTAAAGAGTGCTGCCCTGTTCGGGCACGTGGATTTTATACGCTCAGCATTTTTATATGCCTGATGCGTTTTATTATAAAAAAGCTGCGAAAAACAATGCCTTCACTGCGGCTTTGCCGCTATTTTCAACGGAAAAGTCGACGACTAATGAATAATTTGTTCGCTAATGCGTCGCGGCGGGAGAAATCATGATCGACGAACTTGAGCAAAATTTGCTGTTTCGTTACATGGGTACTCACAGCCCGTGGTGGCGATTGTCGGCTGAAAGCAACGTTCTGCACCTTGCCGCCAGCGAAAATGCTGACGTGACTCAGGAAATCGTACTGGATGATGAACAGGCCGCACAGATCCGTCAGCTAACGGTAATGACCACCAGCATTTCCCTGAACCTCTCTCTTTACGGCGAGCAAGTTCCCGTCCATCTTGTCGGACGCAAAATCACCCGAAACGAGTGGGCCGGAACGGCTTCCGCCTGGAACGATACGCCCTCCGTGGCACGCGATCTGGCTCAGGGACTCTCCTTTGCGGAACAGGTTGTTTCTGAAGCGAATTCCGTCATTGTCATTCTCGATCAAAACGGCAATATCCAGCGCTTTAACCGCCTGAGCGAAGAGTATACCGGTCTGAAAGAACATGAAGTCATTGGTCAGAACGTGTTTGAACTGTTCATGAGCCGCAGCGAAGCGGCAGCCTCGAAGCGCAACATTGCGGGTTTCTTTCGCAACGGCAGCTCCTACGAAGTCGAACGCTGGATTAAAACGCGAAAAGGGCAACGCTTGTTTCTGTTCAGAAATAAATTCGTTCACAGCGGCAGCGGTAAAAATGAAATTTTCCTTATCTGCTCCGGGACCGACATTACCGAAGAACGACGGGCACAGGAGCGCCTGCGCGTGCTGGCCAATACCGATACCATCACCGGCCTGCCCAACCGCAATGCGATCCATGAGCTGATTTCAGACGCCATCAATAGCCGCGGCGACACGCAGGTTGGCGTGGTGTACCTCGACCTCGATAACTTCAAAAAGGTTAACGATGCCTACGGGCATATGTTCGGCGATCAGCTCCTGCAGGCGGTTGCACTTGCCCTTCTGAGTTGTCTGGATGAGGGGCAGGTTTTAGCGCGGCTCGGCGGCGATGAGTTTATCGTTATGGCCACCAATACCTCTCAGGGCTCGCTGGAAGCGATGGCGTCGCGTATTCTGACCCGCCTGCGCCAGCCGTTCAGAATCGGTCTGATTGAGGTTTACACCGGTTGCTCCCTGGGGATCGCCCTCGCGCCGCAGCACGGGAACGATCGGGAAAGCGTGATTCGCAATGCCGACATCGCCATGTACACCGCCAAGGAGAATGGCCGTGGCAAATTCTGCGTCTTCTCCCCCGAGATGAACCAGCGCGTGTTTGAGTACCTGTGGCTGGACACCAACCTGCGTAAAGCGCTGGATAACGATCAGCTCCTGATCCACTACCAGCCGAAAATGACCTGGCGCGGCGAAGTCCGAAGCCTTGAAGCTCTGGTCCGCTGGCAGTCGCCCGAGCGCGGGCTGATCCCCCCTCTGGAATTTATCTCTTATGCCGAGGAGTCCGGTTTGATTGTGCCGCTGGGTCGCTGGGTGATGCTTGATGTGGTTCGCCAGGTGGCAAAATGGCGTGACAAGGGAATTAACCTGCGCGTGGCCGTGAACGTCTCTGCACGTCAGCTGGCCGACCAGACGATTTTCAGCGAGCTAAAGCAGGCGCTTAAGGATCTGCATTTTGAGTACTGCCCTATCGACGTTGAGTTAACCGAAAGCTGTCTTATCGAAAACGAAGAGCTGGCGCTCTCGGTGATCCAGCAATTCAGTCGGCTCGGGGCACAAATTCATCTGGACGATTTCGGTACCGGCTACTCTTCCCTTTCCCAGCTGGCGCGTTTTCCTATTGATGCCATTAAACTCGATCAGGCTTTTGTCAGAGATATTCATAAGCACTCTGTCTCCCAGTCTTTGGTACGCGCCATTGTCGCAGTGGCGCAGGCGTTAAACCTGCAGGTGATTGCCGAAGGGGTGGAAAACGCAAAAGAAGATGCCTTTCTGACCAAAAACGGCGTCAACGAACGGCAGGGTTTTCTTTTCGCTAAGCCGATGCCCGCTGCCGCATTCGAGCGCTGGCTAAAACGATATCAAGCGCGACAACAACGTTAACGTCATACAGAGGTTCACTTTCGTATAGGTAATTTCGTTATGGCGTTTTTTCCCTTCTCTTTTGAACCTATTTTCTGCATCATTGAAATTATTAACTTTTCGCTCCTGGGGAGAGATGATGTCTACTATTGATCCACAAGCTGTAGCACAACGTATTGATACCGTGCTGGATATACTGGTGGCGGGTGATTATCACTCTGCAATCCGTAATCTCGAGATCCTGAAGTCTGAACTTCTCGCTCAGGATGGCGCTGACAATGCCCCCGAAAACCGACAGCCTAAAGCGCCGTGGGAAGTCTAAACCCACTGTCTCAGACCTCGTTTCGCTTTATTAATTGGATGCTATGAATTCCCGACAACAACTCATTTTGCAGATGGTCATCGATCAGGGGCGCGTAAGCGTCGTTGAGCTGGCTAAAACCACCGGCGTTTCAGAAGTGACCATCCGTCAGGATCTTAATCTGCTGGAAAAACAGAGCTACCTGCGCCGTGCGCATGGCTATGCCGTGCCGCTGGACAGCGACGACGTTGAGACGCGCATGATGAATAACTACGCGCTTAAACGAGAACTGGCAGAATTTGCCGCATCGCTGGTAAACCCTGGCGAGACGGTCTTTATTGAAAACGGCAGCAGCAACGCTCTTCTGGCACGTACGCTCGCCGAACAAAAAGACGTTACCATCATCACCGTCAGCAGCTATATCGCCCATTTGCTCAAAGAGACGCGCTGTGAGGTGATTTTGCTGGGCGGCATTTACCAGAAAAAAAGTGAGAGCATGGTAGGCCCGCTAACCCGGCAGTATGTCCAGCAGGTTCATTTCAGTAAGGCGTTTATCGGTATTGACGGCTGGCAGCCGGAGACAGGCTTCACCGGCCGGGATATGATGCGATCTGACGTTGTGAATGCCGTTCTGGAAAAAGAGTGTGAAGCCATTGTGCTGACCGACAGCTCTAAATTTGGCGCCGTCCATCCTTACACCATGGGTCCAGCCTCACGCTTTAGCCGCGTAATTACCGACGAAAGGTTAAGCGACGAACATCGTAATAAACTGGAAGATGACGGTCTCATTGTCGATATTATTAAAACGCCCGCCTGAGTCCCTTTGCGCCCGTATTCCGGGCGCATATGCCCCCTTCGTCTGAGAGGATTCCTATCCATCCTTTAAGAGTTTTTACCTGTTTAACCTGCCGTAAAGTCGTAAAATTAATGTTAGCGATATAACAGGAAGTGACTATCACCTGCGTGATTACGTAACGCCTGCGCGACCAGCTTTCACGGAAAAAAGAATTGAGTATTCATTTTGACTATACTTAATGTGTACATCTTTCCGTGAATCGATAATTCAGGAGAAAGTATTATGACCTTAACCAGCAAAAAATTAGCCGCCGCTGTTCTGGCAATCACTGTAGCAATGTCCCTGAGCGCGTGCTCTAACTGGTCTAAACGTGACCGTAACACCGCCATTGGCGCCGGTGCTGGTGCGCTCGGTGGTGCAGTATTAACGGATGGTAGTACGCTGGGTACATTAGGCGGCGCTGCTGTCGGTGGTATTATCGGTCACCAGGTTGGCAAATAATTATTCTATCAGCCTTCCCGTTAAGGCGATTTAGCATCGCATTTCAGGTCTGACTAACGCACGTATATAACACGAGCCACGGCATTTGCCGTGGCTTATTTATTTTAGCCGCCTGCCAGTTTAACTTTCATGCCTTTGGCTTCAAGGAGCGATTTAATTAAATCGCGTTTATCACCCTGAATTTCGATAATGCCGTCCTTCACGGCGCCGCCGCAGCCACATTTCTTCTTCAACTCTGCTGCCAGCTTGTTCAGCTCCGCATCATCCATATCAATCCCGGAGATCAGGCAGACCCCCTTTCCTTTTCGCCCGCTGGTCTGACGCTGGATACGAACAATACCGTCACCTTTCGGACGTTCTGCTTTCGTTTTCGGTTCGTCTATGCGCCCGCTTTCCGTCGAGTAGACCAGCCGACTGTTGGAATCAGTCATTGCGCCCCCTTTTTCAGTGATGCGTTAATAGCCTTAAGCGTCTCCGCCGGGTTCACAGACTGCGTCACCGGCCGGCCGATAACCATGTAGTCAACGCCTGCTGCCAACGCCTGCTCAGGCGTCATAATGCGTCGCTGATCGCCCACGTCGCTGCCAGCAGGACGAATGCCTGGCGTGACCAGTTTAAAATCTTTGCCCAACTCTGACTTAAAGCGTACCGCTTCCTGCGCGGAGCAAACGACGCCATCGAGACCACAGCTCTGCGTCAGACGCGCGAGACGCTCGGCGTGCCCGGCAGGTGACAACGTCACGCCGAGGTCGCGCAAGTCGCTGTCGTCCATGCTGGTCAGCACGGTAACCGCAATCAGTAATGGCGCATCGTTGCCGAACGGCAGGAGTGCTTCGCGAGCGGCTGTCATCATTCTCGCCCCGCCCGACGCGTGGACGTTGACCATCCATACACCCAGTTCCGCAGCGGCGGCAACCGCGTGCGCCGTGGTGTTCGGGATATCATGGAATTTGAGATCGAGGAAGACATCGAAACCACGCTGCTGCAGATCGCGGACGATTTGCGGTCCAAACAGCGTGAACATCTCTTTACCAACTTTCAGACGACAATCGCGAGGATCGATACCGTCGACAAAGGCCAGCGCTGCGTCACGCTTATTGTAATCAAGCGCAACAACAACAGGAGAATCCGTAATAACGCGGGAAGTGGAGGAAGTAACAGACGTCATGACCAGCCCTTTTCGTCTATGGGCGCGCAGCGGCGCGGAACAGATAAACGGCCTGCATTCTACCTGCCGTCGCCGCAAATTGACAGAATCCATTTATGCCCCTGCCAGGCCAGCAAGCCGCACGGTGTTGAGAAAACGGAAAAGCCATCAGTATGTTGTAACTAAAATGAAGGCTTTTAAAAAAATTACTGCCCATCCAGGCCGCGAATTGGCTTGATGGTGGACCAGGCCCGGCAGGACGGACAATGCCAGTAGAGCGTGTAGGCGGTAAAACCACACTTCTGGCAACGGTAGCGCGGCTTGCTGCGCACCTGCTCGCCAACCATGTCGCGCAGCACCATAAGACTCTCTTTCGCGCGCCCTTCTTCCGCATCGTTCAGATGGTAGTCCATCAGCTTGTGGAATACGCGCATCGTGGGATGACGTTGCAGCTGACGGGTAATATAAACCTGTGCGGTGTCGCTCCCCTCATACTGCTCAACCACGTCAGAGAGCATCAGCTCAGCGGTCGCGCCGGTATTCTCTTCCACGCAACGACGCAGAAATGCCACCCACTCTTCCTGCTTGTCCAGCTGCTGATAGCAGGTTTGCAGCATTTCAAGCGTTTCGCTGACCAGCTCTTTGTCCTGGTCAATCACCCGCATCAGGCTTTCAACGGCTTTAGCGTAGTCGCCGCTGGCCATAAAAACGCGCCCCATCATGATAGAGATACGCGCGCTATTGCGGTCTGCGGCGGCGCCTTTCTTGAGCAACGCCATGGCTTTGTCCATGTCGTCGTTGCCCATCTGCTGAAGGGCAAGCTCGCAGTAGAAATGCGCAATTTCAACGCGCTGCTTGTCTTTGCCCAGCTTCACCAGACGTTCGGCCGTATCAATGGCTTTCTGCCAGTCGCTGGTGGCCTGGTAAATCTGCAGTAACTGCTGCAACGCGCCGATACGGAAATCCGTTTCATCCACCAGCTGTGTGAACATATCTTCAGCGCGATCGTACAGCCCCGCGGCCATATAGTCTCGGCCCAGCTGTTGTACCGCCAGGAGACGTTGTTCGTAGGTCAGGGAGGCGCTTTCCATCAGGGTCTGGTGGATACGGATAGCGCGGTCAACTTCGCCGCGCGAGCGGAACAGGTTACCGAGAGTGAGGTGGGCTTCGACGGTCCCCGTATCCTCTTTCAGCATATCGAGGAACAGGTCTACCGCTTTGTCCTGCTGATTGCTCAGGAGGAAGTTCACCCCCGCAACGTAGTCACGGGAGAGTCGGTTAGCCTCATCCTGTTTCGTTTGTTGCGCACTTCTGCGGCCCATATACCAGCCATAGGCTGCGGCTACAGGCAAAAGCAGAAACAACAACTCCAGCATAGTCGATTATTCCTTCACGACCGGCACACCTGAACTTTCCGGCATGTCGGACGCAGGCGCAATGTGCTGTTCAAGTCGTTTAATTTTACGTTCAGCGCGCGCAAGAGAAACACGAACTTTCAACCAGAAAAGACCGCAAACCAGCCAGCCGATGGCAAAGCCTGCAGCAAATAAGACCGCCAGCAGGCTGGAGACCCGATACTCACCCTGCGCCAGCAGATAGTTAAACGTCACCTGTTGATCGTTTTGTGCACCCAATGTGACTGAAATGACAAAAATCGCCAATACCAGTAAGAAAATGAGTAAATATTTCACATTACTTCCCGTTATGTGGTTCAAGCGAATAAAGTGTGTTCAACTCACCGCAATCAGCCTTATAAACTACCATTTTAGCGACGGGCGCGAAACGGAAAAAGTAACGCGCACGTCATGGATTTATGGGCAAAATGCACAATATCAACCGTCAGGCGTCGCTTTGCTCCCTTTCGGCGATCTCTTCTTTCTCTTCAGGTGGTGGCGTGAGCGGGCCGCAGAACCGTTCTGCAAGCCAGGTTGCCAGCGTCACCAGCATCCAGGAGATCAGCGTAGCGACCACCAGATCCCGCGGCCAGTGCATTCCCAGCAGCAAGCGGCTGCCCATCACCCCTGTCGCCCAAACCAGTAAAATCGCGATGGTCATAGTGCGACGTCGAGGCCAAAGCAGCCCAACGCCCAGCAACGCCCAGCTGGCTGCAAACATCGTATGGCCGGAGGGAAACGCGAATCCCGTCTCTTTTTGCCAGTGCTTACGCAGGAACTTTGGAATATCTTCCTGTTCTGAAAGCTGTTCTTTCACCAGCGCGCCGCGATCTTTACGCTTTAAATTGTAGAACTCATCCACCGGAACATGGTGCGCTTTTTCCAGCCAGACGACAAAAGGTCTTGGCTCCTGAACGTGATCCTTCACCCAGGACTTCACGCCCTGTCCAATAACGATCGCGCCACCGAGGATAGCAAAGAGCATCAACGCCGCGCGCAGTCTAAAGCGCAGGCACCACAAGAACCAGCCGCAGAGGATAACGTGGGTAATAATTCCCCACGGCTGCGTGACCGTCTCAGTTACCCAGTATAACGTTTTCAGCCACGTGGCATTCTGCCCCGGCTGCCACATCCAGCCGGAGACCCACACGGCCAAAGGCATAATCAGTAAAATGGCCGCGCCTGCTGCCGTACGTCTGGCGATTGAAAGCATGTCTTCTCCTTTTTCGCTAAGCCTCACAATCATAACTGAAATTCATTCGATGGGTGGATATGTCGGATCGTGCGTTTAACGTTCATATAGCATGGCGCCCATTAGGCGAACGTGCTGAGCTTGTGGCAAAATGGACAAATACAGAAAGCAAAACAGGCGCAAGGCACGAAACGTGTCAGCCTACTCTGGAGAATCACATGCAGCTTAAACGTGTGGCAGAAGCCAAACTGCCAACCCCATGGGGCGATTTCCTGATGGTGGGGTTTGAAGAACTGGCAACCGGACAGGATCATGTCGCGCTGGTCTACGGCGACATTTCAGGGCAGACGCCGGTGCTGTCCCGCGTCCATTCGGAGTGTCTGACCGGCGACGCGTTGTTCAGCCTGCGCTGTGATTGCGGTTTCCAGCTCGAAGCTGCCCTTACCCATATTGCCGAAGAAGGCCGCGGCGTGCTGCTCTATCACCGTCAGGAAGGTCGTAACATTGGTCTGCTGAATAAAATCCGCGCTTATGCGCTGCAGGACCAGGGCTACGATACGGTGGAAGCCAACCACCAGCTCGGTTTTGCCGCCGATGAACGTGATTTCACCCTCTGCGCCGATATGTTCAAGCTGCTGGGCGTGGACGAGGTTCGCCTGCTGACCAATAATCCCAAAAAGGTGGAAATCCTCACCGAAGCCGGGATCAACATCGTCGAGCGTGTACCGCTGATTGTCGGCCGCAACCCGAAAAATGCCCACTATCTCGATACCAAGGCGGCTAAAATGGGCCATCTTCTGAAAGAGTGAAAGTAAAAAGCCCGGCACAGATGCCGGGCTTTTTTTTATCAATCCAGCATTTTACGAATCACATAATGTAAAATGCCGTCGTTCTGGTAGTAGGTCAGTTCGGTTGCAGTATCAATACGACACCGGCATTCCAGTACCTCGCTTTTCCCGTCTGCTCGCGTAAGCTTCACCGGCACCGTTTTGCCCGGCTGCAGGTTTTGCAGGCCGCTAATATCAATCTGCTCTTCCCCCGTCAGGCCCAGCGTTTTGCGCGTGACGCCCTGCGGGAACTCAAGCGGCAGGATCCCCATGCCAATCAGGTTCGAGCGGTGAATACGTTCAAACGACTCGGCGATGACCACGCGAACGCCAAGCAGTCGCGGACCTTTCGCCGCCCAGTCACGACTGGAGCCGGAACCGTACTCTTTCCCGGCGATCACCGCCAGCGGCGTACCTTCCTGCTGATATTTGACGGCTGCGTCATAAATCGACACGACTTCCGTCCCCGGAAGATGGCGCGTCATCCCCCCTTCCACGCCCGGAACCATTTCGTTACGAATGCGGATGTTGGCAAACGTCCCGCGCATCATCACTTCATGGTTACCGCGGCGCGATCCGTAGGAGTTAAAATCGCGGCGCTCCACGCCCCGGCTTTGCAGATAACGGCCCGCCGGGCTGTCGGCTTTGATGCTCCCCGCCGGAGAGATATGGTCAGTGGTGACGGAATCTCCCAGCATCGCCAGTATGCGCGCCCCGTGAATATCCTGAAGCGGTGCAGGCTCGGCCAGCATTTCATCAAAGAACGGCGACAGGCGGATATAGGTGGAATCGTCCTGCCAGTCATAGGTGTCCGAGCCCACAACGTTGATGGCTTTCCATTCCGGCGTGCCTTCAAACACTTCCGCATACTCTTTGCGGAACATCTCGGTGGAGACCTTTTCAACGGCCATCGCAATTTCACGTGAGGATGGCCAGATATCTTTCAGATAGACCGGCTCATTCTTGCGGTCGTGACCAATAGGATCGGTAGCCAGGTTGATATTCATGTTCCCGGCGAGCGCGTAGGCCACCACCAGCGGCGGCGAAGCGAGCCAGTTGGTTTTCACCAGCGGATGAATACGTCCTTCAAAGTTACGGTTACCGGAAAGGACTGCGCCAACCGTCAGATCGCCCTGCTTGATCGCCGTTTCAATAGGTTCAGGCAGCGGGCCGGAGTTACCGATGCAGGTGGTACAACCATAGCCCACGAGGTTAAAGCCCAGCTCATCAAGATACGGCGTTAGCCTGGCCTGCGCCAGGTAATCCGAGACCACTTTGGAGCCCGGTGCCAGGGAGGCTTTGACCCAGGGCTGTGGTTTCAGTCCCAGCTCAACCGCTTTTTTAGCCAGCAGGCCGGCAGCCATTAATACGCTGGGGTTTGAGGTGTTGGTGCAGGAGGTAATGGCGGCTATGACAACCGCGCCGTCCGGGAGCTGATACTGATGTCCGTTCAGAACATAGTCGATTGGGCGATGGTCCTTCTTCGCCACGTTAACTTCCAGCTCGTTGCTTGCGGCAAACGCTTTTGGCACGTCGCTTAACGCTACGCGATCCTGCGGACGTTTCGGACCGGCGAGGCTCGCCTCAACGCTTCCCATGTCAAGCGCAAGCGTGCTGGTAAATACCGGCTCATCCCCCGGATTGCGCCACATGCCCTGCGCTTTGGTGTACGCCTCCACCAGCGCCACCTGCTCTTCGCTGCGTCCGCTCAGGCGCATGTACTCCAGCGTGACGTCATCAATGGGGAAAAATCCGCAGGTTGCACCATATTCTGGCGCCATGTTGGCGATGGTCGCGCGGTCAGCCAGCGGCAGCGAATCCAGCCCGTCACCGTAAAATTCAACAAATTTTCCCACCACACCATGCTTACGCAGCATCTGGGTAACGGTGAGCACCAGATCGGTGGCGGTAATGCCTTCAGACAGCTTCCCGGTGAGCTTAAAGCCCACAACATCAGGGATAAGCATGGAGACCGGCTGACCGAGCATGGCGGCTTCCGCTTCGATACCGCCGACACCCCAGCCCAGCACGCCGAGGCCGTTAATCATGGTGGTGTGGGAATCTGTACCCACCAGCGTGTCCGGATAAGCCACCCACTCTTTGTCCTGCAATTCACTCCAGACGGCTTTACCGAGATATTCAAGGTTAACCTGGTGACAAATACCGGTGCCGGGTGGAACCACGCTAAAGCGGCTGAACGCCTGCTGACCCCACTTCAGGAAGACGTAACGCTCATGATTTCGCTCCATCTCGAGACGCACGTTCTCGCCAAAGGCATCGTCATCACCGAAGTGGTCAACGGTTACGGAGTGGTCAATCACGAGGTCGACGGGTGAAAGCGGGTTCACTTTAGCCGTATCGCCGCCGAGGCGTTTAACCGCCTCACGCATGGCGGCGAGATCCACCACGGCAGGAACGCCGGTGAAGTCCTGCATCAGGACCCTTGCCGGGCGGTAGGCAATTTCTCTGTCGGCATGGGCATTCTTAAGCCACCCTGCCAGCGCCTGAATATCGTCGAGGGTCACGGAGTCACCGTCCTGCCAGCGCAAGAGATTTTCCAGCAAAACTTTCAAGGACTTGGGTAAACGCGAAATGTCCCCAAGCGTTCTGGCAGCCAGCGGCAGGCTATAGTAGTGCCAGGTTTTATTTTCTGCCTGTAACGTGTCCTTACTGGCTTCGCGTAGGGTTAACGACATAAGCTCCTCCTTAATTACAGAGATGTCCTGACAATCATCAGGGCCGTAATTAAAGATAACACAAAGATGTCGTAACGTTTTGATAACAACCCAAATTGATAAATTTAGGAATGGTCCAGAGGAGGGTAAAACAAAAAACCCCGCCGCAGCGAGGTTTTATGATTTAGTGGACGGCCAGCCAGATGAGCTGACTCCAGAACAGAATCGACAGGGTAAAAACGCCGATCCATGACCAGTATTTTTGAGACATCATGTTATTCATCATAGGGACACCAGGCATTATTTATTAAACATTCCGAGGCAGGTCCTCGTGCTATATTGCTGATGTGTATTTATTAAAGAGTACAAAGGCGCATAGTCATTATTCAGACTAACTGCATCATTACGCAATAAACTAAATTATTGTTTTTTGGGTTCGTCTTCCGCGAACACATCAATAAAAGCCTGCTGCTGCGGCGTCAGTTTCCAGGATGCTGGCACTGCTGTTGCAGGCGCTTTGCGGCCCTTGTGAACAGTGTCATGATGCTGACACATCCGCTTTGCCGTTTCTGTACGTACCGTCACTGCCATATTCAACCCCAATATTTCCAGGCCAGGAGAGCAACCATCACCCAGAATAGGGCGGAAACGAGAAAGACCGCCAGCCAGGCTTTACGCTTGAGCGCAGGATCCCTTTGCGGTTCTTCACTTCCTGAAGGCATTGCTAACCTCATACAATCGATATCGCTTATCATTTAGGACCAAACAATTGGTACAATTAATCATCTGTTGAGATAAATCCTAAAGAAACTTTAGCCGAAAAGCCAGTGAATTTACGCATCAAGAGGCATGAAATATTCAATCTTTTGACCAGAAATAAATATTTGAAAAGAAAAATTTGCGTAGCCGTTAATTAGTTTCTATTTTTGTCGCCAATTCACGACATTAAAGCCACACAAATTAAAAGGATAATGACAATATATGACAGGGGAAGTGCAGATGATGATAATTCTAATTTAGCTTTAAGCCGATATTTCGGTATCTTTCCCTCAGGGAAAGATACCGGGTGTGATTATTTTTCGGGGAGTTTGATATCTTTAAACATCTCTTCGATATCTTCATTTGATCGTAATGCCACGGCGGTATCCACCACGTCACGCGTTAAATGCGGTGCAAAGCGCTGAATAAAATCATACATATAGCTTCGCAGGAAGGTACTGCGGCGGAAGCCAATTTTTGTCGTGCTGTGGCTGAAAATATCATGCGCATCAAGACGCACCAGGTCAGGGTCTGACACCGGGTCGACCGCCATGCTGGCGATCACCCCTACCCCCAGGCCAAGCCGTACATAGGTCTTTATGACGTCGGCATCGGTGGCGGTAAAGACAATCCGCGGCGTTAACCCGGCCCGGTTGAAGGCGGTATCAAGCTCAGATCGTCCGGTGAAGCCAAACGTGTAGGTGACCAGAGGATATTGCGCCAGCTCTTCGATTGACACCGACCCCTTGCCCGCCAGCGGATGATCCGGGGTCACCACAATGGAGCGGTTCCAGTGATAGCACGGCAGCATGACCAGATCGTCATAGAGATGGAGCGCTTCCGTTGCAATGGCAAAATCTGCATTGCCCTTCGACACCGCCTCCGCAATTTGCGTCGGCGATCCCTGGTGCATATGCAGGGAGACGCGCGGATAACGCTCGATAAAGCCCTTGATAACGCCCGGTAGCGCATAGCGCGCCTGGGTGTGCGTCGTGGCAATATACAGCGAGCCTTTATCCGGCCAGGTATGTTCCCCCGCCACAGACTTAATCGCATCGACTTTGGAAAGGACTTCCCGCGCAATACGGATGATTTCCTGCCCCGCTGGCGTCACTTGGGTAAGGTGCTTACCACTGCGGGCGAAAATCTGAATACCTAATTCATCCTCCAGCATGCGAACCTGCTTGCTGATGCCCGGTTGCGAGGTATATAGCCCCTCGGCGGTGGAAGAGACATTAAGGTTGTGATTCACCACCTCAACGATATAACGAAGCTGTTGTAATTTCATGCCATACCATCCGATTTAGCGCACGCGGTCAATCGCTTAAGACGATTTGATAATAAAAAAAGGGTTAACTATAACCACTATATCACTTATAGCCTGACTGTATAGTACGGAACAAAAAATAATAATAAGGTAATAAAAAAGGGCCGGAAGTCCGGCCCTTTCACGGGTAAGCTACGGTAAAGAAAGATTATTTCTTGCCTTCAACCCATTTGCCATCGACAAAGAAGGCGGACCATCCGGTCGCTTTACCCTCTTTCTCTGCCGCAACGTACTGCTGCTTCGTTTTACGGCTAAAACGGACCACCGTCTTATTGCCTTCAGGATCCTGCTGTGGCGCATCGGCCAGATAACGCAGCTTCTCAGGCAGACGATCGCGGAAGCGATGCAGCTCTTCCACCAGCGGGGCGCGCGTTTCACGCGATTTCGGGAAGGTGTTGGCGGCCAGGAAGACACCTGCGGCACCATCACGCAGCACGAAGTACGCGTCGGATTTTTCACACGGCAATTCTGGCAGCGGAACCGGATCTTCCTTCGGCGGAGCAACCTCACCATTGCGCAGAATTTTGCGCGTGTTCTTACACTCGTCGTTGGTGCAGGCCATGTACTTACCGAAACGCCCCATTTTCAGGTGCATTTCAGAGCCACACTTCTCGCACTCCACAATCGGACCGTCATAGCCTTTAATGCGGAACTCACCCTCTTCGATCTCATACCCGTCGCACGTTGGGTTGTTACCACACACGTGCAGCTTACGTTTAGGATCGATCAGATAGCTGTCCATCGCCGTGCCGCATTTTTTGCAGCGGCGTTTCGCGCGCAGGGCGTTGGTTTCCGCATCATCACCTTCCAGCACGTTGAGAACTTCGTTCTCCGGCACCAGGTTGATGGTTGTTTTGCAGCGCTCTTTTGGTGGCAGCGCATAGCCTGAACAGCCAAGGAACACGCCCGTTGTCGCAGTACGGATCCCCATCTTGCGGCCGCAGGTTGGGCAGTCGATGCTGGTCAGAACCATCTGGTTAGGCAGCATGCCGCCCTCTTCAGGATCTTTCTCCGCTTTCTCAAGCTGGTTGGTAAAGTCACTGAAGAAGCTATCGAGAACCTTCTTCCACTCCGCCTTGTGACTGGCCACTTCGTCGAGGCTGTCTTCCATCTGCGCGGTGAAGTCGTAGTTCATCAATTCGCGGAAGTTAGCTTCCAGACGGTCAGTGACAATCTCACCCATTTTTTCGGCATAGAAACGGCGGTTCTCTACGCGAACGTAACCGCGGTCCTGAATGGTCGAGATGATTGACGCGTAGGTTGACGGACGCCCAATCCCGCGTTTTTCCAGCTCTTTAACCAACGACGCTTCACTAAAGCGCGCAGGCGGCTTGGTGAAGTGCTGGGCCGGAACCAGGTCGACAAGCGACAACTCGTCGCCTTTGTTTACCGCAGGCAGCGTACGGTCTTCATCACCTTTACGCAGCGCAGGCATCACTTTCGTCCAGCCGTCGAAACGAAGAATACGACCGCGTGCCTTGAGGCGGAAGTCGCCCGCGCCAACGGTCAGCGTAGTGGAATCATATTTCGCTGGCGTCATCTGACACGCGACAAACTGACGCCAGATCAGCTGATACAGCTTCTGGGCGTCGGCTTCCATATCCTTCAGCGACTCGGCTAAAACAGAGACATCAGAGGGACGAATCGCTTCGTGCGCTTCCTGAGAATTCTCTTTGCTGGCGAACTGGTTGGCGCTTTCCGGCAGGTATTTTTTACCGAAGTTGTCGCTGATGTAGCCGCGCACCATGTTCACCGCGTCCTGGCTCAGGTTCGTTGAGTCAGTACGCATGTAGGTGATGTAACCCGCTTCATACAAGCGCTGGGCCATCATCATGGTTTTCTTCACGCCGTAACCCAGACGGGTGCTCGCCGCCTGTTGCAGTGTGGACGTGATAAACGGCGCGCCAGGCTTGCTGCTGGTCGGCTTATCTTCACGTTCCAGTACCTGATAGCGCGCTTTTTCCAGCAGCGCCACGGCGGCCATGGTCTGATCGCGGTTTTCAGGACGGAAAGGCGTATCGTTGTGATGGCTTACCTGCAGCGGCAGCGCATCACCGCCCGGGGTGGTGACATTGGCGTCAACTTCCCAGAACTCTTCCGGCACGAAGGCTTTAATTTCGCGTTCACGCTCAACGACAAGACGCACGGCTACAGACTGCACGCGTCCTGCAGACAGGCCGCGGGCAATCTTTTTCCACAGCAGTGGAGAAACCATGTAGCCCACAACGCGGTCCATAAAGCGACGCGCCTGCTGGGCGTTCACACGGTCGATATTCAGCTCGCCCGGCTTCTCAAACGCCTGACGAATCGCATTCTTTGTAATTTCGTTAAACACTACGCGGCTGTAGCGTTTGTCATCCCCGCCGATCACTTCCCGCAGGTGCCACGCAATGGCTTCCCCTTCGCGGTCAAGGTCGGTTGCGAGATAGATGTGGTCTGCTTTTTCAGCCAGCTGCTTCAGCTCGTTAACGACTTTTTCTTTCCCGGGCAGCACTTCATATTGTGCATCCCAGTTGTGCCATGGGTTAACACCCATGCGGTTGACAAGCGCGCTACGTTCATCCTTTTTAGGCTTTTTAGCCCCTTTGGTGGAGGTAGAGTCTGCGCTCTTTTTGCTGGCTGAGCCACTGGTCGGCAAATCGCGGATGTGACCAACGCTGGACTTAACCACGTAGTCATTACCCAGATACTTATTGATCGTTTTGGCTTTTGCCGGGGACTCAACGATGACGAGAGCTTTACCCATATTCACCTTTACCTAATTTAATTCTTCCAGGAATACGCCGCACGTTGATTTCCCTTCCGCTGACGACGAGCCAATGATATTGCGACTGCGTCAGGGGATATCAACCCCTATGTCTTACCGAACGTCAGAATGGCGACATCCAGGTCATTGAGTTTTCGGGTATTTTTCTCACATCTCGTATAATTCGTGACGAATTCCCGGT
Source organism: Enterobacter cloacae complex sp. P27C (assembly GCF_014895705.1). Taxonomy (NCBI): domain Bacteria; kingdom Pseudomonadati; phylum Pseudomonadota; class Gammaproteobacteria; order Enterobacterales; family Enterobacteriaceae; genus Enterobacter; species Enterobacter cloacae complex sp. P27C. The sequence continues at coordinate 366,904 of NZ_JADBQB010000005.1, forward strand.
CGAATGTCAAGCAATTCTGTTGCCAGAATGACGAAAGCGCACACTCTACCTGATAAAATTCGTTACGCAACTTTATTAGCATGCAAAAGCAAATCCCGCCAACCTGCCCTCTGCATCTTATCCCCTCACATTACAGGGAAAATTTGCCCCCAAAGCGCCCCCGGCGTAGACTATTGTCACTGTTTAAGGAGTGGATTATGCAGAATACGACCCAACCCATTGACCGAGCCTCTCTGCTTATCGAAGCAAACAAGCTTATTCGTGACCATGAAGATACGCTGGCAGGCATTGAAGCCACCGGCGTTGAGCAACGTAATGGCGTGCTGGTTTTCAGCGGCGAATACTTCCTTGACGAGCAGGGGTTACCGACCCCGAAAAGCACTGCCGTGTTTAATATGTTTAAATACCTGGCGCATACGCTTTCAGAGAAATATCACCTGGTCGATTAATGCAAAACGCGAGGCATATGCCTCGCGTTTTTGTTTACAGCAGCGGTTTTTGTCCGCGCTGTAGCCAGCGAAGCAGCAGGCGGTCCGCGCTTTCCGCCGCACTGTTGGTAAAGCGGTCCATCAGCCGTTTGCGCTGTGTAAAGCGCACGCCTACCAGTTCCCTGCCTTCCATCAGGTTGAGCAGCAGGTCATCACTGGTACCTACTTCATCCACCAGCCCTTTTTCCTGCGCCTGGATGCCGTACCAGTGCTCACCGGTCGCCACCTGTTCAATATCCAGCGTTGGGCGCATGCGATGTACGAAGTCTTTAAAGAGATGGTGAGTTTCATTCAGATCTTCACGGAATTTTTGGCGCCCCTCTTCCGTGTTTTCCCCCAGCAGCGTCAGGGTGCGTTTGTACTGACCCGCAGTGTGAAGTTCGATATCAATCTCTTTATTTTTCAGGAAGCGGTTAAAGTTAGGGATCTGTGCGACCACGCCAATCGAACCTATGATGGAAAACGGCGCCGCAACGATTTTGTCCGCCACGCAGGCCATCATATAGCCGCCGCTCGCCGCGACTTTATCTACCGCCACGGTAAGTGGGATCTGCTTCTCGCGCAGACGCTGCAGCTGTGAAGCGGCCAGCCCGTAACCGTGTACCACCCCGCCCGGGCTCTCAAGACGCACCACTACCTGATCCTGCGGCGTTGCCACGGCCAGAACCGCAGTCACCTCTTCGCGCAGCGAAGCGACTTCATGCGCATCCATGCTGCCTTTAAAATCGAGCACATAGACGCGGGGTTTTGCGTCGCCCTGCGGCGTCTCGAGCTTTGCCTTCGCCTTCGCGGCTTTGGCTTCCTGCTTGTGTTTTTTCTTCTGGGCTTTCAGCCAGAGCTTCTGCTGATGGCTATCGAGCAGCGAGAGGGACATCTCTTCCTGCATCTCTTTATACTGCTCGCTCAGGCGGGTGATGCGTAACTCCCCACGCTGACGCTTGCGCTGCGTCAGGTTGACAATCAGAACGGCAACCACGGCAATGGCAATCACCACCGTCGCGATTTTGGCCAAAAACAACCCATATTGAGAAAGTAATTCCACGCGTTCCACCTTGATTTAACCACGAATCTTTCACGGCAGTGTACAACAGCCCTGCCCCTGCGTCTCGCCCGTGACATTACCTCTGCGAGCCGTCTTCAGGAATCCCCGCGCTGCGGTTTAAATATTTGCAAATTGTTAATTTTGCAGCAATGCGTCCTGTAGACTGATTGAATTCTCACGCTAATTCGGGCATAAAGCCGAAAAGTCATTATGAAGGCGTGATTGAGACCCCGTGCGCCTGAGGAGTCACCGTGCATTATCAACCGCAAAAAAACCTGCTGCAGAACCGAATCATTCTTGTCACCGGCGCCAGCGATGGTATTGGTCGCGAAGCGGCCCTGACGTACGCTGAATATGGCGCAAGCGTAATTCTGATTGGGCGTAACGAAGAAAAGCTCAAAGGGGTCGCTCAGGAAATTGAGGCCGCAGGCGGGACACCTGCCCCCTGGTACACGCTCGATTTGCTGACATGCACCCCAGCGCTCTGCCAGGAGCTTGCTCACCGTATCAGTACCCACTACCCACGTCTTGACGGCGTACTGCACAACGCCGGTTTGTTAGGTGAAGTGCGTCCAATGGATGAACAGGATCCTGAAATCTGGCAGCAGGTGATGCAGGTTAACGTTAATGGTACTTTTTTCCTCACGCAGGCCTTGCTTCCTTTATTACTCAAATCCGAGTCTGGATCTCTGGTCTTCACCTCTTCCAGCGTAGGCCGCGAGGGACGCGCAAACTGGGGGGCTTATGCTGTCTCAAAATTCGCGACCGAGGGCATGATGCAGGTGTTGGCGGATGAGTATCAGAGCCGCCATCTGCGCGTAAACTGCATTAATCCGGGGGGTACGCGCACCAGCATGCGCGCCAGCGCGTTCCCGACGGAAGATCCGCTGAAGCTGAAAACCCCGGCAGACATTATGCCGCTCTATCTCTGGCTGATGGGCGACGACAGCCGCCGCAAAACCGGAATGACCTTTGATGCCCAGCCGGGCCGCAAACCGGGAATTTCGCAATGAGTGAAGAACGTCATCAGCAGCGACAGCAGCGTCTGAAGGAACAGGTTGACGCGCGCGTCGCGGCAGCTCAGGAGGAGCGTGGGATCGTCATCGTTTTTACCGGCAACGGCAAAGGCAAAACTACTGCCGCGTTTGGCACCGCTACGCGCGCCGTCGGCCACGGGCAAAAAGTGGGGGTCATCCAGTTTATCAAAGGGGAATGGCCCAACGGTGAGCGTAATTTGCTTGAACCTCACGGCGTTGAGTTTCAGGTGATGGCGACCGGGTTTACGTGGGATACGCAGAACCGGGAAACCGATACCGCAGCCTGTCTGGCCGTCTGGGAGCACGCTAAAAGAATGCTGGCCAATCCCTCGCTGAATATGGTGCTACTGGATGAGATCACCTATATGGTCGCCTACGACTACCTGCCGCTGGAGGAGGTGCTGGATGCACTGAAGAGCCGCCCTGCGCACCAGACTGTTATCGTTACAGGTCGTGGGTGTCATCGTGAGATTCTGGAGCTGGCAGATACCGTCAGCGAGTTGCGTCCGGTCAAGCATGCGTTTGATGCAGGCATCAAAGCACAAATTGGCATTGATTACTAAAGAAAAAGCCCGGTGAGTTCACCGGGCTTTTTCAATTAACCGTTGTTATTCCGGCTGCCAGAGCGACGATTGCTGTTCACCTGGCTGTGGCGTTTCACCGCACGACGGATCTGATTCGCCTTCATACGACGACGATCTTTCTCCACCGCCACTTTAGAGGTGGTTTCCGGCGTCAGGCCAACCAGCTCGCGCAGGTAGTTAGTCTGGGTAAGATCCAGCTCGGTATAACCACCGCGCGGCAGACCTTTCGGCAGCAGAATGTCGCCGTAGCGAACGCGGATCAGGCGGCTAACCTGCACGCCTACCGCTTCCCACAGACGACGCACCTCGCGGTTACGGCCTTCGGTCAGGGTCACGTTGTACCACTGGTTAATCCCTTCACCACCGGTAAATTTGATGGTTTTGAACGCCGCAGGGCCGTCTTCCAGCTGCACGCCACGCGACAGATCGCGCAGTTTATTTTCGTCGACCTGGCCGAAGACGCGAACGGCGTATTCACGCTCAACTTCACGGCTTGGGTGCATCAGACGGTTTGCCAGTTCACCATCGGTGGTGAACAGCAGCAGACCGCAGGTGTTCACGTCCAGACGCCCCACCGCAATCCAGCGGGCGCCGCGCAGTTTTGGCAGACGGTCAAACACCGTTGGACGACCTTCCGGGTCGTTGCGCGTACACAGCTCGCCTTCCGGCTTGTAATACGCCAGCACGCGGCAGATCTGTTCCGCGGACTCTTTCACGGAGATAAGATGACCGTCAATGCGGATCTTGAGCCCCGGTACGATTTCTACGCGGTCACCCAGCGTGGCGATTTTACCGTCCACACTCACGCGGCCCGCTTCAATAATGGCTTCGATTTCACGGCGTGAACCGTGGCCGGCGCGCGCCAGCACTTTCTGTAACTTCTCGCTCATTGAGCTTCCTCAGGTGTCGCCTTCACAGGCGTCGAATCAGGTCAAAAGCAGAGCCGAGCCCTGCTTTGATGGCCGCGTAGTATATCTGCTTACACCTTTACAAGAAAGGCTTAACATCACCCACGCCTTCACGAATCACTTCAGGCGCGTCTTCGGTCAGATCCACAACGGTAGTCGGCTGCTGGCCGAGATAACCGCCGTGAATAATCAGCTCCACCACCTTCTCCAGACGATCTTTTATCTCCTCCGGATCGGACTCGGTAAACTCGCTGCCCGGCAGCATCAGTGAGGTAGAGAGCATCGGCTCGCCGAGGGTTTCCAGCAGCGCCTGGGCAATCGGGTTCGACGGCACGCGCATGCCGATAGTCTTACGCTTTTCCTGCAGCAGGCGGCGCGGGACCTCCTTCGTCCCTTTCAGAATGAAGGTGTAGTTACCCGGCGTGTTGTTCTTGATCAGGCGAAACGCCACGTTGTCGACATACGCATAGGTCGACAGCTCAGAGAGATCGCGGCACATCAGGGTAAAGTTATGGCCGTCCGGCAGCTGACGAATACGGCAAATGCGTTCCATCGCTCCTTTATCTTCAATTTTACAGCCCAGCGCGTAGCCGGAATCGGTCGGGTAGACTATCACGCCGCCTTTGCGGACGATCTCCACGGCCTGGTTAATCAGACGTGGCTGCGGATTGTCCGGATGGATATAGAAAAACTGACTCATACTTCCCTCTCTTCAATTTGCTGCGGCTGCTCCCAGAGCTGCCAGACCGGCTCAACGCCAGCGGGTAGCCAGAGCTTGCGTCCCAGCTCGATCCACGCGCAGGGCTGGTGGAAATCAGAGCCCTGTGACCCTAGCAGGCCAAACTGGCGGGCGTAAGTCGCGAGCTGCGCGCGCTCGTTGGGCGCCTGCTGACACTGGGCGACTTCCATCGCCTCGCCACCGCATTCGGCAAAGTGCGCCAGCAGCCGTTTCAGCCATTTAGCAGAAAGATTATACCGTCCCGGATGGGCCAGCACGGCCTTACCGCCAGAATGATGAATGACATCAATAGCTTGTTTTATTGTACACCACTGTGGCGGAACGTATCCGGTTTTCCCGCGCGCCAGATACTTTTTAAAGACATCCGCCATGGTCGTCGCTTTGCCCGCTTCAACCAGAAAGCGGGCGAAATGACCGCGGGTGACCGCCCCGCCGTTCGCCAGCTTTTGCGCACCTTCCAGCGCGCCCGGAATATGCGCCTTCTCCAGACGCTCGCCGATCATCTCCGCGCGCTGGTTGCGGCGCGTTTTTTGTTCTTGCAAAAAGGCAAGAAGTGCCGGATGTTCTATATCAATGTTCAGGCCAACGATATGAATCTCATGGTTTTCCCAGACGGTCGATATCTCGACGCCGGGCACCAGATTCAGCGCCAGCCCGCTGCGGGCAATCTCGGCGCGCGCTGCCGGAATGGCGTCGGTGGTATCGTGATCGGTTATCGCCAGCGTGCCGACACGCATTTCAACCGCGCGATGAACCAGGGCTTCGGGTGTCAGCAGGCCATCAGAGGCCTGAGTATGGCTGTGTAAATCATAAATAATCGCGTAGGTGGTATCGCTCAAAGCACTTCCCATAACAGGTTGGAGACATCCGAAAACGCCATGATACCGACTTAACGTGAAATTCTGAAATCAAGGGTTGACAATACGCCATCGAACTAGTTAACTAGTACGCAAGTTCACACGAGAAAGGTATCTGAAAATGACAGCACATTTCACTCTGCACGGTTGGTGGCGCACTTCCTGATCTTCGGGCAGTGTCACGCATCTGCGAAATGCAAACAGATACCCGCCCGCTACCCAGCGGGCTTTTTTTTGAACAGAATAAATGAGAATCACAACATGCAAACAGCCAAACCTCATCTCGAACTGTTGACCTGCGAGGCGGTCTATCGCCACAACCCGACCGCGCTGTTTCATCAGGTGTGCGGCGCGCGTCCGGCGACGCTGCTGCTGGAGTCTGCGGATATCGACAGCAAGGACGATCTGAAAAGCCTGCTGCTGGTCGACAGCGCGCTGCGCATTACCGCGTTAGGTGACACCGTCACCATTAAGGCGCTCTCTGATAATGGCGCATCGCTGCTGCCGCTGCTGGATGCGGCTCTGCCCGCGGGCATCGACAATGAACGTCACCCGGACCTGCGAATTCTGCATTTCCCGCCGGTAAGCCAGCTGCTGGACGAAGACGCGCGCCTCTGCTCGCTGTCCGTGTTCGATGCCTTCCGCCTGCTGCAAAATCTTGTCACCGTGCCGGAAGATGAGCGCGAAGCAATGTTCTTCGGCGGGCTGTTTGCTTACGACCTGGTCGCCGGTTTTGAAGATTTGCCGGAAACCGAGCAGGGCAACCGCTGTCCGGACTACTGTTTCTACCTGGCCGAAACCCTGCTGGTGATCGACCATCAGAAAAAATATACCCGCATCCAGGCAAGCCTGTTCACGCCGTCTGCGTCTGAGAAAAACCGCCTTGAGCATCGCATCGCTCAGCTCCAGCAGCAGATGACGGAAGCGCCGCCTGCACTGCCGGTACAGCACATGGAAAAAATGACATGCGACGTTAACCAGACCGACGATCAATACGGGGCCGTGGTTCGCCAGATGCAAAAGGCTATTCGCGCCGGGGAGATTTTCCAGGTTGTGCCGTCCCGCCGTTTCTCGCTGCCCTGCCCGTCACCGCTGGCGGCTTACGACGTGCTGAAGAAGAGCAACCCGAGCCCATATATGTTCTTTATGCAGGACAATGATTTCACGCTGTTCGGCGCCTCGCCGGAAAGCTCGCTGAAGTACGACGCCACCAGCCGCCAGATTGAGATCTACCCGATTGCGGGCACCCGTCCGCGTGGCCGTCGTGCCGATGGCTCGCTGGACCGCGATCTGGACAGCCGCATCGAACTGGAAATGCGAACCGACCACAAGGAGCTCTCCGAACACCTGATGCTGGTTGACCTGGCGCGTAACGACCTGGCGCGCATTTGCACCCCGGGCAGCCGCTACGTGGCAGACCTGACCAAAGTTGACCGTTACTCCTTCGTGATGCACCTGGTCTCCCGCGTGGTGGGTGAACTGCGCAGCGACCTCGACGTGCTGCACGCCTACCGCGCCTGCATGAATATGGGCACCCTGAGCGGCGCACCGAAGGTACGCGCCATGCAGCTTATCGCCGAAGCGGAAGGACGTCGGCGCGGGAGCTACGGCGGCGCGGTAGGTTACTTCACCGCACACGGCGACCTTGATACCTGCATCGTGATCCGCTCCGCCTACGTCGAAGACGGTATTGCCACCGTTCAGGCCGGCGCCGGGATTGTTCTTGACTCTGTTCCGCAGTCTGAAGCTGACGAAACCCGCAGTAAAGCACGCGCGGTATTGCGCGCCATCGCTACCGCACACCACGCACAGGAGATTTTCTGATGGCTGACATTCTGCTGCTCGATAACATCGACTCCTTTACCTATAACCTGGCAGATCAGCTGCGTGCGAATGGTCACAACGTCGTTATCTACCGCAACCACGTTCCGGCTCAGACCCTGATTGACCGTCTGGCGACCATGCAAAACCCGGTACTGATGCTCTCTCCGGGGCCGGGCGCGCCGAGCGAAGCGGGCTGTATGCCCGAACTGCTGACCCGCATGCGCGGCAAGCTGCCGATTATCGGTATCTGCCTTGGTCACCAGGCAATTGTGGAAGCTTACGGCGGTTACGTCGGCCAGGCGGGCGAGATCCTGCACGGTAAAGCCTCCAGCATTGAACATGACGGCCAGGCAATGTTTGCCGGGCTGCCGAATCCGCTCCCGGTCGCGCGCTATCATTCGCTGGTCGGCAGCAACATTCCGGCCGGGCTGACCATCAACGCCTCGTTTGAAGGGATGGTGATGGCGGTACGCCACGATGCGGATCGCGTCTGCGGGATGCAGTTCCACCCAGAATCTATTTTGACATCCAATGGCGCCCGCCTGCTGGAGCAGACCCTTGACTGGGCGTTGCAGAAGCTGGAGCAGACTAACACCCTGCAGCCGATTCTGGAAAAACTGTATCAGGCCCAGACCCTGAGCCAACAGGAGAGCCACCAGCTTTTTTCCGCCGTCGTGCGCGGCGAGCTGAAGCCCGAGCAGCTGGCGGCGGCGCTGGTGAGCATGAAAGTGCGCGGCGAAAGCCCGCAGGAGATCGCCGGTGCGGCCACCGCGCTGCTGGAAAATGCCGCTCCGTTCCCGCGCCCGGACTATCAGTTTGCCGATATCGTCGGGACCGGTGGCGACGGCAGCAACAGCATCAATATTTCGACCGCCAGCGCCTTTGTGGCGGCGGCCTGCGGCCTGAAGGTGGCCAAGCACGGTAACCGCAGCGTCTCCAGCCGTTCAGGCTCGTCCGATCTGCTGGCCGCGTTTGGCATCAATCTGGAGATGAATGCCGAGCGTTCGCGTGAAGCGCTGGACGATTTGGGCGTCTGCTTCCTGTTTGCGCCGAAATATCACACTGGTTTCCGCCACGCGATGCCGGTTCGTCAGCAGCTTAAAACCCGCACGCTGTTTAACGTACTCGGCCCGCTGATCAACCCGGCCCATCCGCCGCTGGCATTAATTGGCGTTTACAGCCCTGAGCTGGTCCTGCCGATTGCCGAGACGCTGCGCGTGCTGGGTTACAAACGCGCCGCCGTGGTGCACAGCGGCGGAATGGATGAAGTTTCGCTGCATGCGCCGACGCTGGTGGCCGAGCTTAACGATGGTGAAGTACTCAGCTATCAGCTTGAGGCGTCTGATTTCGGCTTAACGCCGTACCATCAGGAAGCGCTGGCAGGCGGTACGCCGGAAGAAAACCGTGACATTCTGACGCGCTTACTACAAGGTAAAGGTGAGGCCGCTCATGAGGCCGCCGTGGCTGCCAACGTCGCCATGCTGATGCGTTTGCACGGTGAGGAAGACCTGAAGGCCAATGCTCAAAAAGTTCTGGATGTACTGCGCTCCGGTGCAGCTTACGATCGCGTTACCGCACTTGCGGCAAGAGGGTAAAGAATGCAGACCGTTTTAGCGAAAATCGTTGCCGATAAGGCCATCTGGGTGGAAGCACGCAAAGCAGAGCAGCCGCTTGCCAGTTTCCAGAATGACGTCGTTCCAAGCAGCCGTCGTTTCTATGACGCCCTGCAGGGTGCACGTACCGCCTTTATTCTGGAGTGTAAAAAGGCCTCTCCCTCAAAAGGCGTTATTCGTGACGATTTCGACCCGGCGCGTATCGCCGGTATTTATAAGCATCATGCGTCGGCAATCTCCGTGCTGACGGATGAGAAATATTTCCAGGGCAGCTTCGATTTTCTGCCGATCGTCAGCGGCATCGCACCGCAGCCGATCCTGTGCAAAGACTTTATTATCGACCCGTATCAGATCTGGCTGGCGCGTTTCTACCAGGCCGATGCCTGCCTGCTGATGCTTTCGGTGCTCAACGACGAGCAGTATCGCCAGCTCTCTGCAGTGGCGCACAGCCTGAACATGGGCGTGCTGACCGAAGTGAGTAACGAAGAAGAGCTCGAGCGCGCCATCGCGCTGGAAGCCAAAGTGGTCGGCATCAACAACCGCGATCTTCGCGACCTGTCGATTGACCTGAACCGCACCCGCCAGCTGGCGCCGCGTCTGGGTGCGGGCGTCACGGTGATCAGCGAGTCCGGCATTAACAGCTACGCCCAGGTGCGCGAGCTGAGCCACTTCGCCAACGGTTTCCTGATTGGCTCCGCCATGATGGAACATGACGACCTCAATGCGGCGGTGCGTCGCGTGCTGCTGGGTGAAAACAAAGTCTGCGGCCTAACCCGCGAACAGGATGCGCTGGCCGCGTATGAGGCTGGAGCAATCTATGGCGGTTTAATCTTCGTCGACACCTCTCCTCGGGCAGTCAATGAGGAACAGGCCCGCAAGGTAATCGCGGCGGCCCCGCTGAGCTATGTTGGCGTGTTCCGTAATGCGGATGTCGCAGACGTTGTGGCAAAAGCCGACGCGTTATCCCTGAGTGCCGTTCAGCTCCATGGCGATGAAGATCAGGCGTATATCAATGCCCTGCGCGACGCGCTGGCACCGCAGGTTCAAATCTGGAAAGCACAAAGCGTGGGCACCACCCTGCCCGCACGTAATCTTCACCACGTTGACAAATACGTGCTCGACAACGGCCAGGGCGGCACCGGACAACGTTTTGACTGGTCGCTGCTGAACTGCGAAAAGCTGGACAACGTCCTGCTGGCGGGCGGACTAAGCCCGGATAACTGTGTGGAAGCCGCGAAAACCGGCTGCGCAGGCCTCGATTTCAATTCAGGCGTAGAGTCGCAACCGGGTATCAAAGATGCCAGCAAGCTGGCCTCGGTGTTTAAAACTCTGCGTGCATATTAAGGAAGAGAAGATGACGACATTACTTAACCCGTATTTTGGTGAATTCGGCGGGATGTACGTTCCGCAAATCCTGATGCCCGCGTTGCGCCAGCTGGAAGAAGCGTTCGTGAGCGCGCAGAAAGATCCGGCGTTTCAGGCGGAGTTTACCGACCTGCTGAAAAACTACGCCGGGCGTCCAACCGCGCTGACCAAATGCCGCAACCTGACCGAAGGCACCAAAACCACGCTGTATCTTAAGCGTGAAGACCTGCTGCACGGCGGCGCGCATAAAACTAACCAGGTGCTGGGCCAGGCGCTGCTCGCGAAGCGTATGGGTAAAACCGAAATCATCGCCGAAACTGGCGCGGGCCAGCACGGCGTGGCTTCTGCGCTCGCCAGCGCCCTGCTCGGCCTGAAGTGCCGCATCTATATGGGTGCTAAAGACGTTGAGCGTCAGTCGCCGAACGTATTCCGTATGCGCCTGATGGGTGCGGAAGTGATCCCGGTGCACAGCGGTTCTGCGACGCTGAAAGATGCCTGTAACGAAGCGCTGCGCGACTGGTCCGGCAGCTACGAAACCGCGCACTATATGCTCGGCACCGCGGCAGGTCCTCACCCGTTCCCGACCATCGTGCGCGAATTCCAGCGCATGATCGGTGAAGAGACCAAGGCGCAGATCCTTGAAAAAGAGGGTCGCCTGCCGGATGCAGTCATTGCCTGCGTCGGCGGCGGGTCTAACGCCATCGGCATGTTTGCCGATTTTATCGACGAAACCCGCGTAGGGCTGATTGGCGTCGAGCCTGCCGGTCATGGGATTGAAACCGGCGAGCACGGCGCGCCGCTGAAGCATGGCCGCGTGGGGATCTACTTCGGCATGAAAGCCCCGATGATGCAGACCGATGAAGGGCAGATTGAAGAGTCTTACTCAATTTCTGCCGGACTGGACTTCCCGTCCGTTGGGCCACAGCACGCGTTCCTGAACAGCACGGGGCGCGCGGACTATGTCTCCATTACCGATGACGAAGCGCTGGAAGCCTTCAAAACGCTGTGCCGCAGCGAAGGGATCATCCCGGCGCTGGAGTCTTCTCACGCGCTGGCGCACGCGCTGAAAATGATGAAAGAGAACCCGGAAAAAGAGCAACTGCTGGTGGTGAACCTTTCCGGTCGCGGTGACAAAGATATCTTCACCGTCCACGATATTTTGAAAGCACGAGGGGAAATCTGATGGAACGCTACGATAACGTATTTGCTGAACTGAAATCCCGCCAGGAAGGCGCGTTCGTCCCCTTCGTTACGCTGGGCGACCCCGGCCCTGAGCAGTCTCTGAAGATTATCGACGCCCTGATTGAAGCCGGCGCCGACGCGCTGGAGCTGGGTATTCCGTTCTCCGATCCGCTGGCGGATGGCCCGACCATCCAGAACGCCACCCTGCGCGCCTTTGCGGCAGGCGTGACCCCAACCCAGTGCTTTGAAATGCTGGCGGCGATCCGCCAGAAGCACCCGACCATTCCGATTGGCCTGCTGATGTACGCCAACCTGGTGTTCAACCGTGGTGTTGACGAGTTCTATGCCGAATGCGCGCGAGTTGGTGTCGACTCGGTCCTGGTAGCAGACGTGCCCGTGGAAGAGTCCGCGCCGTTCCGCCAGGCTGCGATGCGTCACAATGTCGCCCCTATTTTCATCTGCCCGCCTAACGCGGACGATGAACTGCTGCGCCAGATAGCCTCTTACGGACGCGGGTATACCTATCTGCTTTCGCGCGCGGGCGTGACCGGCGCCGAGAATAAAGCGGCCCTGCCGCTGCATCATCTGGTGGAAAAGCTGGCCGAGTACCATGCCGCGCCGCCGCTGCAGGGCTTCGGGATCTCCTCTCCGGATCAGGTCACCGCGGCAATTGAGGCGAAGGCGGCGGGTGCCATCTCCGGCTCCGCGATTGTGAAGATCATCGAGAAGAACGTGGACAAGCCCGAGCAGATGCTGGCCGAGCTGAAGGCGTTTGTGACTGCCATGAAGGCGGCGACGCGTAAAGCCTGACCCCTCCACCGTCTGGCAACCCTGCCAGACGGTTACTCCTCCTTCTCCATCCTCTCCAAAGGATTACGTCAAAATTGATCCCGTCGATATTTTCGGTGTGAATAGCTTTTCAAACTTTCGCGTAAGCGTATGATCTGGACTCTTTTTAGCACTAATCCTTCTGAGTTCAGAGGCTTATTCATGTCATGGCAATCCTTCAAACAGACTTACCTGGTTAAGTTCTGGTCACCTGTTCCGGCCGTCATCGCGGCAGGCATTCTCTCTACTTATTATTTCGGCATTACCGGCACCTTCTGGGCCGTCACCGGTGAATTCACCCGCTGGGGTGGGCAACTGCTGCAGCTCGCAGGCGTACACACCGAAGAGTGGGGATACTTCAAACTCATTCACCTGGACGGTACCCCTCTTACCCGCATCGACGGAATGATGATTATCGGCATGTTCGGCGGCTGTTTCGCTGCGGCGCTGTGGGCAAACAACGTTAAGCTGCGCATGCCCAAAAGCCGCGTTCGCATCATGCAGGCGGTAGTCGGGGGTATGATTGCCGGGTTTGGCGCCCGCCTGGCGATGGGCTGTAATCTGGCCGCGTTCTTTACGGGGATTCCGCAGTTCTCCCTTCATGCCTGGTTTTTTGCCGTGGCCACGGCGATTGGCTCTTACTTCGGAGCAAAATTCACCCTTCTGCCGCTGTTCCGCATTCCGGTGAAAATGACAAAAGTCAGCGCGGCGTCCCCGCTAACCCAAAAACCGGAGCAGGCAAAGCGCCGTTTCCGCCTGGGTATGCTGGTCTTTTTTGCTATGATCGCATGGGCCATTTGCACGGCGATGAATCAGCCGAAGCTTGGCCTGGCGATGTTGTTCGGCGTCGGCTTTGGCCTGCTGATCGAACGCGCGCAGATCTGCTTTACCTCTGCGTTTCGCGATATGTGGATCACCGGAAGGACGATGATGGCGAAGGCAATCATTGCCGGCATGGCGGTGAGCGCTATCGGCATCTTCAGCTATGTTCAGCTCGGTGTTGAACCGAAGATCATGTGGGCTGGCCCGAACGCGGTGATTGGCGGTCTGCTGTTTGGCTTCGGGATTGTGCTGGCGGGCGGGTGTGAAACCGGCTGGATGTACCGCGCGGTTGAGGGACAGGTGCACTACTGGTGGGTCGGGCTTGGGAATGTCCTTGGATCCACACTCCTCGCATACTTCTGGGACGACGTGTCCCCGGTGCTTGCCACAAACTGGGACAAGGTTAACCTGCTGAGCGCTTTCGGCCCTCTCGGCGGCCTGCTGGTGACTTATGCCCTGCTGCTGGTCGCTTTTTTACTGGTTGTCGCACAGGAGAAACGCTTCTTCCGCCGTGCCGTCGTCAAAACTGAAACGCAGGAGAACGCTGCATGAAAGAGATCGTCCCCGACTATCGTCTGGATATGGTCGGTGAACCCTGCCCGTATCCGGCGGTTGCCACGCTTGAGGCACTGCCGCAGCTGGAAAAAGGTGAAATTCTGGAGGTGGTGAGCGATTGTCCGCAATCCATCAACAACATTCCGCTGGATGCAAAAAACCACGGTTATACGGTGCTGGATATCCAGCAGGATGGCCCAACCATTCGCTATCTGATTCAAAAATGATCGCTAAGGGCCTCGCAAGGGGCCTTTATCGTATTGAATTATAAGTCATGTTGATCCACGGCAAAAACGCGATTTTTGACTTAAGTAAAATCTCATTTCCCTTTTGAAGGAGGTTTTCGCGGTTTGATGTATTTACGAGCTTTACTGGTTTTCGCCTTATTGATTCCCTTCCACGCGCTGTCCCTGAATTTTTCTTCGACCTTCCTGCGACTTAATTGCCCGGAAAGAGGACTTGTCGACGTTATTCTGCACGTCTATGACCATACTCAGGAACGATGGCGCGGTCATTTTGAAACCGGCGCGGGTCATAAACGTGTGGGTGATACCGAAATTATCCCGTTTGCCAACGGTGATATTCTCTTCCATTCCCTGTCCAGCGACGCTTTCAGCTATTTATATGATGGGGAAAAGATCCTGAGGCACTGCGTAAAGCTTGACGAGCGGCCGGTTTATCCGTCGTTTTGAAGCGAGCAAAGCAAACTGGCCACCCTGTGGCCAGTTTGACGGGGATCAGAAACGATAACCCGCAGAGAACATGAACACCCACGGATCCAGACGCGTATTGATGCTTTGCTGCTCGCCGCCCGCCTTGAAGCGTACGTCCGTATCAATATCCATATACCAGACCGAGGCGTTGATCAGCCAGTCGCGGTTAATCAGATAGTCCAGACCAACCTGCCCAGCCATACCCCACGAGTCTTTCAGGCTGAGATCTGAGAGTCCTGCTTCTTTGCCGGTATCGTTGAATTTCTCATCGAAGAAGGTGGTGTAGTTCACACCCGCGCCAATATATGGACGCACCTTGCTGCTGGCATCGCCAAAGTACCATTGCGCCATCAGCGTTGGCGGTAAATGGTGAACCGTGGCGATATCACCGGTCGCACCAAGACCGACACGGTGACGGAACGGGGTTGCCGCCAAAAGCTCAACACCAACGTTATCCGTCGCCATCCAGGTGAATGTTAAACCTAACTGGGTGTTGTTACTGACGTTAAAACCGCCCATACCCAACACGTTATCCGATCCTTCAGTTGGGCGAACCGTAGCCGAACCGGCACGAATAAAGAATTCGCCTGCTTCATGTGCATACGCGCCGCCAGAGAGACTGCTTAATACAAGGGCTGCCACCGCTAATTTTTTCATATCCGCTCCATCGTTGTGGTTTTAATCGCGGATGAGAATATACTCACAAAAGAGTAATAAGTGATCTGCCACAGATCACATTAAAACCAGTAAGTTAACATTCATTGATCTGGGTTAATTTTTTGTGGCGCTTTGAAAAGCAATAAGTTGTTTCTATGTCAATTTTTGGCATTTCACAGTTACAAAATTTTCTCTTTTCCCCCTCTTGCTCTTCCTCTGTCGGCTGGATAATTTATCGCTCTCACAAGTTGATTTGATGCGTTCTTTTTTGCAGGTGTGCTATGAGTGAAGTTAACCCGTGCATGACGTGCGGAGCCTGTTGTGCGTATTTTCGAGTCTCTTTCTATTGGGCTGAAGCCAGCGATGGCGGCGGTACCGTTCCGGTTCATCTTACTGAGCCGTTAACCCCCTTTCTGCGCTGCATGCGCGGCACCAATCAAAAGCAGGCCCGCTGTGACGCGCTGCAGGGTGAGCCCGGGGTTTCGACCCGGTGCGCGATCTATGAGGATCGCCCCAGCCCGTGCCGGGAATTTGCCATGTCGGGGGAAGATGGGCAGGTCAACGAAGCCTGTAATCGCGCCCGCGCGCGCTTTGGATTACCGCCGCTTTACAAAGATATGCTTTTCCATACAAGCCTTGATGCTGCCACAGCAGGTTCATCCGGTGTACAATTGCCGGCTAATTAACACCTGCAATACGCAAGGAGAGTGCATGTCTATCACGGCGAAGTCTGTCTACCGTGACACGGGAAATTTTTTCCGCAATCAGTTCATTACCTTTTTACTGATCGCGTTGCTTTGCGCCTTTATCACTGTGGTGCTGGGTCATGCGTTCTCACCGAGTGAAGAACAGATTGCCAGCCTGAGCCAGGGCGACCATCTTGCAGGAAGCGTTGGGCTATTTGAACTGGTGCAAAACATGACGCCAGAGCAGCAACAAATTCTGCTCCGGGCGTCTGCCGCATCCACGTTTTCTGGCCTGATTGGTAACGCCATTCTGGCGGGCGGCGTTTTGCTGATGATCCAACTGGTGTCGGCGGGCCACCGGGTCAGCGCCTTGCGGGCGATTGGCGCCAGCGCGCCGGTCTTACCTAAGCTGTTTATCCTGATCTTTTTAACCACCATGCTGGTGCAGATGGGAATTATGCTGGTTGTGGTGCCGGGCGTGTTACTGGCTATTGTGCTCGCTTTTGCCCCAGTAATGATCGTGCAGGATAAAATGGGAATTTTTACCGCGATGCGCAGCAGCATCCGACTCGCATGGGCTAATATGCGTCTGGTGGCTCCCGCAGTCATTGCCTGGCTGCTGGCAAAAACGCTCCTGCTCCTGTTTGCACCGAATTTTGCGGTATTAACCCCGAACGTTGGCGCGGTGGTCGCGAATACACTGAGCAACCTGATTTCAGCGGTGCTGCTTGTCTATCTGTTCCGCCTGTATATGTTAATTCGTCAGTAACCCTGATGCCGGGTGCATGACAGGGCCCGGCTCAACAAAGAAGATGGAATCACAGAATGAAGCAGTTTCTTGATTTTTTACCGCTGGTGGTCTTTTTCGCGTTTTACAAACTGTATGACATTTATGCTGCCACCACAGCGCTGATTATTGCGACAGCGGTTGTGCTGATCTACAGCTGGGTTCGCTACCGTAAAGTTGAGAAAATGGCGCTGGTAACGTTCGTCCTGGTCGCCGTATTCGGTGGGCTAACCCTCTTCTTCCACAATGATGAATTTATCAAGTGGAAAGTTACGGTGATCTACGCGCTGTTTGCGGGTGCGCTGCTCATCAGCCAGTGGGTGATGAAAAAGCCGCTGATCCAGCGCATGCTCGGCAAAGAGCTGACGCTGCCTCAGGAAGTCTGGTCGCGCCTGAATATCGCCTGGGCCGTGTTCTTTATCCTTTGCGGTCTTGCCAATATCTATATCGCTTTCTGGCTGCCACAGAATATCTGGGTCAACTTCAAGGTCTTCGGCCTGACGGCCCTGACGCTGATATTCACCCTGCTAAGCGGCATTTATATCTATCGCCACATGCCGCAGGACGACAAGCACTGATTGCTGACTGACCAGAACGTGTTCGACAGGCGTTCTGGTCTATTCTCTCCGCTGTGAAATCATAGTAGCATCCCGCCTGAAGTCTTCCGTTATGAGTTAAAACAATGACAACAAATAACGCCCCTCAGGGCGAACTGGTTTTACGCACACTGGCAATGCCCGCTGACACCAATGCCAATGGCGATATTTTTGGCGGCTGGCTGATGTCGCAGATGGATATGGGCGGCGCAATTCTGGCAAAAGAGATTGCTCACGGACGCGTGGTGACCGTGCGGGTGGATGGAATGACCTTCCTGCGCCCGGTTGCGGTAGGTGATGTGGTTTGCTGTTACGCCCGCTGCGTAAAGCGCGGCAATACATCCATCTCCATCAACATTGAAGTCTGGGTGAAGAAAGTCTCTTCTGAACCGATTGGACAGCGCTATAAAGCAACTGAAGCGCTGTTTATTTATGTCGCTGTCGATAGCGAGGGTAAACCTCGTCAGCTTCCGCCAGCCTGAATGGCAGGCAAAAAAAAGCCTCCTTTCGGAGGCTTTTTTTATTCCATCTGCGCCCCGCCGTTCAGGCGGAAAACAATGTTCACGATCAGTCCGCTTCCCGGTTTACCGGGTTCGTAGCGCCATCTGCGCATCGCCGACTTCACTTCGCGCTCAAACATATTAGAAGGTTGCGCAGACAGGATTTCCACGTTATCCACGCGGCCATCCGCAGTGACGTCAAATTTCACCCGTACGCGACCTTCAATACGCAAGGCCTGAGCCCGCGCCGGATACTGAGGCTGATTACGGCTCAACGCACGTGGGCCCGCTGGTGCGGCAACCGTCGGCTTCGCCGCCGGTGCGCTGTTATTCATGACCGGACGCGAAGGCGCTGCATTCTCGACCGGCTGGGTCGCGCGCGGTTCAACCGGGCGTTCTTCACGTTTAGGACGCTCCTCGACCTTCTTCACCGGCTTTGGCTTCGGCTTAGGTTTTGGCTTCGGTTCAGGTTTGTGGATCACCACCGGTGCCTCCTTCGGTGGCTCCGGTACAGGCTCGGGTTCCGGTTCAGGCTCAGCAACCGGCTGTGGCGGTGGTGGCGCAACCTGCGGCGGTTCGAGATCCGCTGGCGAGACCATGGTTACCGAGATCGGCTGGGCAGGTGCGGGCATTTCAATAACCTGATGAACCGAGGTGTAGAGCAAACCCGCCACGACGGCACCGTGAATCACGACGGACAACAGCGTCGGCCAGGGAAAGCGGCGAGGTAAATCAAGGGTCATCGAGGTCATAATCATCAACGTTAAAAAACCGGACCCTGATTTTAAATGCAAATAGCAATCATATTCAATAAGACACTTTGTTCTGGCGCAATTTAAGCGCAGGAGTGGTCAAAAAAAGGACATCCAGATCGGGGTATTAACGTTGTTTTTATCTTTACATTGCAGTCAATTGCCCTTTCACATAACGTAACTGACACTTTATAACGCTTAAGGAGCTTCACCGTGCTTTACGTGATTTACTCTGAAGATGTCGCTGATTCCCTCGAAAAACGTCTCTCTGTTCGCCCTGCCCATCTGGCTCGCCTGCAGCTGCTCCAGGACGAAGGCCGTTTGCTGACCGCGGGTCCAATGCCTGCTGTTGACAGCAATGACCCGGGAGCCGCCGGTTTTTCTGGCTCCACGGTAATTGCTGAGTTTGAGTCTCTTGAAGCGGCGCAGGCCTGGGCTGACGCAGACCCATACGTTGCGGCGGGTGTGTATGCAAAAGTGACAGTGCGACCGTATAAGAAAGTGTTCTGAGGTAAAAAGGCTCCCGCAGGAGCCTTTCTTCACATCAATGAAGTGACGCTAACCGCGCCGCAAACCCGACAAACAGCAGCCCTATCAGCCCGTTCCCCAGCTTTGCCAGTTTCTTTTTGGTTTTCAGATAACGCGTAACAAACGCCCCAGAGAAGATCAGGAAGCTCATGTACATAAAGCTAATCAGCTCAAGCGTGGTAGCGAGGATCAGGAAAGAGGTCCCGGTATTTTGCGCATTCACGTCGATAAACTGCACAAAGAACGAAACGTAGAACAGAATCGCTTTTGGATTGGTCAGGCTCAGGACGAGGGAGCGTTTCATGATCGTGCTGGCAGGCTCGGTTCCACTCTTTTGAGCGTTATTCTGACGTGTGATCACCGACCAGAGCATTTTTCCGCCCAACCACAGCAGATAGAAAGCCCCGAGATAACGCACGATATTAAAGAGTACGGGGGTCGTCTGGATCAATGCCGCAACACCCGCCCAGGCCAGGAACATCAATATCGCATCACCGATAAACACGCCGGTCGCGGCAAGATACCCTTTTTTAACACCGTGACCGATCCCCGTTTTCAGCACAAACAGGGTGTTTGGCCCGGGAACCAGCACGATAAAAAATGCGCCAACAACATACGTCCAGAAATTCAGTACGCCAAACTCCGCAAACACCTCTCCCTCCTTTTGCTAAAAATAACCAGAATATCGCCGCAATAACGATATTCGCAAAATAAGACACAATATAATCAGCGGGCACCTTGCGGTGCCCTCATGGGTTTCAGATATCCTGGACTGCGAACAGCAACGCATTGCGGTGCCGGGTCAATCCACATTTTCTGATGGCGTGGATACGCATATTGCGGCGGGATTGTGCTTCCAGCCAACGAGCCTTGCGACGACTCACCTGTCGCAACATACGCCAGCGCCCTACTTCTGTTCTACTGCGCTTCATGTCTACAACTCTTTCTCAAACAGAGCCGCCATTATAAACCCAACCCGGCAGCAAACCAGCGCTTTTACCTGGCGTTTTTATTTGCCAGATGAATCCTGATGCGTACACTCATAACAATACGCTTTCAAAAGGATTTTTTTATCTATGACAACCTTCTACACCGTGGTGAGTTGGCTGGTCATTCTGGGATACTGGCTGTTAATCGCGGGTGTGACGTTACGCATCCTGATGAAGCGCAGAGCCGTACCCTCTGCCATGGCCTGGCTTCTGATCATTTATATCCTCCCACTGGTGGGAATTATTGCCTATCTCTCTTTCGGTGAGCTTCATCTGGGTAAGCGCCGTGCCGAGCGGGCGCGCGCAATGTGGCCTTCCACCGCAAAATGGCTTAACGATCTCAAAGCCTGTAAGCATATCTTTGCCGAGGAGAACAGCAGCGTCGCCTCCTCGCTGTTTAAGCTCTGCGAGCGTCGCCAGGGGATTGGCGGCGTTAAGGGCAATCAGCTCCAGCTTCTGACGTCGTCCGATGATGTCATGCAGGCGTTAATCCGCGATATTCAGCTGGCTCGCCATAATATTGAGATGGTGTTTTATATCTGGCAGCCCGGCGGCATGGCTGACCAGGTCGCTGAATCCCTGATGGCGGCCGCACGCAGGGGGATCCACTGCCGTCTGATGCTGGACTCCGCGGGCAGCGTGGCATTTTTCCGTAGCCCCTGGGCGGGCATGATGCGTAACGCCGGTATCGAGGTGGTTGAGGCGCTGAAGGTGAATCTCCTGCGCGTGTTTCTGCGCCGGATGGACCTTCGCCAGCACCGTAAAATGGTCATGATCGATAACTATATTGCCTACACCGGCAGTATGAACATGGTTGACCCGCGCTTCTTTAAACAGGACTCCGGCGTCGGGCAATGGGTGGATCTGATGGCGCGAATGGAGGGGCCGATTGCCACCTCGATGGGCATCGTTTACTCCTGCGACTGGGAGATAGAAACCGGCAAGCGTATCCTGCCGCCACCGCCGGATGGCAATATTATGCCGTTTGAAGAGGCCAGCGGTCATACAATTCATACTATCGCCTCCGGACCAGGCTTCCCGGAGGACTTGATTCACCAGGCGCTGCTGACGGCAACCTACTCCGCGCGTGAATATCTGATCATGACGACGCCCTACTTTGTCCCCAGCGATGATCTGCTGCACGCGATTTGTACCGCAGCGCAGCGCGGCGTCGATGTCAGTATCATTCTGCCACGCAAAAATGACTCCCTTCTGGTGGGCTGGGCCAGCCGTGCCTTCTTTAGCGAACTGCTTGCCGCCGGGGTGAAAATTTACCAGTTTGAAGGCGGGCTCCTGCACACCAAGAGCGTGCTGGTCGACGGCGAATTAAGCCTGGTGGGCACGGTTAACCTTGATATGCGCAGCCTGTGGCTAAACTTTGAAATCACCCTGGTGATTGATGACGCCGGCTTTGGCGGTGACCTGGCGGCGGTTCAGGATGACTATATCTCCCGTTCGCGGCTGCTGGATGCCAGGCTGTGGGTAAAACGTCCGTTATGGCAGCGAATAGCTGAACGACTGTTTTACTTCTTTAGTCCGTTGCTGTAAAACGTGCCCAACGATGTTAAACAGGTAGTCATCATGGAAATGGATCTGAACAATCGCCTGACCGAAGACGAAACGCTCGAGCAGGCCTATGACATTTTTCTCGAACTGGCGGTTGATAACCTCGATCCCGCAGACGTGATCCTCTTTAATCTGCAGTTCGAAGAGCGCGGCGGTGCCGAATTGTTCGACCCTTCAGAGGACTGGGCCGAACATGTAGATTTCGACCTGAACCCTGACTTCTTTGCCGAAGTGGTTATTGGGCTGGCTGATGAAGACGGCGGTGAAATTAACGACATTTTTGCGCGCGTCCTGCTGTGTCGTGAGAAAGACCACAAGCTGTGTCACATACTCTGGCGCGAATAATAAAAAAGGCTGCGATAGCAGCCTTTTTTATTTAATCCGGTAACGCGCTTCCGCAGCGGTTGCAAAACCGCGCGCTGTGTTCATGATCGGCCTGGTGGCAGTTCGGACATTTGCGCCGCTGTTTATGGTTCTGAAACGCGCTGCTCATGTGCGTGGTAATAAGCCCCGTCGGAATGGCAATTACCGAATACCCAATCAGAATCAGCACGGATGCCACAATCCGCCCCAGCGGCGTATGGGGCGTGATATCGCCATACCCCACGGTCGTAACGGTCACTATCGCCCAGTAGACGGACGCGTTGAGCGTCGTGAAGCCATATTTCGGCCCTTCGATCAAATACATCAGCGCGCCAAAAACAATCATCACGATGGCAATAAACGAATAGAACAGAATAAGCTGATGGCGTGCGCTGACGATCGCGCTCCAGAATACGCGCAGCGACGGCATAAAGCGCAGTAACTTCAGGATACGCAAGACCCGAATAACGCGCATCGCTCGCCAGGCGAAAACATAGTTGAGGCTGATCTCCGGCCACAGCCACATCACATAGAGCGGCAGGATCGTCGCTAAATCAATAAAGCCCCAGAAGCTAAAGACGTACTTTGCCGGGTTGGGCCAGCAAACAACACGCAGAATATACTCAGCGGTAAAGACCAGGGTAATAATAAGTTCCAGCCAGACAAACGCATGCCATTCCTCAAATGTCAGGTGATATTGCGTTCCTACACCCGATTCAATAAAGATGACCACTACGCTCAGTAGCGCAAACAGCGCACACAGACCTTCAAAACGGCGTCCCGATACCGTTTCAGGATCGAATAAAAGATGATAGAGCCGCCGACGGGCTGAAGTGAATAAACGCGACACGGTAACCTCGCAAAAAAATAAGGGCTGACATCATGTCAGCCCTTGCGATTATAGCGGGTCTACTTTCAGGCAGGAAACCGCATGTCGGAAACTGCCCTCCAGCACCGGTCGCGTTTTCGCGCATTCCGGCCCGGCCATCGGGCATCGCGTGCGGAACACGCAGCCCGACGGCGGATTGATTGGCGACGGCAATTCCCCTTCCAGAAGCTGAATCGTTTTATTCTTTTCCAGATCCGGATCGGGGATCGGCACCGCCGACATCAGCGCTTTGGTATAAGGGTGCAGCGGGTTATGGTACACCTCGTCATAGGTTCCCAGTTCCACGGCATGGCCCAGATACATCACCAGCACGCGGTCGGAGATGTGTTTTACCACCGCCAGGTCGTGCGCAATGAAGATTAGCGACAGCCCCATTTCGCGCTGTAGTTTCTGAAGCAGGTTAACCACCTGCGCCTGAATCGACACGTCCAGCGCGGAGACCGGTTCATCACAAATAATCAGTTTCGGCTCAAGGATAAGCGCACGCGCAATGCCAATACGCTGACACTGGCCGCCTGAAAATTCATGCGGGTAACGGTTAATGAGGTTAGGCAACAACCCGACTTTGAGCATCATCGCCTTCACGCGGTCGCGGACTTCCTGACGCGGCATCTTTGGATGATAGGTGCGCAGCGGTTCGGCGATAATCTCACCGATGGTCATACGCGGGTTTAATGACGCCAGCGGATCCTGGAAAATCATCTGGATATCGCTGCGCACGTCGCGCCACTCGTCAGGCTTCATGCCCAGCAGATCTTTACCCAGCCAGGCCACTTTGCCGCCGGTGGCTTTCACCAGACCGATAATCGCACGCGCAAAGGTGGATTTACCGCAGCCGGATTCACCCACCACTCCCAGGGTTTCCCCCTCATACAAACGCAAGGTGACGCCATCTACCGCTTTCAGGGTCTTCGGCGGCTGCCAGAACCACTGCTTGCCATCTTTGATGTCGAAATGCACCTTGAGGTCGGCGATTTCGAGCAGCACGTTGCGTTTTTCATCTACTGCGTTCATACCAGCTCCTCCTGCGGCTTAAAGCAGGCGCGCAGACGGCCTGGGGCAAATTCTTCCAGCGGCGGCGCGCTGTTACAGATTTCCATCGCGTGCGGGCAGCGCGGCTGGAACGGACAGCCTTTCGGCAGTCGCAGCAGGTTTGGCGGGTTGCCCGGAATGGTGAGCAGGGACTCCCCTTCCGCATCAAGACGCGGCACCGCGTTCAGCAGGCCAATCGAGTACGGATGGGCTGGCTGATAGAACACGTCGCGCGCTTTGCCGTATTCCATGGTGCGCCCGGCGTACATCACCAGCACTTTGTCACAGATACCGGCAACCACCCCCAGATCGTGGGTGATCATGATAATCGCCGTGTTGAACTCACGCTTAAGCTCGTTCAGCAGGGTCATGATTTGCGCCTGCACGGTGACGTCCAGCGCGGTAGTCGGTTCATCGGCAATCAGCAGTTTTGGCCGGCACAGCAGCGCCATGGCAATCATCACGCGCTGACGCATACCGCCAGAGAACTCGTGCGGGAACATGCGCATGCGCTTGCGCGCTTCCGGCATTTTTACCGCATCCAGCATTTTAACGGATTCCTCAAAAGCTTCCGCTTTGCCCAGACCTTTGTGCAGCATCAGGACTTCCATCAGCTGCTCACCGACGCGCATATACGGGTTCAGGGAGGTCATCGGATCCTGGAAAATCATTGAGATCTGTTCGGCGCGAAGCTTGTTCAGCTCGAGCTCCGGCAGGTTAAGAATTTCGCGACCGTTGAATTTCGCCGAACCGCCAATCACGCCGTTAGCGGCCAGCAGGCCCATTAACGCAAATGCCGTCTGGGATTTTCCGGAGCCGGATTCACCCACGATCCCCAGCGTTTCCCCTTTGCTCAGGTTAAAGTTGAGATCGTTGACCGCAGTAACATCGCCGTCCGGGGTTTTAAAGGTCACGCGGAGGTCTTTAACATCCAGCAGAAGATTGCTCTGCTGCTGCGCCTGTGGCGCAGTGGCCGTTTCAATAATTGTCATGACGGCGCTCCTTAACGGTCTTTCGGGTCGAGGGCATCACGCAGGCCATCGCCGATAAAGTTAAAACAAAACAGGGTAACGACCAGGAAACCCGCCGGATAAAGCAGCAGCCACGGTGAAACTTCCATCGAGTTTGCGCCGTCGCTCAGCAGTGCACCCCAGCTGCTCAGTGGCTCCTGCGTGCCCAGCCCCAGGAAGCTGAGGAAGGATTCAAACAGAATCATGCTTGGCACCAGCAGTGAGGCATAGACCACCACCACGCCCAGCACGTTAGGCACGATATGACGAACCACGATATTACTGGTTGATACACCCCCTACCTGCGCCGCTTCGATAAACTCTTTGCGTTTGAGGCTCAGCGTCTGGCCGCGCACGATACGCGCCATATCCAGCCAGGAAACCATCCCGATGGCCACGAAGATCAACAGGATGTTCTGGCCGAAGAAGGTCACCAGCAAAATCACGAAGAACATAAACGGGAAGGAGTTCAGGATTTCCAGGAGACGCATCATCACCGAGTCTACTTTGCCGCCAAGGTAGCCGGAAAGCGCGCCGTAAAGCGTCCCCACGATCACCGCCACCAGCGCGGCGGCGATACCGACCATCAGAGAAATACGGCCACCAATTGCCACGCGCACCAGCAAATCACGGCCGGATGAATCGGTACCGAAATAGTGGCCGGACTCCATATCAGGCGCGCTGGACATCATGCCCCAGTCCGTATCGAAATAGGTAAATTGCGACAGCATCGGCGCCAGGGTGACAAACAGCGCGATGATCACCAGCACAACCAGGCTGGCGACCGCCGCACGGTTATGCATAAAGCGACGGCGCGCGTCCTGCCAGAGGCTACGACCTTCTACTTCCAGTTTTTCACTGAAGTTTTCCAGCGCCTCGCTGTTTTTCTTACTCAACATCATGGCGTGCTCCAGCGTTAGTAACGAATTTTCGGGTCGATAACGGCATACAGCACATCGACAACGGCGTTAAAGAGAATGGTCAGTGCGCCCACGAGGATCGTGAGGCTCAGAACGAGCGAGTAGTCACGGTTAAGCGCCCCGTTTACGAACAGTTGACCAATACCCGGCAGGCCGTAAATTGTTTCGATAACCATTGAACCCGTAATGATGCCGACGAATGCCGGTCCCATATAGGAGAGCACAGGCAGCAGCGCCGGCTTGAGCGCGTGGCGGAAGATGATCCGGCGCATCGGCAGCCCTTTCGCGCGCGCGGTGCGGATGAAGTTTGAGTGCAGCACTTCGATCATTGAACCACGGGTAATACGCGCGATACTGGCGATGTACGCCAGCGATAATGCCACCATCGGCAAAATCATGAACTTCAATGCCCCGCCGTTCCAGCCGCCCCCGGGCAGCCATTTCAGCGTGATGGCAAATATCATCACCAGCAATGGCGCGACAACGAAGCTGGGTATGACTACCCCGGTCATTGCCACCCCCATTACGGCATAATCCCATTTGGTATTTTGTCTGAGCGCGGCGATAACGCCTGCGGTGACCCCGAGAACGACGGCCAAAATGAATGCTGCAGCACCCAGTTTTGCCGAGACCGGGAAGCTGGAGGCCACCAGATCGTTAACGGAATAGTCTTTATATTTAAATGACGGTCCAAAATCACCGTGCGCCAGCTGCTTCAGATAATTGAAGTATTGGGTGGTGATGGGATCGTTTAAGTGATACTTCGCTTCGATGTTGGCCATGACTTCTGGCGGCAACGTACGTTCACCGGTAAATGGACTTCCCGGCGCGAGACGCATCATAAAGAAGGAAATCGTAATTAGAATAAATAACGTTGGTATCGCTTCTAAACAGCGACGCAGGATAAATTTCAACATTGCCCGTACCTTCTGGCGTGTGCCTGATGAATGTTACAAAGTAGACACAGTGGGGCAAGCCAGGCTCGCCCCACGTATTGCCATTAATGCTTGATAATATAAAGATTCTTAACGGAAATATTATCCAACGGGTCTTTACCGGTATAACCCCCTACCCACGGTTTCACCAGACGGGCGTTAACGTAGTAGTAAACCGGTACAATTGCAGAGTCTTTATCGAGCTGTTCTTCTGATTTCGCGTACAGCTCTGCGCGCTGCGCATCGTCAGACACTTTCAGGGTTTCAGCGATGATCTTGTCAAACGCCGGGCTCTTATAGTGCGCCGTGTTGTTTGAACTGTCGCTGAGCATGGTGTTCAGGAATGATGTCGGTTCGTTATAGTCCGCACACCAGCCCGCACGCGCCACGTCGAAGGTCCCCTGATGACGCGTATCGAGGAAGGTTTTCCACTCCTGGTTTTCCAGCTTAACGTTCACGCCCAGGTTTTTCTTCCAGATAGACGCGACGGCAATCGCCAGTTTTTTATGCAGATCTGATGTGTTATACAGCAGGTTGAACGTCAGCGGCTTGTCTGCGGTGTATCCTGCTTCAGCCAGCAGTTTTTTCGCTTCTTCGTTACGTTTTTCCTGCGACCATTTGAACCACTCAGGCTCAACCAGTTTCATCCCATCGGTATACGGAGGCGTGTAGCTGTACGCCGGCAGATCGCCCTGGTTTTTCACTTTGTTCACGATGATATCGCGATCCAGTGCCAGCTTCAGCGCGGTACGAACGCGCACGTCGGTGAACGGTGCTTTCTGGTTGTTGATTTCGTAATAATAGGTGCACAGATATGGATCGACGTGAACTTCTTTCGGGATCTCTTTCTTCAGCTTCTGGAACAGTTCAATCGGCATGTTGTTATAGGTCATGTCGATTTCACCGCTGCGGTAGCGGTTAACGTCGGTCACTTCGGAAGAGATTGGGAGGTAGGTGACCTGATTAATCACGGTCTTCGCGTTATCCCAGTACTGCGGGTTACGCTCCAGCACCATACGTTCGTTGACCACCCAGTCTTTCAGCTTATAGGCGCCGTTGGTCACGATATTGGCAGGCTGCGTCCATTTTTCACCAAATTTTTCCACGGCGGATTTTGGAACCGGCGAGACGGATGGGTGAACCAGCAGCTTATAGAAGTACGGAACAGGTTCGCTCAACGTCACTTCAAAGGTATTAGCATCGATCGCCTTCACGCCCAGGTCGGTGACCGGCTTTTTACCGGCGATGATGTCATCGATATTGGCGATGTGGCCATACTGCAGATAGCTCGCATACGGAGAGGCGGTATTTGGATTCGCCAGGCGCTGCCAGCTATACACGAAATCTTCGGCGGTAACCGGTGTACCGTCGGACCATTTGGCATCTTTACGCAGATGGAAGGTCCAGACTTTGAAATCTTTGTTTTCCCACTTTTCTGCCACACCCGGTGCCGGGTGGCCGTCAACGTCGGTCACCAGCAGACCTTCAAACAGGTCGCGGTTAACGTTTGACTCAGGAACGCCTTCAATTTTATGCGGATCGAGAGACTGCACTTCCGCACCGTTGTTACGTACCAGCGTCTGTTTTTCCGCCAGTTGAACACCTGCAGGAACGTCCGCAGCCATTGCAGCGTTTCCCGCGATTAGCGCAGTTAAAATCCCCGCCGCTACCAGATTTTTTTTTGTGATGATGGACATTGTGTTGGTACTCCACTCATTATAATTACTGGCTTTCGCCAGCTGTCTAATCCCCTGTTGGGGCCTGTACAGCGCAGGAGTTTTTTTTGCTGCTGTCAGGTTCTTTTTTTACTGCTTGCTATCACCGACTTTTTTATTACTGACCGCTCGTATGGCCGTCTTGCGTCGATTCTTGCCAGGCCTCCCCTGTTTGAGACCTGTGCTGGATATCTGAGAAGAGGATTATATGAAAATAATTCTCATCTACTTGTTTTAAGCTGCAAAATAGTAGGCCGGAAAGTATCAAATGGCGTAAACACGCGCCAATACATTTTGCAAATTTGTTAAGCAATTCTCTTTTACGGCCCAGGCCGTATCGTCCCGCCCAGCCCTTCCATACGTTGAGCACCCTAAAAAACACTTTAAATTCAAACTAATATGGAAGATTTTTTCTTCAGGCGCGTCGCTGCATTATCATCGCGTAGTTTTGTACGAAAATTTAACAATTGATTATTATTTAGCACATTCATCTAACGAAATGTTGAAATTACTAATATCATTTCGGTTATCCCGCAGCAAGCCCAAGACTATCGTGTGAGTAAAATAACAGTGCGTTCGAAGATTTTCTGTGCAGGCAGGCTTGAGATGAATTCATAACTCTATGAAATATATGAGATGAACATTATTAGTAGAATTTATTATGACAGGTAAGCTTTTCAACTTTATTTATATGATTTGCTGATATTGATACAAAAAAAACGGCGCCGAAGCGCCGTTCTTTCGTATGAAATATCAATGTAACAAGCCGGGGAAAATGCTTTTAATACCCGTGACAATGAATTCGATCCCGAGTGCCATTAACAGCAGCCCCATGATACGCGTAATAACGTTGATTCCGGTCTGCCCCAGCAGGCGCACCAGCCATGGCGCCATGCGGAATACGCCCCAGCAACAGAGTGCGAAAACGGCAATCGCGACAGAAAAACCAATCAAATGCATGAGGCTATGGTAACGCGTGCCCCAGACAATGGTTGAACTGATGGCACCCGGCCCGGCCATGAGGGGCAATGCCAACGGAACCACGCCGATACTTTCGCGGATGGCGGTTTCTGACTTTTCCTGCTTGTTCTGCTTATCCTCACCCAGCTTACCGCTGATCATGGACATGGCAATGGTCACCACCAGGATCCCGCCCGCAATGCGGAAGGAGTCAATCGAGATGCCAAAGAGCTGGAGAATGGCATCACCCAGGAAAAGCGAGGTGAGCAAAATGATCGCCACAGACAGGTTAGCGGTAAGATTGGTTTTGTTCCGGGCCGCCGCCGTCTGGTAACTGGTCATACTAATGAAGACAGGAATGATCCCCACCGGGTTGACCAGGGCAAACAGACCAATAAAAAATTTGAAATACGTTGGAAAATCAAAGAGCGTTTGGATCACGTTTTGCTCCGCTTTTGCGCATGCCCGGGACAGTTACATTGTTAGGAAAAATCGCGCTGAAGATACGCTTTTTATTAGCATACTTCACCAGAAATCTGTGCCAAAACGTTAGCATTTCAGAATGTTAAACATATGTTGAGACAATGATAGCGTCACTTCCAATAGTTACTTAATTAATTAACAGTGGAAATATATCCATTAAATAACCCTGCTGAAAGGTATCAGCTTGGTGGAAAATTGATGCAGATCATGATTTCCGTACTCAGAAGTGAGTAATCTTGATTACGCCCCCAGGGAGGTCACCTGACAAAAAGGGATGATGCTAAGGTAAGGCTCTTTTAGTAAATTAGTGTACTGGAGCATAAAGTAACCCTTTGTTTTACTTTATGTAACGCAAGTCGTATTGGCACTGTCTATACTGTCTGACGTATCGAGCGCTGGTTTACTAAAAGAGTTTAAACATTATCAGGAGAGCATTATGGCTGTTACTAATATCGCTGAACTGAACGCCCTCGTCGAGCGCGTTAAAAAAGCCCAGCGTGAATATGCCAATTTCACCCAAGAACAGGTTGATAAAATCTTCCGCGCGGCCGCTCTGGCTGCTGCAGATGCTCGAATCCCTCTCGCTAAAATGGCCGTTGCCGAATCTGGCATGGGTATCGTTGAAGATAAAGTGATCAAAAACCACTTTGCTTCTGAGTATATCTACAACGCCTATAAAGATGAGAAAACCTGTGGCGTTCTGTCTGAAGACGACACCTTCGGGACGATCACCATCGCCGAACCTATCGGCATCATTTGCGGTATTGTTCCAACGACTAACCCTACCTCAACGGCTATCTTCAAATCGCTGATCAGCCTGAAGACCCGTAACGCAATCATCTTCTCTCCACATCCACGTGCGAAAGACGCAACAAATAAAGCAGCAGACATCGTTCTGCAGGCAGCAATTGCTGCGGGCGCACCAAAAGATCTGATTGGCTGGATCGACCAACCTTCTGTTGAACTGTCTAACGCGCTGATGCATCACCCGGACATTAACCTGATTCTGGCGACCGGTGGTCCTGGTATGGTTAAAGCAGCATACAGCTCCGGTAAACCAGCAATTGGTGTAGGCGCAGGTAACACCCCCGTTGTTATCGATGAAACCGCTGACATCAAACGTGCTGTTGCGTCTGTGCTGATGTCTAAAACCTTCGATAACGGCGTTATCTGTGCATCTGAACAGTCTGTAGTTGTTGTTGATTCCGTGTACGACGCAGTACGCGAGCGTTTCGCCAGCCACGGCGGCTACCTGCTGCAGGGCAAAGAGCTGAAAGCGGTTCAGGACATCATCCTGAAAAATGGCGCGCTGAACGCTGCTATCGTAGGTCAGCCAGCCTATAAAATTGCTGAACTCGCAGGCTTTACCGTTCCGGCGACCACCAAGATCCTGATCGGTGAAGTTAAAGTTGTTGACGAAAGCGAGCCGTTTGCTCACGAAAAACTGTCTCCTACGCTTGCTATGTACCGTGCGAAAGATTTCGAAGACGCGGTAGAAAAAGCCGAGAAGCTGGTTGCCATGGGCGGTATCGGTCATACCTCATGTCTGTACACCGACCAGGATAACCAGCCAGAGCGTGTTGCCCACTTCGGTCAGATGATGAAAACTGCCCGTATCCTGATTAACACCCCTGCTTCTCAGGGTGGTATCGGTGACCTGTATAACTTCAAACTCGCACCTTCCCTGACTCTGGGTTGTGGTTCCTGGGGTGGTAACTCCATCTCTGAAAACGTTGGTCCAAAACACCTGATCAACAAGAAAACCGTTGCTAAGCGAGCTGAAAACATGTTGTGGCACAAACTTCCGAAATCTATCTACTTCCGCCGTGGCTCTCTGCCAATCGCGCTGGATGAAGTGATTACTGATGGCCACAAACGTGCGCTCATCGTGACTGACCGTTTCCTGTTCAACAACGGCTACGCTGACCAGATCACCTCTGTGCTGAAAGCGGCTGGCGTCGAAACTGAAGTGTTCTTCGAAGTTGAAGCTGACCCAACCCTGAGCGTTGTACGCAAGGGTGCTGAACTGGCGAACTCCTTCAAACCAGATGTGATTATCGCACTGGGTGGTGGTTCCCCAATGGACGCCGCGAAAATCATGTGGGTTATGTACGAACATCCGGAAACCCACTTCGAAGAGCTGGCGCTGCGCTTTATGGACATCCGTAAACGTATCTACAAGTTCCCGAAAATGGGCGTGAAAGCGAAAATGATCGCCGTCACCACTACTTCCGGTACCGGCTCAGAAGTGACGCCATTCGCGGTAGTAACAGATGACGCAACAGGTCAGAAATACCCGCTGGCTGACTACGCGCTGACGCCAGATATGGCTATCGTTGATGCCAACCTGGTAATGGAAATGCCGAAGTCTCTGTGTGCGTTCGGTGGTCTGGATGCCGTGACTCACGCGCTGGAAGCCTACGTTTCTGTACTGGCGTCTGAGTTCTCTGACGGTCAGGCTCTGCAGGCTCTGAAACTGCTGAAAGAAAACCTGCCAGCGTCCTACAACGAAGGTTCTAAAAACCCTGTAGCACGTGAACGTGTCCACAGTGCAGCAACCATCGCCGGTATCGCGTTTGCGAACGCCTTCCTGGGTGTTTGCCACTCTATGGCGCACAAACTGGGTTCACAGTTCCACATTCCTCACGGTCTGGCGAACGCCCTGTTGATCAGCAACGTTATCCGCTATAACGCCAACGACAACCCAACCAAGCAGACTGCGTTCAGCCAGTATGACCGTCCGCAAGCGCGCCGTCGTTATGCTGAAATCGCTGACCACCTTGGTCTGAGCGCACCGGGCGACCGTACTGCTGCGAAGATTGAGAAACTGCTGGCATGGCTGGAAAGCCTGAAAGCTGAACTGGGTATTCCTAAATCTATCCGTGAAGCAGGCGTTCAGGA
The DNA here is from genome assembly GCF_014895705.1 of Enterobacter cloacae complex sp. P27C. Lineage (NCBI taxonomy): Bacteria > Pseudomonadati > Pseudomonadota > Gammaproteobacteria > Enterobacterales > Enterobacteriaceae > Enterobacter > Enterobacter cloacae complex sp. P27C. The sequence goes on from NZ_JADBQB010000005.1 coordinate 399,730, forward strand.
AGCTGACTTCCTCGCTCACGTAGACAAGCTGTCTGAAGATGCCTTCGATGACCAGTGTACTGGTGCTAACCCGCGCTACCCACTGATCTCCGAGCTGAAACAGATTCTGCTGGATACCTACTACGGTCGTGAGTTCAAAGAAGGTGACGTTGCTGCTGTGAAAACAGAAGCTCCGGTTATTAAAGCTGACAAGAAAGCGAAGAAAAGCGCTTAACTGACAGTCTGATGAAAAAAACCCGCCTGTATGGCGGGTTTTTTTATGTCTGAATAACGGCGGATATTATTTTCTGTTGTCGTGCTGGATCGCCGTCAGCGAGCCTACGGACAACGCTTCCTTATAATGCTTACGACAGACCGACACATAGCGTTCATTGCCACCAATCACCACCTGCTCACCGTCCGCATAAGGTTTTCCAGCCTGGTCGAGACGAAGCACCATGCTGGCCTTGCGTCCGCAGAAACAGATAGTTTTCAGTTCAACCAGCTTATCTGACCAGGCAAGCAAATACTGGCTTCCGGCAAACAACTCCCCGCGGAAATCCGTACGCAGCCCGTAGCACAGAACGGGGATATCGAGCTCATCAACCACTTCAGAGAGCGCGTGCACCTGTTCACGTGTCAGGAACTGGCTCTCATCAACCAGCACGCAGTGAATGGGCTCTGACGCATGCGCAGCGCGGATATCCTCCAGCAGGTCAGTTTGCGGGTTAAACAGCCTGGCTGGCGAAGAGAGGCCTATTCTGGAACTCACCTTACCTGCACCGAAGCGATCGTCGATTTCAGCGGTATAAACAACGGTACGCATTCCTCGTTCCTGGTAATTGTATGAGGATTGCAGCAGTGCGGTGGATTTCCCGGCATTCATTGCCGAATAGTAGAAATAAAGTTGTGCCATTGGCCGTAAAACCCTAATCAATGTGTAATATTCCCGATGATTCATTGTACCATATTTTGTCTGGTCATCAGCGACACGCCGCACAAACGATGCCGTGCTGAAAGGTGTAAAACGCCCTCTTTTCGCAAAAATAATCCGCTAAAACAGAGAGTAATGACGGTCATGCTGGTGAACAAGTTATATGATTAGCCAAACATAACACTTCTTTTTATTGTGGAATCTACGTTCATTAAAATTCACTATTTATTAACTATTCCTGCCTTAACACCGTCGCCTGGAACTAATACAAAAGGCTGATATTTATCCGCCGAAACTATAATTCCTGCGGCAAATGTCACAAAAAAAAGATGCAAGCGGCGGGGTTAAGCAGGTTATCGTGATAACAAGCGAGACTGCCAAAGAGGAAATTTAAGTTAGCGTAATTAATAATAGCGGCTTTATTTAGTATTTTTTGAATTCCTTACATTCCTGGCTATTGCACATCTGAATTTATGGCTCTATTATTAGGTCAACAAACCACCCCCCATTATAAGTTTGAGATTACTACAATGAGCGAAGCACTTAAAATTCTGAACAACATCCGTACTCTTCGTGCGCAGGCAAGAGAATGTACCCTTGAAACGCTCGAAGAAATGCTGGAAAAATTAGAAGTTGTAGTTAATGAACGTCGCGAAGAAGAAAGCGCTGCTGCAGCTGAAATCGAAGAGCGTACGCGTAAACTGCAGCAATATCGTGAAATGCTGATTGCTGATGGTATCGATCCAAATGAATTGCTGAACAGCATTGCTGCTGCAAAAACCGGTACCAAAGCAAAACGCGCTGCCCGTCCTGCTAAATATAGCTATGTTGATGAGAACGGCGAAACTAAAACCTGGACCGGCCAGGGCCGTACTCCTGCTGTAATCAAGAAAGCTATGGATGAGCAAGGTAAACAGCTGGATGACTTCCTGATCAAGGATTAATCAAGCCGAATTCAGAAAAATCCCGCCTCTGGTGGGATTTTTTTTGCCCGCAATTTATCACTAACATCCTCTTACACTCCGTCATAAAGCGTTATTCGACTATTTAGTTTCGCTTACAAACAGGCTGATCATGGCGTTTTATGGGCATAAAAAAACCGGTGGGCAGGGCCACACCGGTTTCATAGATTTACGCCTGGATTATTTCTTAATACCCATACTCTCTTTGAGCCAGCCTTTAAATTCTTCACCCAGCGTATTATGGCGAATGCCGTATTCAACGAACGCCTGCATATAACCGAGCTTATTACCGCAGTCATGGCTCTTACCTTTCATGTGGTAAGCCTCAACGGTCTCTTTCTCGATCAGCATATCAATGGCATCCGTCAGCTGGATTTCATCCCCTGCTCCTGGAGGCGTTTTCGCCAGCAGAGGCCAGATTTCAGCACTCAGGACATAGCGACCCACCACTGCCAGATTAGACGGCGCTACGTCGGCTTTAGGCTTCTCTACGACACCAACCATTGGCACGCTTTCGCCTGGCTCAAGGTTCACGCCCTTGCAGTCAACCACACCGTAAGCGGTCACGTCTTCAACTGGCTCAACCATAATCTGGCTGCAGCCCGTTTCGTCAAAGCGGTGGATCATCTCAGCCAGGTTGTCCTGAGAGAGATCGGATTCGTATTCATCCAGAATCACGTCAGGCAGAATAACCGCGACGGGCTCATCACCCACAACCGGGTGTGCACACATAACCGCGTGGCCCAGACCTTTAGCCAGCCCCTGACGAACCTGCATAATGGTAACGTGCGGAGGGCAAATAGACTGAACTTCTTCTAACAGCTGACGCTTAACGCGTTTTTCCAGCATGGCTTCGAGTTCAAAACTTGTATCGAAGTGGTTTTCGATAGAGTTTTTAGATGAATGCGTAACCAGCACAATTTCAGTAATGCCGGCCGCGATACACTCATTAACGACATACTGGATTAATGGCTTATCAACCAGAGGCAGCATCTCTTTAGGAATCGCCTTAGTTGCTGGTAACATCCTGGTCCCCAATCCCGCTACCGGGATGACGGCCTTTCTGACTTTCGAATTTAGGGCAGCCATTCAAATTCTCCTGAGCTGTTCAAGTTTTGAACTTTTATGCAATAAATAACGCGTTGAGTATATCAGCCTCGCCCCGCAGTCCGGGTCTGAAAAGAACGCGTTGCCGATGAATTAGGACAAATACGCATGAATCTGGGCAGCGATAGTAGCACTCCCGAGAAAACACAGGTAAAGCAATCTTAAAATTAAGATCCAATTGCTTATTCCGTGGACAACATTAAGCGAAGCCTTCCCCCGGCACCCCAAATTTGGCACTGCCAGGAAGAACAGCGATGGCTAATTTGATTTAGATACGCCGTTCCCAGTGTTCCAAGCGGCACCCCGTTACTCACCTGAATATGGTGTTCCCCGGTATTCAGTGACGCGTTGAGACCTGCAGAAACGAGGATAAGATTCTTTAAACCGCTATGGTAATAACCAACCAGCAGCGGGAACTGTCCGGGTAAATTGGCCTGACGAAAAAGCTGGTTTACCTGTTTGAGTAAACTGCCTAACTCAGGGAGCCGTTGTCCCTGATGTGATAACTGTTCCTGCAATAATCCATTAAAGAGCGCGCGAAGTAACAATGCAGCTAATACGCCATTATCCCCTGCACGGGTTACGTCCAGAGAATAAAATGCGAGGTCGGAATCAGACAGAGGTGCAATATCCAGCACCAGCCCAGGCTGATCGGCCGCCACCAGCTGGCGATAGTTTACGCGGCAGTGGGAAATAGTTTGCTGAACGGGAGGCTGAAGTTCTTGCAACAATTTCGCCGCCGCTGGCGGATTACTCACCAGCGCGTCCCAGTCCTGAAAAAGGCGTTCCTCTTCCTCAACGCGGGAATTAAACATATTTGGATAAAGGCACGCTAATACCGTCTCACGTAACCGGTTCAGATCTTTGACGGGTTTCAGCAGAATATCCTGAACGCCAAGACGTAATGCTTTGGCAATATCCGCCATATTTTCTGTCGCGGAGATCACCAGAATGGGCATCTGGTCCCCCTCGTTGCGCAGATGTTCAACCAGTTTCAGCCCATTCATTCGCGGCATCGCGATGTCGCAAATCATCAGATCGGGCGTAATACCGGTCATTTTTTCCAGCGCGTCGACACCATCTTCAGCCAGTAAAGTGTTTGCTCCCAGCGAGGATAACCACGAATCCAGTAGCGATCGGAAAACGGGCTCGTCTTCAACAATCAAAATGTGTTTTCCGGCCAATGGCTGCGTCATGGTTCCTCCCCTGGCTGACAGTTACTAAATAGTGGCATGCTATCGGCACTATCGCCTGTCAGATTTTGCTGAAGTAGTCAAAAAAAGGTGCTTAACGTGCTGTTCGCACAAACGGCAGCAACTCGTCTATTTTCTTTTCGACGGCTAGCGAGCCCGCTGCGATGGCGGCCTCAGCCCGATGGAAATCAAGGGTAGAGATTTGCGGACAGTAAGGCTGAATAAGAATATCCGGAGGATCGCCAGCCATACGGTTACGTTTAAGGCGATTCTCAAGAACCTGAATTGAGGTGGTCATGATCTCCATGGCCGTCGGTGCGGCAACCGAGCGTCGTGCGGCCAGGCGACCAATTCTTCCGCGCAGGCGTTCATGCCAGGCAAGCTTTTCGATGTCGGCATCTTCGCTCTGCAGATTGACCGGCATAAGGTCTTGCTGCATTAGATGAGCGTCGTGCTGCAAATCAACGGCGATGACGATATCCGCCCCCATGGCGCGCGTCAGAGAGATGGGAACCGGGTTCACGACGCCACCATCGACAAGCCAGTAACCGTTATGGGGCACGGGCGCCATAAGCCCAGGAATACTGCATGAAGCACGCACCGCAAGGTGAATATCCCCTTCGGTCAGCCAGAGTTCACGGCCTGTGCTGAGATTGGTTGCGACGGCGCCGAAAGGCATCCGGCAGTCAGTAAAGTCTTCGAGAGGCATCACCCGGCGGAACTGGTTAAAGACGCGTTCACCGCGCAACAGCCCACCACGCTGCCAGGAGAGATCCATCAGACGCAGAACGTCCCAATAGCTGAAGGAGCGCACCCAGGTTTCGAGATCCGGAAGCTTGCCGCACGCGTAGGCGGAGCCGACAAGCGATCCGATTGAACATCCTGCTACGATATCGACGTCAACGCCCATCTTGTTTAAGGCATTAATCACGCCGATATGAGACCATCCCCGGGCTGCACCTGATCCCAGCGCCAGTCCAATTTTAACCTTTCTCATTAGCCCTGTTTTACTTCCCCTGGATTCCTGACATAGCGTCAACGCAACTGCTCAGTTAACATAGTGCTACCCGAGGCGTTTTACGCCCTTATTTTTTGTTCCAGGAAGAGAATCGTGTCTCAACTCTGCCCCTGTGGTAGCGCTCTGGAGTATAGCCTATGTTGCCAGCGATATCTTTCTGGCAATCAGGTTGCACCGGATCCGTCACACCTCATGCGTTCACGGTATACTGCTTTTGTGATCAAAGACGCAGACTACCTGATAAAAACCTGGCACCCGTCCTGCCACGCCGCCGATTTCCGACAGGAGATCGAAGCCGGGTTCGCCAACACCCACTGGCTTGGGCTTACCGTGTTTGAATCTTCACCCGGTAGCCACCACGACGAAGGCTTTGTCAGCTTTGTTGCCCGTTTTACCGAGAACGCCAGGCCTGGCGCCATTATCGAGCGTTCCCGGTTCTTAAAGGAAAGCGGGCAGTGGTATTATATTGACGGTACGCGCCCACAGTTTGGTCGTAACGATACCTGCCCTTGTGGTTCAGGAAAAAAATTCAAAAAGTGTTGCGGGCAGTAACGCCTGACAACCCAGACTTCGCAAATACAAACAGGATTTCCCGGCGATGCAATCATTACAACGTAAAGTTCTGCGCACTATCTGTCCCGATCAAAAAGGGCTGATCGCACGAATCACCAATATTTGCTACAAGCATGAACTGAATATCGTGCAGAACAACGAGTTCGTTGACCACCGTACCGGTCGCTTCTTCATGCGTACCGAACTGGAAGGCATTTTCAACGACACCACCCTGCTGGCCGATCTGGACAGCGCGCTGCCGGACGGTTCCGTGCGTGAGCTGAATCCTGCGGGCCGTCGTCGCATTGTGATTCTGGTGACGAAAGAAGCTCACTGCCTGGGCGATCTGTTGATGAAGGCCAATTACGGCGGCCTGGAAGTAGAAATTGCCGCTGTTATTGGCAACCACGAAACCCTGCGCACGCTGGTTGAGCGTTTTGATATTCCGTTTGAGCTGGTGAGCCATGAAGGCCATACCCGTGAAGAGCACGACAACCTGATGGCTGCTGCCATTGAAGCGCATAACCCGGACTACGTGGTGCTGGCGAAATATATGCGCGTGCTGACGCCTTCCTTCGTCGCCCGCTTCCCGAACAAGATTATCAACATTCACCACTCGTTCCTGCCGGCCTTTATTGGCGCGCGGCCTTATCACCAGGCGTACGAGCGCGGCGTGAAGATCATCGGCGCAACCGCGCACTACGTGAATGACAATCTGGACGAAGGTCCAATCATCATGCAGGACGTGATTCACGTGGATCACACCTACACCGCAGAAGATATGATGCGCGCCGGACGTGACGTTGAGAAGAACGTGTTGAGTCGTGCCCTGTATCAGGTGCTGGCGCAGCGTGTCTTTGTCTACGGTAACAGAACCATCATTCTTTAATCTTTCGGAAAATGAATTGATTAGCTTTGCGCCTTTACGGATAAAAAGCAGGCAAACAGCTTCTTTTCCCTAAAGGAATGCTTTACAGGGGCGTCTCATTTGATATGATGCGCCCCGCTTCCAGCAGGAAGCAGGCCAGTAAAAAAGCATTACCCCGTGGTGGGGTTCCCGAGCGGCCAAAGGGAGCAGACTGTAAATCTGCCGTCATCGACTTCGAAGGTTCGAATCCTTCCCCCACCACCATCACTTCCAAACGACACTTAACATTCTGCTCGCATCGTGCATCATGTATTTCCGCAAGGGGAAGGATGAGAAGCTTCGACTAAGGTTCGATTCGAGCGCAGCGAGAAAGCGTTGCCGCAGGCAACGACCCGAAGGGCGAGGCGCAGCCGCCACCCGGCGACAGACGACTACATTGGCGGCAAACGACGCTTCACCGGCGAACTTTTCACAATCGACGTATTACATTGGGCATGCTCCGCCAGCCCGTCCAGCAGCGCATCCAGTTGTTCTATTGATCGCACCACTAGCCTAATCACAAAGCAGTCTTCCCCGGTCACCTTGTCGCTCTCAATACACTCCGGCATCGCCTGTATGTATTTATCCACCTTATGCAACAGCCCCGGCAAAGGCCGCACGCGTACCAGCGCCTGCAGCGTATACCCCAGCGCCGCGAGATTCACCCGTGCGCCATAGCCCTGAATCACACCGCGCTCTTCCAGCCGCTTCAGACGCTCTGCCGTGCTGGGTGAGGTCAGGCCGATACGGCCGCTGAGCACCTTCAACGACATGCGCGCATCCTCAACCAGGCAGGCTAAAATTTGCCGATCGATATCATCAATAAGGTATTCCACTCATTTCACCTAATTTAAAAAAGCAGTTAACACCTTCAACCTTATCTCACCCCTGTAAAACCCAACAGCGATTTCCGACAATAGCATTATTAATCAGGAGGTGAATAATGCGTGATTTACATAAAGGCGTCTGGCAGATGAGTCTGGCGATGTTAATTTCCGGCTCTATTGGCGCGTTTGTTTTGCTCAGCGGTCTGCCGGTGACGGAAGTGGTGTTCTGGCGCTGCCTTATTGGTGCAATAGCGCTTTTCATTTTTATCCGGGTAAGTCAAAAGCCCTTTAGCCTCCTCACCCGCACCACGCTGCTGCTGGCGATTCTCGGCGGTGTGGCATTAGTGGTGAACTGGCTACTGCTCTTCGCAGCCTATGAGCGGATCTCTATTGGTCTTTCGACCGTGGTCTATAACACTCAGCCGTTTATGCTGGTCCTGATGGGGATGTTTTTAGGCGAGCGCGTCAGCGTGGTGAAATGGGGCTGGCTGTTCATCGCCTTCGGCGGCGTGGTGATACTGCTCTCCAGCGAGCTGACCGGTACCCACGACACTGAATGGCTGGCGGGTATCGGTCTGGCAATGGCCGCGGCCTTCTTCTACGCGCTGACGGCAATCATTGCGCGCAAACTGAAAACTATCGCACCGCAGCATATTGCCTTTATTCAGGTGCTGACGGGCGTCGTGATGCTTCTGCCGTTTGCCAGCTGGCCGTCATTTTCCGGTGATTTTCCCTGGCCGATCCTACTGACGCTCGGCATCGTCCATACCGGCATTATGTACCAGCTGCTCTACAGTGCGATTCAGAAGCTACCTACCCCCATTACCGGCTCACTGTCGTTTATCTATCCGGTGGTGGCGATCGTTGTCGATAACCTGGTGTTCGGGCACTCGCTGAACCTGACGCAGCTGGCGGGCGGCGCGTTGATCCTGTTTGCTGCAGCGGGCAACAACCTGGGCTGGGGCGAAAAAAAACCCCGCGAATGCGGGGTTGGTATCAAGACGCTGAATTAGCGACGGGCACGCACAATCTGGTATTTGCGCGTCAGGTACTCCACCGGCGCGCTCCAGATATGCACCAGTCGGGAGAACGGGAACAGCACAAACAGCGTCATCCCCAGCACAAGGTGAACGCGGAAGATAAACGCCACGCCGTCCAGGTGCTCAGACGCTCCGCCGTGGAAGGTCACGACGGACTGCGCCCACCCCACCAGCTTCATCATTTCACTGCCGTCCATATGCTGCGCAGAGAATGGAATAGTCAGCAGACCCAGCGCGCACTGCACCATCAGCAGGGAGAGGATCAGGATGTCCGCTGCAGTGGTGGTTGCACGCACGCGCGGGCTGAACAGACGCCGTTTCAGCAGCAGCAGGCCACCCACCAGGGTCATCACACCGCAGGCACCACCGGCGATCATCGCCATCTTCTGCTTCACTTCAATCGGCAGCCATGCTTCGTACATCCAGTGCGGCGTCAGCATCCCAAGGAAGTGACCGGCAAAAATCCCCAAAATACCGATGTGGAACAGGTTAGACGCGACGTGCATCCCTTTGCGGTCCAGCATCTGGCTGGAGGCAGCACGCCAGGTGTACTGGCCGTAGTCATAGCGCAGCCAGCTTCCCACCAGGAACACGGTGCCCGCGATATACGGGTAAATGTCAAAGAAGAACATATTCAGGAAGTGCATTAGTGCCGTCCTCCGTTAGAGATATTCAAATATTGCGGGGCAACCGCGCCGGCAAAACGACGCTGGTGAGCGGAGATTTCAGACTCGCCGCAGTTCTGGTCAGCAAAGAATTTCACCTGCTCTTCTTCCCAGACCGCATCCAGCGCTTGCGGGGTATCGTCCCGGGCTTCATCCGCGATTTTCTCCGCCACTTTTTCACTGTCTACAGAGGCGTTCGCCAGCTTCACCAGCAGATCGAACAGCACCGCATAGCGGCTCTCGCGCTGCTGTAGACGCGCGCCGAGCAGCGCAAGAATCGGGGCGATATCCTGCAGACCGCCCAGCGCCTCTTCTTTCGGCAGCTGCGCCAGATACTCCAGGTACAGCGGCAGGTGGTCCGGCAACTCGCGGCTGTCAAGCTGCAGGCCGTGCTGCTCGTACTGGGCCATCAGGTCCACCATCGCCTGACCGCGGTCGCGGGATTCCCCGTGAACGTGTTCAAACAGCAGCAGCGACGTCGCGCGCCCGCGGTCAAACAGCTGGCTGTAGTCCGCCTGCGCGTCGAGAAGATCGCGCGCCAGCAGGTCGCGGAGGAAAACGCCCAGCTTCTGCGCATCCTCTTTATCCAGGTTTTCAGATGACGCGAGTGCATCAAAGAGTTCCTGTTGATGCTGCGCAAGCGCAGCGTCAGGGTACTCGAGCAGGCGCGAAACAATGACGAGTTCGATCATTGGTGCGGCTCCGTTTTGCTGGTCACATCCATCGCGTCGATGCGGCGGCTGTTGAACAGGTTGAATTTACTGTCTGACCCGTGGCAACCGTCGCCAAAGGTAAAGCCACACCCGCTTTTCTCCGGGAAGGCCTCGCGAGCCAGCTCGCGGTGGCTGCTTGGCACCACGAAACGGTCTTCGTAGTTAGCAATCGCCAGGTAGCGGTACATCTCCTGCGCCTGCGCTTCGGTCAGGCCGACCTCTTCCAGCGCGCGGGTATCGTTCACGCCGTCAACGGTTTCCGCACGTTTGAAGTGACGCATTGCCAGCATACGTTTCAGCGCCAACAGCACCGGCTGGGTATCTCCGGCGGTCAGCAGGTTGGCCAGGTACTGAACCGGGATACGCAGGCTTTCCACGTCAGGCAGAATGCCGTTGCTGCCCAGCTCGCCCGCGTCAGCCGCAGACTGAATCGGAGACAGCGGCGGCACGTACCAGACCATCGGCAGGGTGCGATATTCCGGGTGCAGCGGCAGAGCCAGCTTCCAGTCCATCGCCATTTTGTACACCGGCGACTGCTGTGCGGCGTCGATGACGCTCTGCGGAATGCCGTCTTTCAGGGCCTGCTCAATCACCTTCGGATCGTTCGGATCGAGGAATACGTCCAGTTGACGCTGATAGAGATCTTTCTCATTCTCGGTGCTTGCGGCATTCTCAATCGCGTCCGCGTCGTACAACAGCACGCCGAGGTAACGAATACGACCTACGCAGCTCTCGGAGCAGACGGTCGGCATACCGGCTTCGATACGCGGATAGCAGAAGATGCACTTCTCAGACTTACCGCTCTTCCAGTTGAAGTAGATTTTTTTGTACGGGCAGCCGGTGATGCACATGCGCCAGCCGCGGCACTTGTCCTGGTCGATCAGTACGATGCCGTCTTCTTCACGCTTGTAGATGGCACCGCTCGGGCAGGTCGCGACGCACGCCGGGTTCAGGCAGTGTTCGCACAGGCGCGGCAGATACATCATGAAGGTGTTTTCGAACTGGCCGTACATCGCCTTCTGCATGTTCTCGAAGTTCTGGTCTTTGGCGCGCTTTTCGAACTCGCCGCCCAGAATTTCTTCCCAGTTTGGACCGCTGGTAATTTTGTCCATGCGCTGACCAGTGATCAGCGAGCGAGGGCGGGCGATCGGCTGGTGTTTGCTTTCCGGCGCGTTGTGCAGGTTCTGGTAGTCGTAATCAAACGGCTCGTAATAATCCTCAATCCCCGGCAGGTGCGGGTTAGCGAAGATTTTACCCAGCAGCATTGCGCGGTTACCCATGCGCGGCTGCAGCTTGCCGTTGATTTTGCGGATCCAGCCGCCCTTCCACTTCTCCTGGTTTTCCCAGTCGGTCGGGAAGCCGGTGCCCGGCTTACTTTCCACGTTGTTGAACCAGGCGTACTCCATACCTTCGCGGCTGGTCCAGACGTTTTTACAGGTCACTGAACAGGTGTGGCAGCCGATGCACTTATCCAGATTCAGCACCATGCCGACTTGTGAACGAATTTTCATTTTACGCTCTCCTGTACCTGGTCATTACCTTCGCCGTCTAACCAGTTAATATTCTTCATCTTACGTACCACCACGAACTCATCGCGGTTCGATCCTACGGTGCCGTAGTAGTTAAAGCCGTAGGCCAGCTGCGCATAGCCACCGATCATGTGGGTCGGCTTCGGCGTAATACGGGTCACGGAGTTGTGAATACCGCCGCGCTGCTCGGTGATCTCTGAACCCGGCAGGTTCACGATACGTTCCTGCGCGTGGTACATCATGGTCATCCCGGCCGGCACGCGCTGGCTCACCACCGCACGCGCCGTCAGGGCGCCGTTGCTGTTGAACACTTCAATCCAGTCGTTATCTTCGATACCCAGATCTTTGGCGTCCGCTTCGCTCATCCAGACAATCGGACCACCGCGCGACAGGGTCAGCATCAGCAGGTTGTCGCTGTAGGTGGAGTGGATACCCCACTTCTGGTGCGGCGTCAGGAAGTTCAGCGCCTTCTCAGGGTTACCGTTCGATTTCGCGCCCATCACCGCTTTCACGGAGCGGGTGTCGATTGGCGGACGGTACACCAGCAGGCTTTCACCGAAGTCGCGCATCCACTGGTGGTCCTGATACAGTGACTGACGACCAGAAAGCGTGCGCCATGGGATCAGCTCGTGAACGTTGGTATAACCAGCGTTATAGGACACATGCTCATCTTCCAGACCAGACCAGGTCGGGCTGGAGATAATCTTGCGCGGCTGGGCCTGGATATCGCGGAAGCGGATTTTCTCTTCCTCTTTATTCTTCGCCAGATGCGTGTGGTCGCGACCGGTAAATTCACTCAGGGCCGCCCACGCTTTCACCGCCACGTGGCCGTTGGTTTCCGGTGCCAGAGTCAGGATCATCTCCGCCGCATCAATTGCCGTGTTGAGCATTGGCTGGCCTTTGGCCGGGCCGTCCGCTTTGGTGTAATTGAGCTTGCGCAGCAGGTCCATTTCGCTCTGGGTGTTCCAGGCGATGCCTTTGCCGCCGTTACCGATTTTCTCCATCAGCGGGCCGATGGAGGTAAAGCGCTCGTAGGTTGCCGGGTAATCACGTTCAACCGGAATGATGTGCGGCGCGGTCACGCCCGGGATCAGGTCGCATTCGCCTTTTTTCCAGTCCTTCACGTCAAGCGGCTGCGCCAGTTCGGCAGCGGAGTCGTGCTGGATTGGCAGCGTCACCACGTCGGTCTCTTTGCCCAGGTGACCTACGCAGACTTCGGAGAATTTCTTCGCGATGTCTTTGTAGATATCCCAGTCGCTTTTCGATTCCCACGCCGGGTCAACGGCGGCAGACAGCGGATGAATAAACGGATGCATGTCCGAGGTATTCATGTCGTCTTTTTCGTACCAGGTGGCGGTTGGCAGCACGATATCGGAGTACAGGCAGGTGCTGGACAGACGGAAGTCCAGCGTCACCACCAGATCCAGCTTGCCGTCCAGACCGCTGTCTTTCCATTCCACTTCTTCTGGCTTCACGCCGCCCTGCTTGCCGAGGTCTTTACCCTGAATACCGTTCTCGGTGCCCAGCAGGTATTTCAGCATGTACTCGTGGCCTTTACCGGACGAGCCCAGCAGGTTGGAGCGCCAGATGAACAGGTTGCGTGGATGGTTTTTGCCGTTCTCAGGCTGTTCTGCCGCGAAACGAATTGAGCCTTCCTTGAGCGATTTCACGGTGTAATCCACCGGCGACATGCCCGCTTTCTTCGCCTCTTGTGCAATGCGCAGCGGGTTAGTGCCCAGCTGCGGCGCAGACGGCAGCCAGCCCATGCGTTCAGCGCGCACGTTGAAATCAATCAGGTGGCCGCTGTAGCGGGATTTATCCGCCATCGGCGACAGCAGTTCCTGCGCAGTAACCGTCTCGTAGCGCCACTGGCTGGAGTGGTTATAGAAGTAGGAGGTGCTGTTCATGTGACGTGCCGGACGCTGCCAGTCAAGGGCAAACGCCAGCGGCTGCCAGCCGGTCTGCGGACGCAGTTTTTCCTGGCCCACGTAGTGCGCCCAGCCGCCGCCGCTCTGCCCGACGCAGCCGCAGAAGATCAGCATGTTGATCAGGCCGCGATAGTTCATATCGAGGTGATACCAATGGTTCAGACCGGCACCCACGATGATCATCGAGCGACCGTGGGTCTTGTCGGCGTTTTCCGCAAACTCGCGGGCGATACGAACGATCTGCGCGCGCGGTACGCCGGTGATCTGCTCCGCCCAGGCCGGGGTGTAGGCCTTCACGTCGTCATAGCTGGTTGCGCAGTTTTCGTCGTTCAGACCGCGCTCCAGGCCGTAGTTCGCCATGGTCAGGTCATAGACGGTGGTGACCAGCGCGGTAGAACCGTCGGCCAGCTGCAGGCGCTTAACCGGCAGCTTGTGCATCAGCACGTTTTTTAGTTCGACCTTGTTGAAGTGCTCGGAACCTTCACCACCAAAGTACGGGAAGCCAACCTCGGCGATCTCGTCCTGGCTGCCCAACATGCTGAGGCGCAGCTCCGTCTCTTCACCGGTGGTGCCGTTACGCTGCTCAAGGTTCCACTTGCCCTTCTCGCCCCAGCGGAAGCCGATAGAGCCGTTTGGCGCCACCAGCTCGCCGTTGCTGTTATAGGCAACGGTTTTCCACTCAGGGTTGTTTTCCTGGCCCAGCGCATCCACCAGATCGGCGGCGCGCAGCGTGCGGCCCGCGGCATAGTAGCCCTCACGCTCTTCCAGCATCACCAGCATCGGCATGTCGGTGTAGCGGCGAACGTAGTCGGTAAAGTACTGGCTTGGTTTATCCAGGTGGAATTCGCGCAGCATGACGTGGCCCATCGCCATCGCCATCGCGGCATCGGTACCCTGTTTCGGTGCCAGCCACAGGTCGCACAGCTTGGCGATTTCCGCGTAGTCCGGGGTGACCGCAACGGTTTTGGTCCCTTTGTAGCGGACTTCGGTAAAGAAGTGCGCGTCCGGGGTACGGGTCTGCGGAACGTTAGAGCCCCAGGCGATAATGTAGCTGGAGTTGTACCAGTCGGCGGATTCCGGTACGTCGGTCTGCTCACCCCAGGTCTGCGGTGACGCTGGCGGCAGGTCACAGTACCAGTCGTAGAAGCTCAGGCAGGTCCCGCCGATAAGCGACAGGTAGCGCGCACCGGAAGCGTAAGAGACCATTGACATCGCCGGGATTGGCGAGAAGCCCGCCACGCGGTCAGGACCGTAGGTTTTTACGGTATAGACGTTAGAGGCGGCAATCAACTCGTTCACCTCTTTCCAGGAAGAACGAACGAAACCACCGCGACCGCGCGCCTGCTTGAAGCTTTTCGCTTTGTCGGCATCTTCAATGATAGAGGCCCACGCATCAACCGGGTCGCTGTGCTGCACTTTCGCTTCACGCCACATTTTCATCAGGCGTTTGCGCATCAGCGGGTATTTCAGACGGTTGGCGCTGTAGAGATACCAGGAGTAGCTGGCCCCGCGCGGGCAGCCGCGCGGTTCATGGTTCGGCATATCCGGACGGGTGCGCGGATAGTCGGTCTGCTGCATTTCCCAGGTCACCAGACCGTTTTTAACGAAAATCTTCCAGCTACATGAGCCAGTGCAGTTTACGCCGTGGGTAGACCGGACGACTTTGTCATGCTGCCAGCGCTGGCGGTAACCGTCTTCCCAGTCCCGGTTGGTATCCAGAACCTGGCCGTGCCCATCGGCAAAAGTTTCACCCTTCTGTTTGAAGTAGCGAAACCGGTCCAAAAATTTGCTCATCGGGTATCTCCTGTATGGAGCCTGTGGCTCTCTAAATCGACATTGCTGATTTGCAGCGAAGGTAACGCCCTGAAAGAGGGGGAGAATTGATAACGATCAAGACGAAGAGGGACTGTAAAAGGAGGGGTTAGACCAAATACCACCAAAGCGGTATATTTTTAAAACGAATAAATAAATGATTTATAAAGATATTTATTATTCATCGTACAATAACCCCGGCAAAATTTAACATCTCAGGTATTAAGGGGTAGACATCCCTGCAAAGCGATGGCGATCACAGTGTTACCCGCAGATGACTGCTGCAAAAGCTTGCAGTATGTTGTAACTATTATTCAGTCGAAAAAAAACGCGGCACGAAGGCCGCGTTAACGGATAATCACACTTACTTATTTTTCTTGGTATTACGGCCATATACCAGCCACGTAATCACGACGCAGGCGATATAGAAGACGAGGAAGACTTTCATGGCGCCAGCCGGAGAGCCGGTCAGGTCAAGCGAGATGCCGAACGCTTTCGGAATAAAGAAGCCGCCAATTGCGCCAATAGCCGAGATAAAGCCCAGGGCCGCAGCCGTATCCGTCGCCGCTTCACGCATGGCCTGCTCTTCGCTTCCGCCCTGCGCTTTCACGCGATCCATCGTCAGCTTGCGGAAGATCACGGAGATCATCTGGAAGGTAGACGCACTCCCCAACCCGGCCGTCAGGAATAGCACCATAAACACGCCGAAGAAGGCAAAGAAGTTACCGCCCTGCCCGTCAGAAGGCAGCGTCAGGAACAGCAGCGCGCAGAAGACTGCCATCACAATAAAGTTCACCAGCGTAACGCGAGTCCCGCCCAGACGGTCGGAGATCATGCCGCCCAGCGAACGCGCCAGTGCGCCAATGAACGGACCGAAGAAGGCGAATTGCAGGATCTGCACGTCCGGGAACTGGGTTTTCGACAGCATGGCAAAGCCCGCTGAGAAGCCGATAAACGAACCGAAGGTAGCCAGATACAGCAGCGCCATCACCCAGAGGTGTCCACGCTTCAGCACTGGAAGCTGCTCGCTCAGGGATGCTTTCGACGCGCTCAGATCGTTCATAAAGAACCACGCAGCGAGGGTGAACACCACCAGGAACGGAACCCAAATCCAGGCCGCGTTCTGCAGGTAGAGGGAAGAACCATCCGCCTGCTCAACGCCGCCGCCACCGAAGGCGGCAAAAATAGAAACAGAGATCGCCAGCGGCGCAATCAACTGCATCACGCTTACGCCCATGTTGCCCAGACCGCCGTTAATACCCAGCGCGCCGCCCTGCTTCGCTTTCGGGAAGAAGAAGCTGATGTTCGCCATGCTGGAGGCGAAGTTAGCGCCGGCGAAACCGCACAGCAGGGAGATAATCACGAACACGCTGAACGGCGTGGAGGTATCCTGCACCGCGAAACCTAGCCACACGCAAGGGACGATCATGATGCCCGTACTGAACGCCGTCCAGCGACGTCCACCGAATACCGGGACCATAAACGCGTAAGGGACACGCAGCAGCGCGCCAGACAGCGACGGCAATGCGGTAAGCATAAACAGCTGATCGGTCGTGAACGTAAACCCTACTTTCGGCAGGTTTACCGCGACCGCGCTAAACAACATCCATACGCAAAACGCTAAAAGCAGACACGGAACGGAAATCCACAGATTCCGGCTTGCTACACGATGGCCGCGCTGTTGCCAGAACGCCGGATCCTCTGGACGCCAGTCTGTAATAACGGCACCATTTTCCCTTTCGGGAGCGGATGAGTGACTCATAGACACCTCTGATTCTCGAATGATGCTGCAAACATTAGGGTTTTAGGGCGGCGGTAAGTTGATATAAATCAAAGGAAAAGTGCGGGGATTTGCGGCGCAAAAAAAGGGGTTATCCTTAGTGAGTAGGATAATTCGGTAAAAAAGACGTGGTTTTTCACTGCACTGAAGGTTCCTTGCTACCACCGCTTCTTCACCTATACTCCGTTGGCAATTTAGGGGTAATCCTTTATTGGTATGGGTATACTCCAGGGTATGCACCAGAATAGCGCCATTCCTGCAAGCAGGCCACGTCAGGAGCCCGGCAACTCTATGTTAAAAAGATGTTTATCACCGCTGACTCTCGTCAATCAGCTAGCCCTGATTGTTTTGCTGTCTACCGCCCTGGGCGTGGCCGGCATGGCGATTTCCGGCTGGCTGGTACAAGGGGTACAGGGTAATGCACATGCCATCAACGAGGCAGGTTCTCTACGCATGCAGAGTTATCGTCTGCTGGCGTCGGTCCCCCTGACGCAGGACGATCGGCCCTTAATTGATGAAATGGAGCGCACGGCCTTCAGCCCCGAACTGGAAAACGCCGCCATCCGCGCCGGCCAGCAGTCCCAGCTTAAAGCCCTGCAGGGCTACTGGCACACCCAGCTGGAACCCGGTCTGAAACAGGCGCGCAGCACCGAAACCGTTGCGCAGGACGTAGCGGGTTTCGTCTCCCGCATTGACGCGCTGGTCTCCTCTTTCGACCAAACCACCGAATTACGCATCGACCGGGTGGTAATGGTACACCGTGCCATGGCGCTGTTTATGGGCCTGCTGCTGATCTTCACCATTATCTGGCTCCGGGCGCGGCTGCTGAATCCCTGGAAACAGCTGCTGGCGATGGCGCGCGCCGTAACGAACAGAGATTTTACCCAGCGCACGCACATCAGCGGCCGCAACGAGATGGCCATGCTCGGCCAGGCGCTGAACACCATGTCGTCGGAGCTCTCCGAAAGCTACGCGGTGCTGGAACAACGCGTGCAGGAAAAAACCGCCGGGCTGGAGCAGAAAAATGAGATCCTCTCCTTCCTGTGGCAAGCCAACCGTCGGCTGCACATGCAGGTGCCGCTATGTGAACGCCTTTCGCCGGTGCTGAACGGCCTGCAAAATCTGACCCTGCTGCATGACCTGGAGCTGCGGGTTTACGATGTGGAAGATGAAGATAATCATCAGGAGTTTACCTGTCAGTCCGACATGTCCTGCGATGATAAAGGCTGTCACCTGTGCCCGCGCGGCCTGCCGCTGCAGGCTTCTGGCGGCACTACCCTGAAGTGGCGGCTGACGGACAGCCACACCCAGTACGGTATTCTGCTGGCCACCCTGCCAGCCGGACGTCATCTGAGCCACGACCAGCAGCAGCTGGTGGACACCCTGGTTGAACAGTTAACGGCCACGCTGGCGCTCGACAGGCACCAGGAAAAACAGCAGCAGTTGATCGTCATGGAAGAGCGCGCGACCATCGCCCGCGAGCTCCACGACTCTATCGCCCAGTCGCTCTCCTGTATGAAAATGCAGGTGAGCTGCCTGCAGATGCAGGACGCGGAAATGCCGGAAAGCAACAAACAGCTGCTGAGCCAGATCCGCAACGAGCTGAACACCTCCTGGGTACAGCTGCGCGAGCTGCTGACCACCTTCCGCCTGCAGCTGACCGAGCCGGGGCTGCGCCCGGCGCTGGAATCCAGCTGCCAGGAATTTAGCGCCCGGCTTGGCTTCCCGGTGAAGCTGGATTACCAGCTGCCACCGCGGTTTGTCCCTTCCCATCAGGCGATTCATCTGCTGCAGATCGCCCGCGAAGCGCTGAGCAACGTGCTCAAACACGCTGAAGCGACGGCGGTTACGGTTACCGTCAGCCAGCACGCTAACCAGGTCAGGCTGAGGGTTCACGACAACGGTCGCGGCGTGCCGGAAAATGCCGAACGCACTAACCACTATGGTTTAATCATTATGCGAGACCGCGCCCAAAGCCTGCGCGGTGATTGCCAGGTTCGACGGAGAGAGACGGGTGGCACGGAAGTTGTGGTCACCTTTATTCCCGAAAAACCGCTTACAACTGCTCAAGGAGAAACCCATGACTAATCAGGAACCGGCATCCATCCTGTTGATCGACGACCATCCGATGCTGCGTACTGGCGTAAAACAGCTGGTCAGCATGGCACCCGACATTACCGTGGTTGGCGAAGCCAGCAACGGTGAACAGGGTATTGAGCTGGCCGAATCCCTCGATCCGGATCTGATCCTGCTCGATCTCAACATGCCCGGCATGAACGGTCTGGAAACCCTCGACAAGTTACGCGAGAAATCCCTTTCCGGTCGCGTGGTGGTCTTTAGCGTCTCCAACCACGAAGAGGATGTGGTCACGGCGCTGAAGCGCGGCGCGGATGGCTATCTGCTGAAGGATATGGAGCCGGAAGACCTGCTCAAGGCGCTGCAGCAGGCCGCCGCAGGCGAGATGGTGCTGAGCGAGGCCCTGACGCCGGTGCTGGCCGCCAGCCTGCGGGCGAACCGCGCCACCTCTGACCGCGACGTCAGCCAGTTAACGCCGCGCGAACGCGATATTCTGAAGCTGATTGCCCAGGGCCTGCCGAACAAAATGATCGCCCGCCGCCTGGATATCACCGAAAGCACGGTTAAAGTGCACGTGAAGCATATGCTCAAGAAAATGAAGCTAAAATCCCGCGTTGAAGCCGCGGTGTGGGTCCATCAGGAACGTATTTTTTAAGCATTACTCATCCGGCAGCAGCTTCCAGCGCGGGTCGTCGTCAGGTAATGAGACCAGCGGCTGCACCACAGCGAGCGTGATCTCATTGGACGAGACGCGCTGGCCCTTCGCATCTTCCACCACCGCCGAGAGATGCCAGCGGTTTGTCGCCCCTTCAGCGTCATTCCAGGCAGGCATGATCACGCTCCAGCCGTCGGTGCTGTCACTTTTCCCCGGGGACGTCAGGCTCAAAGCCTGGGTATCACCCTGCCAGTGGATCTGACGAATACCGTGAGTGCTGCGAACCTGCAGCTTCAGCATGACGGTTTCGCCCCCTTTGAGATCCCACGGCGGGGTTGCCAGCCAGACGGAGAGCGTTTTTCGCTGGCGGAACTCCATCACCGGCAGGCTGTTACGCTCCGGCGAGTCATAGCGGCTTCCGCGCAGGGATCGCGTGGCCGCGACCTCTCCGGCGGAGAGCTGCTTAACCAGCGGCACGCCGAAGCGATAGTTGAGCTTCAGCCCGAGGTTATTCTGGCTCTCTCCGCTTTCGCCCTGCTTATGCCCGGCGGTCAGCGTCACCAGCGGCACGGGGGTATAGTTAAGCCCGAGATTGACCGCCACCGGGTTGTGATACCCGGTTCCGCTGTTGAAGAGGTCAACGTTGTCGCCAAAATATTGCTCAAAGCTGACGCTGGTGTTCAGGTGATGAAACCACGGCAGCCAGGCTTTGGCGGTCACGTCATATCCCCGCGCCATGCGCTGCTCCTGAACGTCAGAGCTGTCGCGCCAGCCGGCAAAAGGCTGATAGTAGTTAGCCGACAGGCGCAGATTTTCTCCCCACACCTCCGCACCCAGCCCGGCACGCTGCAGGTTCTCATCCAGCAGATTGTCGTAAAAAGTGTTGTAGCCCAGCAGCCATTTTCCGGCCACCCAGCGCTGGCCGATTCCGGCGTTACTGACCAGGCCATCCGTCTGCTGCGTCAGGCCGAGCTGGCTCCAGCTCAGGTAACGGTTGTTATCGTTCCAGGGGATAAACCAGCTCCCGCTGCTGCCGTTGAATTTCCCGTCATTATCCACCAGCAAATTGACGCTGGCATTCCCCCAGGGCGACAGCCAGGATTCAATCTGCTGGTTCACCTCGCCGCTCACCGCGTCACGCACCTGACCAAAGGCAAACTGCCGCGCCTGCTCGCCCGTAGTCAGGCCGTTGTCAGTCATACTGGCTTCACCAAAGGCTTTCGCCATTTCGGCGAGATGCTTTTCCCCCTCCCTGGTGGGGGCTGCCATACCGAGATCGGGGAGATTATCCCCGTTATTATCAAAGGGATTTTGTGCATGCTGGATAAAGGAATTCGGCGCACCGTGAACGGCTCCGGCACTAACAAGGGAGAGTAAAACCAGCGTTCGGAAAGGGGGAGAAACAGTCATCAATGTCGTAAGAATTACCCGGTGCTTACGTAAGAACACCAGGTACCTTAACGTGATTTCTCCCTCTTTGCAGCTTTACGGGGAATTTTCCGGAATTTCCTGAAACATTGTTTTGAGCTCAGGCACGCACGAACCGCAGTTCGTGCCGCACCGTAGCGTCGCCCCCAGCGCGGTAACGGAACCGCAGCCTCCGGCAATCGCCTCCCGTATCGCGTTTTCTCCAACGCTGAAACAGCTGCAGATGATGCGCCCCGGATCTGTAACCTTCCCCACGCCCTGCCCGTTCAGCAGCGCATGGCGCTCAGCGGGCGTCGAGGGTGGCGACTGAAAAGCGGCTTCTATCACCGGGTGCGCCAGATCGGGCAAGGCGGTGCCTTCCCAGAAACCCAGCATCAGATGGCCGTTATGCCAGGCCAGTACGCTGCTGCGTTCCCCGGTTTGCGCAATCTGCAGCTGCCAGCCCCGGCCGCTGGCATAGTCCATGACCCACGACAGCAGCGGCTTATCACCCGCTATCGTCATTCGCGAGGCTTTACGCCACCAGTGAACCGAAGAGGGGATTTCCGGCCATTCCCGGGCATAGAGCTCCCCCTGCCAGGCGGGCTGCCAGGGCATGATTCTGACGGCGGTTTGCTTACTCTCCGGCTGCCCGGAAGCCGGATCGATGCGCCCTTCCACCAGCGCGTTAACCTTTCCCTGGCGGGCAAACTCAGCGTTCCAGTGCATAGGAGCAAACGCTTCGCCTTCCCGTATTCCGTCGTTGATTCGTACTCTGGCCACCATCACGCCGCGCGGCGAGCCGATCCGCGCCAGCTGGCCGTCGCACAGTGAAAACCGAATGGCGTCTGCGGCGCAGACCTCAACAAACGGCTCCGCGATATGCTGCATCAGCCGGGGCACGTATCCCGTACGGGTCATGGTGTGCCACTGGTCGCGGATACGGCCAGTGTTGAGGATCGCCGGGTATAGCGCGGTAGCCGTCGCGCCGTGCGGCAGCGGATCGACAGGCACTACGTTTCGGCGCGGTAAATTCCCCGTCGGCCACTGGTACGGCTCAAGCGTCTCCCACGCTTCACGGGTTAACCCCGCCAGTTCCTGAAGGTTCAACGCCCGCGCGCCGTCATTTTCAAACGCCGTGAGCGCCGCATGTTCGCAAAAAATCTCCTGCGGATGTTGCCAGGCAAAGGCCTCGCCGTAGCCCAGCCGTTTTGCAATCTGAGCCACGATCCACCAGTCCGGCTTCGCCTCACCCGGCGCGGGCAGAAACGCGCGCTGGCGCGAAATACGCCGCTCGGAATTGGTCACCGTGCCGTCCTTCTCCCCCCAGCCCAGCGCCGGAAAACGGATATGGGCGAACCGGCTGGTGTCGGTATCTTTCATCACCTCAGAGACAATCACCAGCGGACAGGCCGCCAGCGCCTGACACACCGCGTGGCTGTCCGGCAGCGATACGGCAGGATTGGTGCCCATGATCCACACCGCCTTCACCTCGCCGCGGGCGATGGCGTCAAACAGTTCCACCGCCATCAGCCCCGGCGTCTGCGCCAGCCGTTCCGTTCCCCAGAAACGCGCCACCCGCGAAAGATCGTCCGGCTCGAAGCTCATATGCGCCGCCAGCTGGTTCGCCAGCCCGCCCACTTCCCGGCCGCCCATGGCGTTTGGCTGTCCGGTCAGCGAAAACGGGCCGCAGCCCGGACGGTTGAACTTCCCGCTGGCAAGGTGAACGTTAATGATGGCGCTGCACTTGTCGCTGCCGCTGGAGGACTGGTTGATCCCCATGGTGTAGAGCGTAATGGCGCGAGGCACGGTAACAAACCAGTCGTAAAAGGTACCAATGTCCTCTGCCGGAAGTTCGCAAAACGCCGCCACGCGGGCAATCGGCCACTCATCGGTGCCCTGGATCAGATTGAGCAACCCCACAAACAGCCCGGCGTCGCTGCCGGGTTTAAGCGCCAGATGCAGGTCGGCAATATCGCAGGTAGCGGTTTTACGCGGGTCAATCACCACCACCTTCATCTGCGGGTTGTTGTGCTTTGCCTGCACCAGGCGCTGATAGAGCACCGGATGCGTCCAGGCCGCGTTCGAGCCGGCCAGCACCACCAGATCGCTGTTTTCCACATCCTCGTAGCTGCACGGCACCACGTCTTCGCCAAAGGCGCGCCTGTAGCCCACCACCGCCGAGGACATGCAGAGCCGGGAGTTGGTATCGATGTTCGCCGCGCCGATAAACCCTTTCATCAGCTTGTTGGCGGCATAGTAGTCCTCGGTTAACAGCTGGCCGGAGGCGTAAAACGCCACCGCCCGTGGCCCCCATGTGTCGATGATCTCCCGCAGTCGCTCGCCCGCCGCGTTCAGCGCCTGGGACCAGTCCACCTCAAGTCCATCGACAACGGGGTACAGCAATCGCCCCTGCAAGCCCGTTGTCTCCCCCAGGGCCGATCCTTTCACGCACAGGCGGCCAAAGTTTGCAGGGTGGGTGTCATCCCCCCGAACGCTGACCGCTCCATCCTCCACGCTGGCGATCACGCCGCAGCCGACCCCGCAGTAGGGGCACGTTGTCCTGGTTTCCGTCATGAGGCCTCCGCGCGCATCACCAGCTCTTCGTTGCCGACCCACACCTTGCCATTTTCAATTTTGACCGGCCAGGCGCGCACTGCGGGTTCGCCGTTCTCCACCTGACAGCCGTCGCGCAGGCGAATGCGCTGCTTGTAGAGCGGAGAAATAACCATCGGTTCGCCCGCCGCATCGCCGAGGATGCCGCGTGACAGCACGTTCGCACTGCTGCCCGGCTCCAGGTCGTCCAGGGCATAAACGGACGTGCCAAAGCGGAACAGCGCGATCGGTTTACGGCCAAGACGCGCGCCAATGCCCGCCTGCTCCGGGATATCGTCAATGCCGCAGATTTCCTGCCAGCGCTTGCTTTCGTCCGACGGCGCGACGTTCACCGCGGTGCGGAACAGCGCCAGGCGGTCAGGATCGTTGAGCGTGGTTTGCCATTCGCACTGGTACGTCTCGACTACCCGGGCCATCTCCTGCTCCAGCTCGTGGGCGATGCCGAGACTGTCGTTGAGGATCACCTCACGCAGATAGTCGAGGCCGCCCTCCAGGTTGTCCATCCAGGTGCTGGTGCGCTGCAGGCGATCCGCCGTGCGGATGTAGAACATCAGGAAACGGTCTACGGTGCGGATCAGCGTTTCGTCATCCAGATCGCTGGCGAAGAGATCTGCATGGCGAGGCTTCATCCCGCCGTTGCCGCACAGATAGAGGTTCCAGCCTTTGTCCGTGGCAATCACCCCCACGTCCTTGCTCTGCGCCTCCGCACACTCGCGGGTGCAGCCGGAAACGGCCATTTTGATTTTATGCGGGGCGCGCAGGCCCTTGTAGCGGTGCTCCAGTCTGACCGCGAGACCAGTGGAATCCTGCACGCCGTAGCGGCACCAGGTCGACCCGACGCAGGATTTCACCGTGCGCAGGGATTTCCCGTAAGCGTGCCCGGTTTCAAACCCGGCCTCCACCAGCGCCTGCCAGATCTCCGGCAGCTGTTCCAGGGTGGCGCCAAACAGGTCGATACGCTGCCCGCCGGTGATTTTGCTGTACATGCCGTAGCGTTTCGCAATCTGGCCGATGGCGATCAGCCCGTCGGCGGTCACTTCTCCTGCGGGCATGCGCGGCACGATGGAATACGTCCCGTCCTTCTGAATATTGGCGAAGTAGCGATCGTTGGTGTCCTGCAATGGCAGATGCGCCGGCTTCAGCAGGTATTCGTTCCAGCAGGAGGCCAGCACGGACCCCACCAGCGGCTTACATATTTCGCACCCGTGCCCCTGACCGTAGCGGCTGATGAGCTGCTCAAAGATGCGGATATGGTTGACGCGCACCAGATGGTAAATCTCCTGGCGCGAGTACGGGAAGTGTTCGCAGATGTCCTTTTTCACCTCCACGCCCTGCTCGGCAAGCTGGAACTCCATCACCTGCTTCACCAGCGCGCTGCAGCCCCCGCAGCCGGTCGCCGCTTTGGTGCACTGCTTAACGGCGCCGATATCCGCTGCGCCCGCGCTCACCGCCCGGCAGATATCGCCTTTGCTGACGTTATGACACGAACAGATCTGCGCGCTTTCCGGCAGCGCCGCCACGCCCAGCGCTTTTGGCGCGCTGCCTGACAACGCGGGTAGTATCAGCGTTTCCGGCTCTTTCGGCAGGCTGATGTCGTTAAGCATCATCTGCACCAGCGTAGCGTATTCGCTGGCATCGCCCACCAGCACGCCGCCGAGCAGCGTTTGGCCGTCGTGGCTGACCACGATTTTCTTGTAGATTTGCTGCGGGCCGTGCGTCCACTGGTAGCTTAGCGCCCCCGGCGTGCGCCCGTGAGCATCGCCAAACGACGCCACGTCCACGCCGAGCAGCTTGAGCTTAGTGCTCATATCTGCCCCGGTGAAGGTTTTATCTTCGCCCGCGAGCACGGCGGCGGCCACGCGCGCCATCTGGTAGCCGGGCGCCACCAGGCCAAAGATTTTCCCCTCCCACAGGGCGCATTCACCGATGGCAAGCACATTCGAATCGGAGGTCCGGCAGGCGTCATCAATGCAGATCCCGCCGCGCTCGCCAATAGCCAGCCCGCTGCTGCGCGCCAGCGCGTCCTGAGGACGAATACCGGCAGAGAAGACCACCATGTCCGTTTCCAGCTGTTCACCGTCGGCGAAGCGCAGCACCAGCCCGTCGTCCGTCGCAGCAATTTCCGTGGTGGCTTTACTGGTGTGAACGCCAACGCCCAGCGCCTCGATTTTCCTGCGCAGCATCGCCGCGCCGTCATTATCAAGCTGCACCGCCATCAGATTGGGCGCAAACTCCACCACGTGCGTTTCCAGCCCGAGTTGCTTGAGGGCATTCGCCGCCTCCAGCCCGAGCAGGCCGCCGCCAATCACCACGCCACGACGCGAGCCCGCCGCGTGGGCCGCTATGTTGTCCAGGTCGTCAAGGGTGCGGTAGACAAAGCAGCCCGGCAGATCGTTGCCCGGTACCGGCGGTACGAACGGGTATGAGCCGGTCGCCAGCACCAGCTTGTCCCAGTGGGTCTCATGCCCGCTGGGGGTACGCACCACGCGCGCGTCGCGATCGATAGCGACGATCTGCTGCGAGAGGCGCAGCTCAATGCCGTTATCGGAAAAGAACTCCCCCTCCACCAGCGAGAGCGACGCCGCGCTTCGGCCGCCAAAGTATTCCGACAGATGCACGCGGTCATAGGCGGCATAGCGCTCCTCACCAAAGACAACGATCTGATACTGCTTATGCAGATTGCGGTTAACGCAGTCTTCGAGAAAATGATGGCCGACCATACCGTGTCCAACCACCACCAGAGTAGGTTTTGTCATAGCGTTCTGTCCTGCAACCTGCGGTTGCGTAGTGAAACGATCGAACAGCCAGTCCGCGCGTGCGGGCGCAGCCGTTGCCAGTAAATCGGTAAATGTTGCCGCGCTGCGGCAGTCGCCCATCAGCAGCACGCCAGCCAGCGCACCCTGATGGATCAGTAACCGACGATAGTGACGGGTTAGCGGATCCCAGGAGCTCCAGACCACATCGCCCGCCTGCGCCGCCGCGCGCCCGAGGCTGAACAGCTCCACGCCCGTCACCTTGAGGCGCACGCCATTGTCGGTGAGGGCAAACGGCGCGGCTGTGTCGCCCGCCAGCCGCGCGGCGAGAATATCCGCCTGCGTCATACAGGGGGCGACCAGGCCAAAGGTCTGGCCGTCAATTTCGCAGCACTCGCCAATGGCGTAGACGTCCGGTGCGGAGGTCCGCATCTGGCTATCCAACACGATGCCGCGCGCGCAGCGAACACCGCTGGCCTGCGCAAGCGCGACGTTGGGCTGCACGCCGGTCGCCAGCACCACGCGCGCGGCGGCGACGCGGCGTCCGTTGAGCAACGTCACGCTATTCCCGTTAATCGCCGCGATGCCGGAGGCGAGTTCAGAGCGCACGCCCCGCGCCGCCAGCGCCTCTTCAAGCAGTACGCCCGCCTGCTGGTCCAGCTGCTGCTCCATCAGCCACGGGCCGCGATGAACGAGCGTGACGTTGTCACCTGAACGAGCCAGCGCTGCCGCCGTCTCTACGCCGAGCACGCCGCCCCCCAGCACCACCGCCGGACCGGCTATCGCCTGAATGGCGCGGGTATCCTCCAGGGTACGGAACGTGAAGACGTGCGGCGCATCGCCCCCAGGAATCGGCGGCACAAACGGCGTTGACCCGGTGGCAAAGACCAGCGCATCCCAGCCCAGCGTGCGGGCGGTGGTTTGCACTTCCCGTGCGTCCACGTTCACGGCGAGTGCCTTTTCGCCCCGCAGCACCGTCACGCCGCGCTCCTGGTACCATTGGTCATCCTGAAGGCAGATGCCCGCAGCCGTTTTTTCCCCTCCCAGCACCGGCGAAAGCTGGATGCGGTTATAGGCATGCTCCGGCTCGTCACCGATGACGGTGATAGCGAACCGACCGGAAGCTCGCCCGGTGAGCGAAGCAATCAGCCGGGTTGCCGCCATGCCATTCCCGATAATGACCAGTCGCATCAACGCCCCCTCGTTACGCCGCTTTCGGCTGTTTTTCGTAGAGGAAATGGAGGATCTGCTGGCGCATGTGGTGATAGCGGCTGTCTTCCGCCAGCTGCACCCGGTTGCGCGGGCGCGGCAGGTCAACGCGCAGGATCTCCCCGACGGTGGCCGCCGGGCCGTTGGTCATCATCAGCACGCGATCGGAGAGCAGCACCGCCTCGTCCACGTCGTGGGTAATGAGCACGATGGTGGTGTTCAGCGCCTGCTGGATCTGCATCACCGAGTCCTGCAGATGGGCGCGCGTCAGCGCATCCAGCGCGCCGAACGGCTCATCCATCAGCAGCACTTTCGGCTTCATCGCCAGCGCGCGGGCAATCCCGACGCGCTGCTTCATGCCGCCGGAGATCTCCCCCGGACGCTTGTGCAACGCGTGGCCCATCTGCACGCGGTCGAGGTTGTGCTCGATCCACTCTTTGCGCTCGGCCTTGCTCATGGTGTGACGGAACACCTGATCCACTGCCAGCGCCACGTTGTCGAAGCAGGTCAGCCACGGCAGCAGCGAATGGTTCTGGAACACCACCGCGCGCTCGGGCCCCGGCCCGGCGATTTCGCGGTTGTCGCAAATCAGCCCGCCTTCCGTCGGCAGTGCGATCCCGGCGATAAGGTTAAGCAGCGTCGACTTGCCGCAGCCGGAGTGGCCGATAAGACTCACGGTTTCGCCCTCGTGGATATCAAAAGAGACGTTCTGCAGCGCCAGAAACTCGCCGCTGGCGGTGGAAAAACGCTGGCTCACGGCCTGGACCTGAATTAATGGTTTCATGTTCGCTCCTTATTTTTCCTGCCAGCTAAAGCGACGGGCGATCAGCATCAGCCCCTGCTCCAGCAGCAACCCGACCACGCCGATGATGACGATGGCGATCAGAATGTTTTCGACGTTGAGGTTGTTCCACTCGTTCCAGATCCAGAAGCCGATACCCAGCCCCCCGGTGAGCATCTCGGCGGCGACAATCACCAGCCAGGCGATGCCGATGGAGAGGCGCACCCCGGTCAGCACAGCGGGTAGCACAGCCGGGAAGAGTATGCGGCGCATGATCGTCCACTCGGAAAGCTGCAATACGCGGGCGACGTTGAGGTAGTCCTGCGGAATGCGGCGCACGCCTTCGGCGGTGTTGATCACCATCGGCCAGATAGAGCAGATGAAAATGGTCCAGCTCGACGCGGGCTCCGCTTTCTGGAACAGCAGCAGGCCGATGGGCAGCCAGGCCAGCGGGCTGACCGGGCGCAGAAGCGCAATCAGCGGGTTGAACATGCGCGAGAAAAAGGTGAAACGGCCAATCAAAAAGCCCAGCGGAATACCCGCCAGCGCTGCCAGGCCAAAACCGATGGCGACGCGCTGCAGTGAAACAAGCACGTTCCAGCCAATGCCCATATCGTTAGGCCCGTCGCGATAAAACGGGTCGGCAAACAGGGTAATGGCGGAATCAAGCGTGCTGAGCGGCGTCGGGAAGCCTTTGCTGTTTATCGCCGCCAGTTGCCAGAGCACCACCAGCAGCCCGAGGCCGAGCAGCGCCGGAATAACGCGCTGGAAAAAGTCGTTCATCCGGCGCGCTAACGCGGGCGGGCGGCGGCGAACCTGTACCGGAGGCAGGACAATCACTTCCCCGCTCTCTGGCGTCTCTTGTGGTTTCGTGTTTTGCAGATGCGGCATAATCAGGCCCCTTTACGGTGAATGGCGAAACGGCTGGCGTACCCTTCCGGATCGGCGCCGTTCCAGACGGTGCCGTCCATCAGCGTGCTGCTGCGGTACGGTGATGACGGCGTGGACATACCGCCGACGGCGGTGGCGGCATCCTGCCAGACCGAGGTCTGGTTGATGCGCTGCGCGATGCCCGCGTAGTCCGGCGCGGCTTTGAGCAAGCCCCAGCGGCGGAACTGGGTTAAGAACCACATGCCGTCGGAGAGATACGGGTAGCTCACAGCCCCCTCGTTGAAGAAGCGGATCGGGTGCGCGTCCTGCCAGCGCTGGCCCAGGCCGTTGTCGTACTCGCCGAGCATGCGCCCGGTGAGATACTGTTCTTTGCAGTTGAGCCACGCCCGGCGGGAGAGGATCTGCGCGGTTTCGCGTTTGTTTTCCGGGGACGCCTCGATCCAGCGCGCGGCCTCCAGCACCGCGCTCACCAGCGCCCGGGCGGTGTGCGGGTTTTTCTCCACCCAGTCGCGACGCGTGCCGAGGATCTTTTCCGGATGATCGGCCCAGATGGACTGCGACGTGGCGGCGGTAAAGCCGATCCGGTCGTTAATCGCCCGCGCGTTCCACGGCTCGCCGACGCAGAAGCCCACCATGTTGCCGATGCGCATGTTCATCACCATCTGCGGCGGCGGCACCACCACCGTGCGCACGTCGTCAAAGGGGTTAATGCCCGCGCTGGCCAGCCAGTAGTAAAGCCACATGGCATGCGTCCCGGTCGGGAAGGTGTGCGCGAAGGTGTAGGTTCCCGGCGCCTGCTGCCCGATCAGCGTTTTCAGCCCGTCGAGATCGCGAACGCCCTTCTCCGCCAGATCGCTTGAAAGCGTGATGGCCTGGCCGTTCTGATTGAGCGTCATCAGGTTCGCCATCTGCTGCGGCTTGCCGGCGATGCCCAGCTCCAGCCCGTACAGCAGACCGTAAAGAATGTGTGCGGCGTCCAGTTCTCCCGCCACCAGCTTGTCGCGCACCGCCGCCCAGCTCGCCTCTTTGGTGGGAACGATGGTGATACCGTATTTTTTATCAAAGCCTTTTAACGCTGCGATAACCACCGGCGCGCAGTCGGTCAACGGGATAAACCCGACGCGCACCGTCTCCTGTTCCGGTTTATCTGAGCCAGCCGCCCAGGCAGCCTGCATAACACCCGGTAACAGCGCTGCGCCACTCGCCAGCATGCTGGCCTGCAAAAATCGCCGTCTCGACAAATCCGCCATAACCGCTCCCGAAAAAAAGCCAAAAAAAAGCGCCCGCCGTGCCGAAGCACCGCTGGACGCCTTTATCCCGAAGACAAATGCACCGCCGTTGGCGCACCGTCAAAAATGGTTAATTAAATAATGCAAAGCCAGTGCCAGGTTTAAAGACCCTCTTTCAGGGCCGAAAACCGGTTTTGACCGCGTTCGCGCACCTCAATCAAGCATAAAATGCCCGCTGATTGTGCAGCTACTCCTTTGGTGTTACCTGCCAGACGCTCTTCACCGTAAGCAGCGCGCTGGCGATATCGACCATGCGCTGGTTCTTGTCCATCGCCATTTTGCGCAGCGTTGTCCAGGCCTGTTCTTCACTCATGTTCTGGTGGGTCATCAGCACGCTTTTGGCTTTATCAATGGTTTTGCGCTCCTCAAGCGTATCGCGCAGCGACGCGAGCTGGCGAGAAAGCTGCTCTATCTCTCGTGCCTGCTGGCGAACCAGGGTCAGCAGCGGTTTATCCGGGCAGTGCGCCAGCGGATCGTCCTGTTCATCCCCGGGTAGCGGGTATGCCTCGTCGCGCTGAATAAGCTCATCCACCGCGACCATCAGATCGGCGATGATCGTCTCCTCCAGCGCGCGCAGATGCTCCAGCCGCGCCGTTTGCAGCGCAAACCAGGCGAGTGCGGTATGGCCATTGTCTGCGGCAGGCTGGCGAGTACAGGCCACGCGCCGGAGCTGCTCCGTCTCACGATCGGGCTGACAATTAAGGGAGAACGAAGTCTGCACGTCGGCCTGGCTGTGGGAGAGAAAGATCTCAAAACAGGCCTGCTGCCCGTCAATGCGGTCAACCAGCCGCTGGCGGGTCACATCATCGAAAAAGCCCTGCGTGAAGCCAATTGCCCCCAGGGCCCGCTCTTGTCCCGCCAGCTCTTTCCCCTGCATCAGGCTATATAGCGCGACGAAACGGCCCGCAATTTGCGGGTCGTCAATGCTGTCATTAAGCTGCGGTACGATACTGAGCAGGTGGCGCAGCATGCGGGAGTAGTGCTCCATTGCCTGCGGAGCCGTCAGCGTTTGCCGATTTACACCGTCGCGCAGCGCGGGAAGCGTCTCCAGCGTGAGCAGCGCATTGCCGATACGTTCGCAAACGGCGCTTCCCGGAAAGGCGGACTGTTTTCCAAGAATGGCGTTCAGTGCAGCAAGGTTTTCGTCCACCAGCGCCCGGCTGGCTTTGCATTCAGGCGCATAGAGCTTACCCTGTGAGCAGAGCCAGACGTTAGATGCGCCGCGCTCGCACTGGAGCATATGCACCAGTTGGCTAATGCCGCGCACCAGCACGTTCAGCTGCGCCAGCCTGCTGAGCTGCTCCCGGCGCATCCGCCTTGCGCGCTGGAGCCATTCGGTTGCACCTGGCGAAATGCCGGCCATTAATGTCATGCTTACTCTCCCGGACAGCGAAACTCCGGGGAAATTAAGCAATATTCGTGCCTTTATAAAAACAGGAGTCAACATGCAGAAGATTGTGATCGTCGCCAACGGTGCGGCCTACGGCAGCGAATCCCTTTTCAACAGCCTGCGCCTGGCGATCGCGCTACGCGAAAAAGAGAGCGACCTGGTATTGCGGATATTTTTAATGTCCGATGCCGTGACCGCGGGGTTGAAGGGTCAAAAACCGGCGGAAGGCTACAACATTCAGCAGATGCTGGAGATCCTGACCGCGCAGGACGTGCCGGTAAAACTCTGTAAGACCTGCACCGACGGGCGCGGCGTTACCGGGCTGCCGCTGATCGAGGGCGTAGAAATCGGTACGCTGGTTGAACTGGCCGAATGGACGCTGACCGCGGATAAAGTATTAACTTTTTAATAATAAACCCGTAAAAATATTATTTTCTTATGGACGCGGTTTCAGCATCAAGTTTACCTGCGTGGTTGCCGATAGGCATGGAAACAACACAGCAGGTATTTCACTTATGTTCAGATCCATTCGCGCACGCATTATCGCCGCGACGACAGGCTGCCTCGTCGTCGCCCTTCTTCTCAATACCGTAATTAACTTCCAGGTCACGCGCCAGGATAACCAGCAGTCCCAGCGCGATATTCTGACCAGCACCCGCGCCAGCCACAACATGGCGATTGCCGACTGGGTCAAAAGCAAAATGACGGTGATTACCTCCGCGCAGAGCATCGCGCTGGCTGACGATCCGGTTCCGGCGTTTAAGCAGCTTGCCCAGGCGGGCGGTTTCACCAACGTTTACGTGGGCTACGCCAGCAAGACGGCGAAATTCTCCGACCCGACAGGCGTCCCGGCGGATTATGACCCCACCGTTCGTCCCTGGTATCAACAGGTGGTGAGCACGGACGGCCCGGTGGTAACGGCACCCTACGTTGATGCCGGGACCGGGAAGCTGGTGGTCACGTTTGCCGTGCCGGTGAAGGAGAATGGCGCTCTGAAAGCGGTGGTGGCGGGCGATGTCGCCATTGATAGCGTGGTGGCGAACGTGCGCGGGATCCACCCCACGCCGGCCAGCAGCGGGTTGCTTCTGAACAGCGACGGCACGGTGATTGCCGCCAACGAGCCAGCCCTGACGCTGAAGCCGTTTGCCGAGACGATCAAAGGCATCGACCTTGCGGCGCTGAAGAGCGGTAATCCGGTCGACGGAACGCTGAATGACGAGGAAAAAACCTTTATCGCCTCAGCCGTGCCGGGCACGAACTGGCTCCTGGTCGTCGCCCTCGACAGCAGCGATGCCACCTCCGGCATGCGTTCCCTGCTGAAAGCGTCGGCGATTTCGCTGGTGATCCTCGCACTCCTGAGCGGCGCCGTTGTTCACGTCCTGATTGCCCGCCTGCTGAAGCGCCTGTCCGACATTCGCGACGCGATGCACAACATTGCCAACGGCACTAACGATCTGTCCCAGCGCCTGCCGGACAGCGGCGATGACGAAGTGGCGCAAATTGCGCAGGCGTTTAATGCTTTCAGCGATAAGCTCTCGGTGGTGATGGTTCAGCTCCGCGACGCCAGCGCCTCGGTGAAAAACGCCGCGCAGGAGATTGCGGCAGGTAACCAGGATCTCTCCGAACGTACCGAGCAGGCGGCGTCCAGCCTTCGCGAAACCGCCAGCGCCGTGGAAGAGATCACCGCCTCCGTCACCCAGTCAAATGAATCGGCAGCAGAAGCCAACGACCAGGCCAGCAAGGCCTCTGCGGCCGCAGCGCGCGGCGGTGAAGTGGTTTCGCAAGCCATCAGCACCATGCAGTCCATCGAAGTGGCGTCCGCTAAGATTGGCGATATCACCAGCGTAATCGACGGCATCGCCTTCCAGACCAACATTCTGGCGCTGAACGCCTCCGTCGAGGCGGCGCGTGCCGGTGAGCAGGGCCGCGGGTTCGCCGTGGTCGCCGGTGAAGTGCGGAACCTCGCCAGCCGCAGCGCCCAGGCGGCGAAAGAGATCAAATCGCTTATCGACTCCACCACCGACAGCGTGGCCACCGGCTCGCGCTACGTGCATCTGGCCGGGGAAAGCATGGATGAGATCCGCTCCAGCATCGGCAGCGTCTCCGGCATCATGCGCGAGATCTCGATTGCCACCAGCGAGCAGATGAAAGGCATTCACGAGATCAACCACGCGGTGACCCATCTCGACAGAATGGTGCAGCAGAATGCTGAGCTGGTGGTGCAGTCCGCCGCGGCCGCCAGCGCATTGCAGAGCCAGGCGGGCGACCTTGCTGAAACCGCCGGCCATTTCCGCATTTAATTTTCTTCAGGCGCGCGTTAAACAGGGTAAACGCGCGTAAGCTGAAAGGTTTCAGGAATTTTGTCATTTTTGTTTAATCGTTATGCCATTTTTTGATCAAAATCAGCATCCCTCGCTCCCCGCTTTGGTGTTATGCAATGAGTATTTTGTGAACAACATCACGCTCGGGATGGGCAAAATCGACGGGGTAGAAAATGGCACTGGTGAAAACAAGTTTGAAACTGTTTGGTGGGGATACGGTGGTGGTGCGTTGCTCAGAGCGCTGTCGTATTCATCTGATGAGTGCGAAAGCACAGAAGCAATCCCAGGCGGATATTCTGACCGTGCAGGATGACAAGGCCTGGCTTACCGTGCCGTATACCGGCACGTGGGATGTACTGATCGACAGCCACAGCCAGTCGCTGGAGCACTCGGTCAGCTACGTGGCTGCGTAATTTAAACGCCCGGCTCGCCGGGCGTATTCTCAGGCAAAACCCGGTCGCAGCGTGCTGTTGAGCGGGTTCCCTTCCAGCAGCGCCTTCACTTTCACCACCAGCTCATTCAGACAATCGTCCTGCATGCCGAGGCGGGTTAGCTCCTGATCGAGGGAGAAGAGATATTGCGCGTTGGTGCCCAGCGGCCCGCTGGCGGCGGCAATTAACGGGGCAATCACCTGCGTGCGGGTGTCCGCTTCATACAGCGGGTGGCGCGGATCCATAATAAATACCAGCGCGTTAACGGTGCGCCCGTCGTCGAGCTCCAGCTTGCACCAGCTCGGCATATAGCAGCCGGTGATCATCTCGCGCTTCCAGAGCAGCGTCAGCTCCTCTTCGAGCGTGGCATCCGGAAGGCGATACGCGACGCCCGTGGTGCGTCCGCCCTCTTTAAGTGCAAGCATGCGCCCTGGCTGACAGGCGCTGCCGCGTCCAGCCGTCAGGCGCAGGCAAAATGCGCGATGCCAGCCGGGCAGCGTGCCGGTTGCCGATTCAACAAATTCGAGAGCCGGGTTCCACATCAGTGAACCGTAGCCAAAAATCCATACCGGGCCATCATCCGGGCGGCAGGCAAGCGTGGCAGCGAGCGACGCCGCACGTTGTTCAGCTGACCAGAGAAGCGATTCCTCAATAGCACCAAATGCCGTCTTACAATCTGCCTTCATTAAGAAATCACGCGTTAACACTTTACACCTCCGCCACTGCATGCTTCCTTGCGACATCTGTAATTCGCTTTCCCGGCATTCTGTGCTGGTCATTTTGCCAGCAGTCAAATTACGATAAGCAATTAGCGGACCAGTTGCAATACAACGGCAGTTCAACCGCCTGAAAAGTCAAAATGAAGGCAGCGAATAATTTCACGGCTATTTCTTTTTATGCCATTTATCATCGTCTCCTTTCTCATAGTCATGTTTTACTGCGGCCCACGCGACCTTGTGCGCCGTCTCTTCCCGGCTGGCATCATCCCGCCGATCGTCTTTATCTTTGTACTGATCCCATGCGCTGTTAAACGCTTCTTTGTAGATATCCTGCGCGTGTTCGGGCAGGACGTTTTTCACGTTATCGGGTAATTCGCGTTTCGTTTTATATGGCATCACTAACCTCTCTTTTGCCTAAAGAGTTAAGTGTGGACGACGATACGCCGGTGTGCCAGCCGGTCATAAACAATGAGCGGATGAATTTCATAATTCATTGTTATTAAACATATATTTAAAAGAAATATCTTATTATAGGCATTAAACAAGAAAACCATAACAAAGGGTAAAATTAAGTAAAAAATAAAGGTTATTTAACAGATTTCTGTTAATTTATTGCCCTTAAAATCTATCTATAATTACAAGCACCTGCATTGATGGAGAAGCACATGACAGCAACACACGAGGCGGTAAAGACCCGCCACAAGGAGACGTCTCTCATTTTCCCGGTTCTGGCACTGGCTGTGCTGCTCTTCTGGGGAAGCAGTCAGTCACTGCCAGTGGTGGTTGGTATCAATATTCTTGCCCTGGTGGGCATTTTAACCAGCGCGTTTAGCGTCGTTCGCCATGCGGACGTATTAGCCCACCGCCTGGGCGAGCCTTATGGCTCTTTAATTCTCAGCCTTTCCGTCGTTATTCTCGAAGTCAGCCTGATTTCCGCGTTGATGGCAACCGGCGATGCCGCCCCGACCCTGATGCGCGATACGCTTTACTCCATCATTATGATTGTGACGGGCGGCCTGGTAGGCTTCTCTCTGTTACTGGGCGGACGCAAATTTGCGACCCAGTACATGAATCTTTTCGGCATTAAACAGTATCTGATCGCCCTCTTCCCGCTGGCCATCATCGTACTGGTCTTCCCGATGGCGCTGCCGGGCGCAAACTTCTCCACCGGCCAGTCGCTGCTGGTCGCGCTGATTTCCGCCGCCATGTACGGCGTGTTCCTGCTCATTCAGACCAAAACGCACCAGAGCCTGTTTGTTTACGAACATGAAGATGACAGCGACGACGATGACCCGCACCACGGCAAGCCGTCGGCCCACAGCAGCGCGTGGCACACGGTTTGGCTGATCGTGCATCTGATTGCGGTGATTGCCGTCACCAAGATGAACGCCAACCCGCTGGAGACGCTGTTAACCGAGCTGAACGCGCCGGTGGCCTTTACCGGTTTCCTGGTGGCGCTGCTGATCCTCTCCCCTGAGGGTTTAGGTGCGCTGAAGGCAGTGCTGAACAATCAGGTGCAGCGTGCGATGAATCTGTTCTTCGGCTCCGTGCTGGCGACCATTTCACTCACCGTGCCGGTGGTGACGCTGATCGCCTTTATGACCGGTAACGAGCTGCAGTTTGCGCTGGGCGCGCCGGAGATGATTGTGATGGTGGCCTCGCTGCTGCTGTGCCAGATTTCATTCTCCACTGGCCGCACCAATGTCCTGAACGGCGCGGCGCATATGGCACTGTTTGCAGCGTATTTGATGACGATCTTTGCGTAGTCTTTTTGCCCAGCGGCGCTGCGCTTACCCGGCAATATGTCCCATAAAAAAACCCGCCGAAGCGGGTTTTTTTATTAGTTGCTGGTATCCAGCTCGTCGAAGCTTTTCACCAGATCGTCAATCGCTTTGATCTGCTTCAGGAACGGCTCCAGCTTATCCAGAGGCAGCGCGGATGGGCCATCGCATTTCGCGTTAGCCGGATCCGGGTGCGCTTCAATGAACAGACCTGCCAGGCCGGTCGCCATACCGGCGCGCGCCAGCTCGGTCACCTGAGCACGACGGCCGCCAGAGGCTGCACCAAACGGGTCGCGGCACTGCAGCGCGTGGGTCACGTCAAAGATCACCGGCGACTGGTTAGAGACGTTCTTCATCACGCTGAAGCCCAGCATGTCCACAACCAGGTTGTCGTAACCAAAGTTAGCGCCACGGTCGCACAGAATAATCTTGTCGTTACCGCCTTCGATAAACTTATCGACGATGTTACCCATCTGGCCAGGGCTCACGAACTGCGGTTTTTTCACGTTGATCACGGCACCGGTTTTCGCCATCGCGGCAACCAGGTCGGTCTGACGCGCCAGGAACGCCGGAAGCTGGATTACGTCTACCACGTCTGCCACAGGCTGCGCCTGCCAGGACTCATGCACGTCGGTGATCACTTTCACGCCAAACGTCTGCTTCAGCTCCTGGAAAATTTTCATCCCCTCTTCCAGGCCAGGGCCACGGTAAGAGTTGATGGAGGAGCGGTTGGCTTTGTCAAAAGAGGCTTTAAACACGTACGGAATGCCCAGCTTCTGGGTCACGGTCACGTAGTGCTCGCAGATACGCATGGCGAGATCGCGGGATTCCAGCACGTTCATACCGCCAAACAGCACGAACGGCAGGTCGTTTGCTACCTTGATATCACCAATGCTAACCACTTTTTGTTTCATAGGATCGCCTTATTCAGGTGTGAATCGGAATTAAGATTAATGCAGTGTAATTTGTTTGTGCGAGATCGCGTTGATCTGCGCGCGAATCATTTCGCTAATCGGATCTTCCGGGCACTGCTCGACGAAATAGCTCAGATCGTTCAGCGCCACGTGCTCGCAGTCGAGCTGGGCATAGATAAGCCCGCGGTCGCGAATTTCGTACGGATCTTCCGGATTAAACTGCAACAGCACTTCACTGGCACGCAAGGCCAGCTCCATCTGACGCTCTTCCATCAGCGCTGACTTCAGCGTATCCAGCAGCTTGCGAATGACTTCGGCGTTGTCGGCTTCGTCGAGATCTTCGTTAAAGAGCTCGGCCACCGGGCTGATGTTGCCTTTCAGCCAGACGTCCAGCGTATGCTCGTCCAGCGTATCGCCGTTAAACGGATTAATGAGCCACATCTCACCGTCCAGCCACTCCGCACGCAGGATCATCTGCGTCGGGAAAATAACCGGCACCAGCGGAATATCCAGGCGGTGCGCAACCCACAGCAAAATAGAGCCCAGCGCAACGGCGCTGCCCTGACGATTTTTTAAGACCTGGTCCAGCCATAATGCGTCAGACAGGCGATACACGCCACGCGTGTCGCAGAAACCCCATTCGCCGTAGAAAAGCTCCAGAAGCTTCTCTAATTGCCAGTCCTGCGGGCGCGCCTGATTGATCTCTTCACGCGCCAGGCTGACCAGATTCTCCAGTTCATCGTAGACGTACTGCGACGTAAAATCGTCGCGTATCATCTCCGAAATCAGGATCATGCCATCGCAAAGCGGCACTTTATTAAATTCGAAATCGGCTAAGGACCTCATGACTTACCCCAGTAACGACTGAGCGAACAATGACGCTCAGGCGCGATAAAACTCAAAACGATGTAGATGATAACGCCAAACTGCCTTTCAGTCAGCCTTACGCCTTTATCAGTAAATGGCAGATACCCGGAACTCAAGACCACTGCCCCAGCGTCAGGCGTTCGTTGCCGCCGTAGTCGCGGCAGGTTTCGACAGCGGCGTAGCCTGCCTGGGTAAACAGTGCCCGCACGGATTCTCCCTGCGTCCAGCCATGCTCCACGAGCAGCCAGCCGCCGGGAAGCAAACGCTCTCGTGACGTTGTCACAATGTGATCAAGATCGGCTAATCCCGCGTTGGCGGCCACGAGCGCCGTCAGCGGTTCGAAGCGAACATCTCCCTGCGCAAGGTGCGGATCATGTTCGTCAATGTAAGGAGGATTGCTGACAATCATCGCAAATGAGCGGTTCTCCAGCGCGGCAAACCAGCTGCTTTGCAGCACCGTTACGTTGCTGAGCCCGAGACGTTCCACGTTACGCAGCGCCAGCGCCACCGCGTCGGGCATCACATCCACTGCCGTCACATCGCAGTCAGGCCGCTCACTGGCCAGCGCCAGCGCGATAGCACCTGTTCCCGTCCCGAGATCGAGAATGCGGCAGGCCGCTGCGGGTAAACGTGCCAGCGCCTGCTCCACCAGACACTCGGTATCCGGACGCGGGATAAGCGTCGCCGCCGAGACGTAAAGCGGAAGCGACCAGAATTCGCGCTCCCCGACAAGGTGCGCCACCGGCTCGCCGTTTTTACGGCGGGCAAGCAGCGCGGCGAGCCGTGCTTCCTGCTCTGCGGTCAGCTCAGTTTCGCCGAATGCCAGCAGGTACGTGCGGGCTTTACCCGTCACATGCTCAAGCAAAATTTCGGCATCGCGCTTCGGGCTTTCGCTTTTGGAAAGCGCAACTGCAGCCTCACGTAACCAGCGCTGAAAATCCATTATTCCTGCTCGGACAGCGCCGCCAGCTGGTCGGCCTGGTATTCCTGCACGATAGGCTCAATGAGCATATCAAGCTTGCCTTCCATCACTTCATCCAGACGGTACAGGGTCAGGTTGATGCGGTGGTCGGTCACGCGCCCCTGCGGGAAGTTGTAGGTGCGGTTACGGTCGCTGCGATCGCCGCTGCCCAGCAGGTTACGACGCGTAGAGGCTTCCGCCTGCTGACGCTTCGCCATTTCCGCCGCGTGGATGCGCGCGCCCAGCACGGACAACGCTTTGGCTTTGTTTTTGTGCTGCGAACGTTCGTCCTGACACTCCACCACGATGCCGGTTGGCAGGTGGGTAATACGGATGGCGGAGTCGGTGGTGTTAACGTGCTGACCGCCCGCCCCGGAGGAGCGGAAGGTGTCGATGCGCAGGTCCGCCGGGTTGATGTCCGGCAGTTCCGCTTCCGGCAGCTCCGGCATCACCGCCACCGTACAGGCGGAGGTATGAATACGGCCCTGAGATTCGGTGGCCGGAACGCGCTGCACGCGGTGACCGCCGGATTCAAACTTCAGACGTCCGTACACGCCGTCGCCGCTGATCTTGGCGATAACCTCTTTGTAGCCGCCATGTTCGCCTTCGTTGGCGCTCATGATCTCCACGCGCCAGCGGCGCGATTCGGCGTAGCGGCTGTACATGCGGAACAGATCCCCGGCAAACAGCGCCGCTTCGTCACCGCCGGTACCAGCGCGCACTTCGACAAACGCGTTACGTTCATCGTCCGGATCTTTCGGCAGGAGCAGCACCTGAAGCTGCTGCTCCATCTCTTCGGAACGCGCTTTTGCATCCTGCAGCTCTTCCTGCGCCATCTCGCGCATCTCAGGATCGTCGAGCATCATCTGCGCGGTTTCAATATCTTCCTGAACCTGTCGCCAGTCGGTAAAGCATTTTGATACATCACTCAACTGCGCATATTCACGCGAAAGCGCGCGAAAACGTTCCTGGTCTGCGATAGTCCCGGCATCGCCGAGCAGCGCCTGTACTTCTTCATGGCGCTCGTGCAGAGCTTCCAGTTTAGCGACGATAGAAGGCTTCATAGGCGTAAGTGCACCTTGTCTTAGAAAATGGGTATAGGGCGCTATTCCAGCCCGAGGCTGTTGCGCAGAATAGTCAGGCGTTCATCATCCCCGTCACGGGCAGCCTGTTGAAGAGATTTGGTTGGCGCATGGATCAGGCGGTTGGTCAGCTTCCACGCCAGATCCTGCATAATCGCCTGCGCGTCGCCGCCCTGTTCCAGGGCCGCTAACGCTTTGGCAGTCAGGTCATCACGCACCTGCTCCGCCTGTCCGCGATACTCGCGGATGGTCTCGCTGACGCTTTGCGCGCGCAGCCAGGCCATAAATTCGCTGGTTTCCTGCTCAACAATGGTTTCCGCCTGCACCGCCGCCGCTTTACGCTGGGCGAGGTTGTGCGAAATAATGCTTTGCAGGTCATCCACGCTGTAAAGATAGGCGTTAGCCAGCTTGCCAACCTCTGGCTCAACATCGCGCGGAACGGCGATATCCACCAGCAGCATTGGCTGATTACGGCGGGATTTCAGCGCACGCTCCACCATACCTTTACCGATGATCGGCAGCGGGCTGGCGGTAGAGCTGATAATAATGTCCGCCTCTTTCAGACGTTCATCAATATCGCTCAGCGCAACCACCTCGGCACCCACTTCGTCCGCCAGCACCTGCGCGCGTTCGCGGGTGCGGTTCGCGATAATCATCTTTTTCACTTTATGCTCGCGCAGATGGCGCGCCACAAGCTCGATGGTTTCGCCCGCGCCTACCAGCATCACGGTGACGGTCGACAGGGATTCAAAGATTTGCCGTGCAAGGGTACAGGCCGCGAAAGCAACAGAAACCGCACTGGCACCAATGTCGGTTTCGGTTCGCACACGCTTCGCCACGGAGAAGGACTTCTGGAACATACGCTCCAGCTCGCTGGCCTTGAGATGCCCTTTCTGGGAATCTGCGAAGGCTTTTTTTACCTGGCCGAGGATCTGCGGTTCGCCAAGCACCAGCGAATCCAGACCGCTGGCGACGCGCATCAGATGGCTGACCGCATCGTTATCCTGATGCCAGTACAGGCTGTTGCGCAGCTCGTCTTCGTTGAGATTGTGGTAGTCACATAGCCAGCGGATCAGCGCGTCGTGCAGGTTATCCTGCTCTTCCACGCTCAAATACAGCTCGGTACGGTTGCACGTCGAAAGCACCACGCCACCCTGCACCATCGGCTGTGCAAGCAGGCTGTCCAGCGCCAGGTCAAGCGTATCCGGCGAAAACGTAACGCGTTCTCGCAGCGAAACCGGGGCCGTTTTGTGGTTGATGCCGAGTGCTAATAGGGTCATGTTGAGCGGGAGTAGTACCAGCGTTAATAAGGTTAGCAGGACGCATCATACAGGATGCGCGAGATCAATAAAAGAGACCGCCTCCTTTCGGAGTAATAGGTTACTCAACGCTTTGAGATAATTTGAACGTAGACGGTAGCACTGCGGGGCGCTAGCATTAACAGTTATAACTGCAACGTATCTCAAGGATTTGTCCTCATTATGACCCGACTGATTCGCCTGCTGCCGCTGGCAGCACTGGTTCTGACCGCCTGTACTGTCACCCAACCAAAAGGCCCGGGCAAAAGCCCTGATTCACCGCAGTGGCGTCAGCACCAGCAGGACGTCCTTAATTTGAAGCAGTACCAGACGCGCGGCGCCTTCGCGTATCTCTCTGACGAACAAAAGGTTTATGCCCGCTTCTTCTGGCAGCAAACGGGGCAGGACAACTATCGCCTGCTGCTGCTGAACCCGCTTGGCAGCACCGAGCTGGAGCTTATCGCCAAACCGGGCGAAGCGCAGATCACCGATAACAAAGGCCAGCACTACACGGCGACCGATGCCGAAGAGATGATTGGCAAGCTGACCGGGATGCCAATTCCGCTGAACAGCCTGCGCCAGTGGATCCTCGGCCTGCCGGGCGAAGCGACCGACTATACGCTTGACGATCAATACCGTCTGAGCCAGGTCAATTACACCCAGAACGGCAAAACCTGGAAAGTGGTGTACAGCGCCTATGACAGCAAGAGTAAACCGTCGCTGCCATCAAACATGGAGCTGACCCAGGGCAGCCAGCGCATCAAGCTGAAAATGGACAACTGGATCGTTAAATGATGACCCACTGGCCT
This sequence comes from Enterobacter cloacae complex sp. P27C, assembly GCF_014895705.1. Classification (NCBI taxonomy): domain Bacteria; kingdom Pseudomonadati; phylum Pseudomonadota; class Gammaproteobacteria; order Enterobacterales; family Enterobacteriaceae; genus Enterobacter; species Enterobacter cloacae complex sp. P27C. Next base: position 442,926 of record NZ_JADBQB010000005.1, read on the forward strand.
TCTCCGGCAAAACTGAACCTGTTTTTATACATCACCGGCCAGCGTGCTGACGGCTATCACACACTGCAGACGCTGTTTCAGTTTATTGACTATGGCGACACGATTGCCATCGAGCCGCGTCAGGATGGGCAGATTTGCCTGCTGACGCCGGTCGACGGCGTGGCACATGAGGACAACCTGATCGTCCGCGCAGCGCGCCTGCTGATGAAAGCCGCCGCGGAGTCGGGCCGTCTGCCGGCGGGAAGCGGTGCGGATATCCGCATTGAGAAGCGTCTGCCGATGGGTGGCGGTCTCGGCGGGGGCTCATCCAACGCCGCCACCGTGCTGGTTGCGCTGAACCACCTCTGGGGCTGCGGGCTGTCGACGGATGAACTGGCTGGTTTGGGCTTAACGCTGGGCGCAGATGTCCCTGTGTTTGTTCGCGGCCACGCGGCCTTTGCCGAGGGCGTGGGTGAGATCCTCTCCCCGGTCAACCCGCCGGAGAAATGGTATCTGGTTGCCCACCCCGGCGTGAGCATTCCGACCCCGGTCATCTTTAAAGATCCTGACCTGAAAAGAAATACCCCGGTACGGTCAATAGAAACGTTATTAAATTGTGAATTCAGCAACGATTGCGAGGATATCGCAAGAAAACGTTTTCGCGAGGTTGATGCGGTGCTTTCCTGGCTGTTAGAATACGCGCCGTCGCGCCTGACCGGTACAGGGGCCTGTGTCTTTGCTGAATTTGACACCGAATCCGCTGCCCGTCAGGTGCTTGAGCAAGCGCCGGATTGGCTGCATGGTTTTGTAGCGCGCGGGATGAACACCTCCCCCCTACAGCAGGCCATTCTGGCGCAGACTGAGTTTCGGTGACAACGTCACCCTGTTCCAGACGTTGCATCGCGCTCTTTAATACACCGCCTGGATAGCCTTCGCTTAGGCCCCGCAGTTTGCGGCGAACGCTATCCACCACTGGACGCATGCCTGAGGTTCTTCTCGTGCCTGATATGAAGCTTTTTGCTGGTAACGCCACCCCGGAACTAGCACAACGTATTGCCAACCGCCTGTACACTTCCCTCGGCGACGCCGCCGTAGGTCGCTTTAGCGACGGCGAAGTCAGCGTACAAATCAACGAAAATGTACGCGGTGGTGATATTTTCATCATCCAGTCCACCTGTGCTCCAACAAACGACAACCTGATGGAACTGGTTGTTATGGTCGACGCTCTGCGTCGCGCTTCCGCAGGCCGTATCACTGCTGTTATCCCTTACTTTGGTTATGCCCGCCAGGACCGTCGCGTCCGTTCCGCGCGTGTGCCAATCACCGCAAAAGTTGTCGCTGACTTCCTGTCCAGCGTCGGCGTTGACCGCGTACTGACCGTTGACCTGCACGCAGAGCAGATCCAGGGCTTCTTCGACGTCCCGGTTGATAACGTATTCGGCAGCCCAATCCTGCTGGAAGACATGCTGCAGCTGAACCTGGACAACCCAATCGTGGTATCTCCGGACATCGGCGGCGTGGTACGTGCCCGTGCTATCGCTAAGCTGCTGAACGATACCGACATGGCGATCATCGACAAGCGTCGTCCGCGCGCTAACGTTTCTCAGGTGATGCACATCATCGGTGACGTAGCTGGCCGCGACTGCGTGCTGGTTGACGACATGATCGATACCGGCGGTACGCTGTGTAAAGCCGCTGAAGCGCTGAAAGAGCGCGGTGCCAAGCGCGTGTTCGCTTACGCGACACACCCGATCTTCTCCGGTAATGCCGTGAACAACCTGCGCAACTCCGTCATTGACGAAGTTGTGGTATGCGATACCATCCCACTGAGCGACGAGATCAAGGCACTGCCAAACGTGCGTACCCTGACCCTGTCCGGGATGCTGGCCGAAGCGATTCGTCGTATCAGCAACGAAGAATCCATCTCTGCAATGTTCGAACACTAATCGAACACGGCCAAAAAACCCGCTGCGGCGGGTTTTTTTGTCTCTGGGTTTTATTTGTATGATTAATGCCTCCTTCACCTGCCATTCATATGACAGATGATGCGCACACGGATGATAGATAATTGTGAAAAACGTAGCCTCCTCACATGTTCTGCCCTTTCGCGCCCTCATCGACGCCTGCTGGAAAGAGAAGTACACCTCGTCACGCTTTATCCGTGACCTGATTGCCGGGATCACCGTCGGAATTATTGCCATCCCGCTGGCGATGGCGCTGGCGATTGGCAGCGGCGTTGCGCCACAGTACGGTCTGTATACCTCGGCCGTTGCCGGGATTGTTATTGCCCTGACGGGCGGCTCGCGCTTCAGCGTCTCCGGCCCGACCGCCGCCTTTGTGGTGATCCTCTACCCGGTTTCACAACAGTTTGGTCTGGCAGGCCTGCTGGTTGCCACCCTGATGTCCGGCGTCTTTTTGATTCTGTTCGGTCTGGCCCGTTTTGGTCGCCTGATTGAATACATTCCCCTTTCCGTGACGCTGGGGTTCACCTCGGGGATTGGGATCACCATCGGAACCATGCAAATCAAGGATTTTCTCGGTCTGCAGATGCCCCACATCCCGGAGCACTATTTGCAAAAAGTGGGGGCGCTGTTTATGGCGCTGCCAACGGCCAACCTGGGCGACGCCGCCATCGGAATAGTCACCCTGGGGACACTGATCGTCTGGCCTCGTCTCGGTATTCGCCTGCCGGGCCATCTGCCCGCCCTGCTGCTGGGCTGCGCGGTGATGGCTATCGTTAATATGTTCGGTGGCCATGTCGCGACTATCGGCTCGCAGTTCCACTATGTTCTGGCGGACGGTTCGCAGGGTAACGGCATTCCGCAGCTGCTGCCGCAGCTGGTGCTACCGTGGGATATGCCTGGTTCGAGCTTCACCCTGAGCTGGGATTCACTTCGCGCCCTGCTGCCCGCCGCGTTCTCTATGGCGATGCTGGGAGCGATTGAATCCCTGCTGTGCGCTGTGGTGCTCGACGGCATGACCGGCACCAAGCACAAAGCCAACAGCGAACTGGTCGGTCAGGGCTTAGGCAACCTCATCGCACCGTTCTTTGGCGGGATTACCGCTACGGCAGCCATCGCCCGTTCTGCGGCAAACGTGCGCGCAGGTGCGACCTCCCCCGTTTCGGCGGTTATCCACTCCGTGCTGGTGATTCTGGCGCTGCTGATCCTTGCCCCACTGCTCTCCTGGCTGCCGCTTTCCGCCATGGCCGCCCTGCTGCTGATGGTGGCCTGGAACATGAGCGAGGCGCATAAGGTGGTGAATCTGCTGCGCCGTGCGCCGAAAGACGACATCATCGTGATGCTGATCTGCATGTCGCTGACCGTGCTGTTCGATATGGTTATCGCCATCAGCGTCGGGATCGTGCTCGCGTCCCTGCTATTTATGCGCCGCATCGCGCAGATGACGCGCCTCTCGCCGGTTAACGTGGAGGTGCCTGAGGATGTGCTGGTGCTGCGCGTGATTGGCCCGCTATTCTTTGCCGCGGCGGAAGGATTGTTCAGCGATCTGGAGTCCCGCATCGCGGGGAAACGGGTTGTGGTGCTGAAGTGGGATGCCGTCCCGGTGCTGGATGCCGGCGGTCTGGATGCCTTCCAGCGCTTTGTGAAACGTCTGCCGGAAGGCTGCGAGCTGCGGGTCAGCAACCTGGAATTCCAGCCCCTGCGCACCATGGCGCGTGCGGGCGTGCAGCCGATCCCTGGCCGCCTTGCCTTTTATCCTAACCGTGAAGCCGCGTTAGCGGATCTGTGAGTTACCTGATGCAGAGAAACGTCTCTGCATCATCCCCCCGATCGCCTGCTGGAGCCATGCAAGCACGGCAGGCGTCATCCAGGTTCCTTTCATCAGATGCGGCTCCTGCTGCATAGCCGTACGAAACTTTTGCTGGGTCTCCGGGTTGGTGCCTGCGTAGGACTGGAACAATGCCAGCCAGTTTTCAGCCAGCTTTTGCGCCTCCTTCGAGTCAGGAGCGATATTGTCCCGCTGCGCCTGATGCAGTTTCGCCACCAGCGGCGGCCACTCCATCATGCGGTCAAAATAATGCGCCCGGGTAAAGGCCATCTCTTCGGCAGTGAGATACTTCTCCCATATGCTGAGCTTAGATTCCGCAAACGCCCGCGTGATGTAATCTGTCATCTCCGGGGTGATGCCGGTCTGCGCCTGCATCTGTGGCTCTACGCTGTGCATCTCGTTCAGCCGGGTGAGAAACTCCGGTTTGCCCGCCGTGTCCTGTTCAAGACGTTCCATCCAGCGGGTCGCCAGATCCATCGCCCGCGTGTCAGTAACGGGTATATCCTGTTCCAGCAGCGCGTTAGCCTCTGCCACCAGCCCTGACCAGATAGCCGCCAGCGCATCCTTCTGTACCGCAAACGGCAACTGCTGTAATTCTTCTTTGCTAAACCAGCGATCGTACATATTCATTAACTCCAGAGTCTGTAGCCAGGACTCCAGATCCGGCGTTGCATCGTCGGTAAGCCCGGTACGCAGCTCCACCAGCCGGTCGCGCAGCGTGTGTATACTGCGCAGCTGTTTATCCAGCAGCGTGATTTGCGCATCGAGTAGCTCGGTCAACGACAGCGACTCCTTTTCCAGAAAATCCCTGATTTCGGCAAGTTCCAGCCCCGCTTTTGCCAGCGCCTGGATCATGTGCAGACGCTGTACATCCGCCAGGTTGTAAAGCCGGTAACCTGCCGCGCTTCTGGCAGAAGGCAGCAACAGCCCTGTTTGCTCGTAGTGATGCAATGTCCGCACGGTGATACCGGCTCGTTTCGCCAGCTCACCCACCTGAATCAACATAACTGCTCCTTTTTACTTTGCCAGTGCCACCACTCTGGAGCCTTACGTTACGTGAGGGTCAATATGCTATGCAAAAAAAAAACGACTCCGGATGGAGTCGTTTCGATGTTCTTCATCATGCACTAGCTGTGCTTATGCTGGTCGCGACGACAGCGTTTGTCGTAGTGGCGCACCCACCAGTATTTATCGCAGACTTCCTCATGTCCGCTTACGCGCGCCCCGGCGAGCCACAATACTGCACCGAGGAAGATGCTCAATACCGCGCCATGCGCGAAGTATTGTGGGAGATCAAGCTGCGGCAGCTGGTTTAAAATGGAATAACCTACGCCGACTACCATCACGAAGAGCCCCAACCCCATCAGCACGTTACCGAGTAACGAAGCGTTTTTGCGTTTCATGTGTCACCTCCGGAACTTTGGGTTGTCAGGGGAAAAGCCCCTAATCCTTGTGTGTAAAGTATAGACAACGCCCCTTATATGAGTTGCGTGAATGATCACAATTACAGATAACTCCCAGACAAAAATTTACAAATAACATGTTGAACAACTTGAAATTCTAATTGTTCAGATAAGTAATTATTTGCTTCTCGCTGTGACGAACGCAGAATTTTGTCAAGCGGCGCGCCAGACAGTAAACTACGCGCCAGATCTGGAACCCATTAGGAATTGAATCGTGACGATTAAACTGATTGTCGGCCTCGCCAACCCGGGCGCGGAGTATGCGGCCACCCGCCACAACGCCGGAGCCTGGTACGTCGATCTGCTGGCCGAACGGTTACGTGCTCCCCTGCGTGAAGAACCTAAATTCTTCGGCTACACCTCACGTATCAACCTTGCTGGCGCGGATGTTCGCCTGCTGGTGCCGACCACCTTTATGAACCTGAGCGGTAAAGCGGTGGCGGCAATGGCAACGTTTTATCGCATCAATCCGGATGAAATTCTGGTGGCTCACGATGAGCTGGATCTCCCGCCTGGCGTAGCAAAATTCAAGCTGGGCGGCGGACACGGCGGTCACAACGGTCTTAAAGACATCATCAGCAAGTTGGGCAATAACCCGAATTTCCACCGTTTGCGCGTGGGAATCGGCCATCCGGGCGATAAAAACAAAGTTGTCGGTTTCGTGCTCGGTAAACCCCCGGTTTCCGAACAAAAACTGATTGACGAGGCGGTAGACGAAGCGGCGCGCTGCACTGAAATCTGGCTGCAAGACGGCTTAACCAAAGCGACAAATCGCTTACACGCTTTCAAAGCGCAATAATCCGCCCGATACGGCTTTTTTACCGCGCGTCATGCGGGTTACGTGTATAATAGGCGTAGTTATTTACTTTTCATCAATCGGTTATCGTTAACGGATTGATTATCAAGATATTAAGGTGATTTAGAAATGGGATTCAAATGCGGTATCGTCGGTCTGCCAAACGTGGGCAAATCCACCCTGTTTAACGCGCTTACCAAAGCGGGTATCGAAGCGGCGAACTTCCCGTTCTGTACCATCGAACCGAACACCGGCGTGGTGCCTATGCCGGACCCGCGTCTGGACCAGCTCGCGGAAATCGTGAAGCCGCAGCGCATTCTGCCAACCACCATGGAGTTCGTGGACATCGCGGGCCTGGTGAAGGGTGCCTCCAAAGGCGAAGGTCTGGGTAACCAGTTCCTGACCAACATCCGTGAAACCGAAGCGATCGGCCATGTTGTGCGCTGCTTCGAGAACGACAACATCATCCACGTTAATAACAAAGTGGATCCGGCTGACGATATCGACGTCATCAACACCGAGCTGGCGCTCTCTGACCTCGACACCTGCGAACGTGCAATTCACCGCGTGCAGAAGAAAGCCAAAGGCGGCGACAAGGACGCGAAAGCGGAACTGGCTGCGCTGGAAAAATGCCTGCCACAGCTGGAAAATGCGGGCATGCTGCGCGCGCTGAAAAACCTGACTGACGAAGACAAAGCGGCGATCAAATACCTGAGCTTCCTGACCCTGAAGCCAACCATGTACATTGCCAACGTTAACGAAGACGGTTTCGAGAACAACCCGTACCTGGACAAAGTGCGTGAAATTGCTGCGGCGGAAGGTTCTGTGGTTGTGGCGGTTTGCGCAGCCGTTGAGTCCGATATCGCCGAGCTGGACGACGCCGACCGTGAGGAGTTCATGGCCGAGCTGGGTCTGGAAGAGCCGGGCCTGAACCGCGTGATCCGCGCGGGCTATGAACTGCTGAACCTGCAGACCTACTTCACCGCTGGCGTTAAAGAAGTGCGTGCGTGGACGATTCCTGTGGGTGCGACTGCGCCTCAGGCGGCCGGTAAGATCCACACCGACTTCGAGAAGGGCTTTATTCGTGCGCAGACTATCGCGTTTGAAGACTTCATTACCTACAAGGGTGAGCAAGGCGCGAAAGAAGCAGGCAAGATGCGTGCGGAAGGGAAAGATTATATCGTTAAAGATGGCGACGTGATGAACTTCCTGTTTAACGTTTGATTTGTTTTGAATGAAAAAAATCCACGCTTTGGCGTGGATTTTACCAATATACTGAACTAATTCGTTTAATAAATAAAAATATTATAGCATAAATATGCTATTACTTTCTTTATCCATGTCCAGGCTTCCTAACGCTCCAAGATCTAAAGAATAAATCTCATCAGTACCTTTGCGTAAATTCAAAAAGTACCCAAGATCACCATCTTGACCAATTAATAAAACGTCAGGCTCAACCTCTTGAATTGTATATGTATTATTTCTTTCAAGTAAATCAAAACAATTGAATACATAAAGCAGGTCACCATTTGCTCGTTGAATTTTATAAGAATCAGTGTCCTTGACGTTCTCAATCATAAAGCGCTTATATTCAGAAGGTAAAGACCTGCGTATGAGTTTTTCAATTTCATTTAACTGATCAATTAAATCCTGTTTTTCCATATCGGCTTACCTATTAATGAATAGGTTATATATCAAAATAAATATTACTATTATTAGACTCTCTCAATTGGTCAAAATATTTATACGAGTCACTAATCGATTTCCTTGCCTGCTGCTTTGGAAAACCTGCATCAATCATTTCTTTGTAACTGATATGAAACTCTTGTTTCAACGTTGTATCCCAACCTCCCGGTAAAGCTCTACGAGTTCGTTGAGCAGAACTTATATTATCGTGCGGACTGCCTGATGCGGATTTAAGTAACGTAGCAGGTGCAGTATTTCTCTGGTAACCGTTAATTCTTTTCTTAGCCCAAGCATCTTGTATTGGGTGGTGACTTTGTACAAACCCATCATTTTTACTATTTGTGTGGCCCGACGCCCTGTTTACACCAAGAGAAAGATTACCATGTGGATCAACATCACCCGTTTTATATCCGTTCGGTGCTTTACATCTCGACAACCCCCACGGATCCACCCACCCCAGCGCATTCGGCGCATACTGGTAAAGGTTATCCCCCCCGCCAGCCCTTTCGGGTCCTGCTGCGTAAACCGTCCGCAGTCCGGGTCATAATACCGGAAAAGATTGTAGTGCAGCCCTGTCTCGCGGTCTAGGTATTGCCCTTGCATGCGCAGGTTCTGAGAATATCCTGATACCTGCGTCTCGCTTTCCAGCAGTAGCTTACCTCAGGCTCTGTTGGCCCCTTCCCAGCGCATCTGCCCTTCGATATCCACTATCCGCTCTGGCGTGCCGTTGGGCTGGCAGTGGAACCAGAAGATCTCTCGGGCATTAACGTCGTCAGTATGTGCCAGCGGGTCATCACTGTCTGGTCGCAGTATACTTAGATCATCGGCACGTCCCCCTGCACCTCCTGCAGCAGGCGGTTATGGGTAATTTTCTCAATCGTTCTTCGAACGGATTATCATCAGCGGAGAACAGGTTTTGAATATAGTTAAAAGAAGGAAATCAGCGTAATGTGTGATATATAAAATAAAATCTGTAATTAATTTATTTCTAATATCCTTCATAAAGGAGGGTAAGGAACAGGACGAGTCAAGAGTCATTTACCCTTCCCCATGCATCAACCTGTTCACCCTCCATAAAAAAATATAATAAGCAACCTGAAAAAAATCAATTCCCCGCATGACTATTAGTTAGCAAAAATAAAAGTAAATATTACGTATCAAATCTCCATCCGCTTCATCAACGGTTCTTATTTTGACTTTATTAAAGTCAGCTAAAATACCTTTCACTGGCACATCAGGCTTTGATATGTCATCATAAAATGCTTCCTGTTGACTTTCCCGAACATATTTTTTTATTAAAAAAACAAGATTCTTTCGTAGCCTTTCTTCTGTCATCGCTTTAACTCCTGAATTATACTAACACATTCAAATAAGAGATTACCTCCTGAGACCGATGGTAATAGTATAATCTTAGCAAAATAATACGGAATATTAAGGTAAGAACCATCTTGCCATTTGTTTATTTAATATTTTATTGCCATAAATTGAATAACTGTCTCCATATCTCCTGTTCCTCATGAGTAGGAATTCTATAATCTTGATTCTTTCGCCTATATTCCATGAAACATGAGTCTAAAGCTCGAATAGCCACCACTTTTTCTTTTCGACAATCATCTAAAATAAATTGCATATCCTGTAGACAATTAGAATCAAGAATATATTTTTGGAAAAAAAGCTCCAAAAAATCTAACACTTCATTATAAGATTGTAAATTTATCATGGTTCCTATGGAAGAATATCAATCTTGTCGAAATTAATAACTCTATTTTCAGCATGCAACTGTTGAACATTACCTTGGCCGTATTCAGGGTATGCCTTAGTAAACGGTTCAAGGGGCGCTCTTGGTCTATCGACGAACATTCTGGGGGTCGCAGGCCCGACATAGAAATCAGGCTTTGTTTTACCGATACACTCACAACTCCCCCCCCACGGATCCACCCACCCCAGCGCATTCGCTGGCGCTATGATGTCCACGGACGCACCCTGGAGAAAGATAACGGCCAGACACGATGGCACTACCGCTAC